>JBBSCI010000105.1:0-11346 GCA_038250445.1 Candidatus Limnocylindrales bacterium | reverse complement strand
CGGGGGCGCGGACCGGGCCGCCGCCCCCGCGCCCCCCGCCCGGGTGGGGCGGGTGGGGGGGGTGGCCCGCGGGCGCCGGGCCCCGGGGGGCCCCGCCCGGGACCGTCAGATACACGCTCAGGCCGAGGACGACGGCGCCCGCCCCGGCCAGGGCATGGCCCGGCTTCGACAGGATCACCGCGCGGCCGGACCAGACGACGAAGGCGACGATGAACGGCGCGACGAACAGGATCAGCAGGTGATTCCCGACCGCCAGTCCGAGCAGCAGCCCGCCGATCAGGAGATCAGCCCGCGTGCGGCGCGCTTCCCAGATCAGCGCTCGATGAACGAGCAGGGCGACAAGGAGCAGATGAAGTGGATTCACCTCGGCCACCGTGGCGGCGGCCCAGACCGTGCCGGCCGCCCCGATCGCGACGGATCCGATGACCGCGAGTCCCGGGCGAACCCCGAGGCGCACGAGGATCAGGCTCGCGACCGCGACCGACCCGGCGACGAGGACGGCAGACAGAAGGTTCTCCCTGGCCGCGACCGTTCCGACCGGCACGAGCTGTGCGGCCCACGCGAGCAGGACAAATGTGGGATAACCGGTCGGATGGGCGACACCGAGGATATGCGGGACGGTCTGCATCTCGCCCCAGTCGCCGAATGCGAGCCCGGGCAGCATCGTGCGGACGTAGGCAATGAGCGCGATGCCGCCGGCGACGATCGGCACGAGCGTTCGCAGACGCGACTCGGGCGCAGTCGGCCTGTCCAAGGTTTCATACCCGGCACCCGCGAGACGCGCCGTCGTCATGACGGCGTCTCATCCGCTGCCGACGCTGTGGCGATGAGCGTGAAACCGCCCTCCCGGTCGACCGGGCCCGAGACGTGATCGACCGAGCCCTCGGGCGTATCGATCTCCCGCTGGCCGGGATGGTCATCGGCTGGGCGGGTGCGACCGTCTGGGCCGCGAGCCTGCTGTCGACCCGGGTCAGCGGCCTGACCGCGCCGCCGTACGATCTCGCCTTCTTTCAGCAGATCGTGTGGAACGTCGGGCAGAGCGGCCAGTGGGTGTCGAACTTCCACCAGGGATCGTTCCTCGGCCTCCACTTCTCGCCGATCCTGGTCGCTCCGGCGCTGCTTGAACGCCTGGTCTGGCCGGACGTTCGCGTCCTGACCTCGATCCATGCCATCACGGTCGGAGCCCTCGTTCCCGCCGCGTTCCTGTTCCTGCGAGCCGGCCTCCGCCCGAGCCGCTTCGCCGGCGTGATCGCCGCCGCCCTGGCCATCCCGATTCCCATCTGGGGAGCTGTCCAGGACGTGGTCCGGTCGGACTTCCATCCTGAGGTGAGTGGTGTCGTCCTCGCCCTGTTCGCTGGATGGGCGGGCCTGACCGGACGGCCGCGGATCCTGTGGGCCCTTGCGGTCGTGGCGCTCCTCACGCGCGAGGATGTGGCGTATGCCGTGTTCATCGTCGGTCTCGTGACCGCGGTGCGCGGCCCGGTCCGCTTGCGGCGGCACGGCCGATGGCTGGCCACGGTGGCGGTGGCCTGGGCGATCGTCGTGTTCGGAGTGCTGATGCCGGCCATCCGCGACGGCAATCCGAGCGAGACGGCGTCGTACTACGCCTGGCTGGGCGAGGGCTGGAAAATACTCGCCGCCCCGTTTGCGAGGCCTGGAGCCGTCGTCGCCGCCCTGACGCGTCCGCCGGCCTGGTTCGTGATTGGCGGCATGATCGGGTCGCTGGGCGCGCTGCCGCTGCTCCGGCCGCGCTGGCTCGCGCTGACGCTGCCGCCCCTTGTCGCCGTCCTGCTGTCCGCCCACGTGTTCCAGGCGACGCTGCGCCTCCAGTACCCCGCCATCCTGATCGTTCCGCTCCTCGCCTCGGCCGTGTTCGGCGGCCGGCGCGTGCTGGCCGTCGGGACGCGGCACCTGGCGCGTCACGGACCGCGGGCGCAGTTGCGACGGACCCGGTGGTCGGCGGTCACGGCCCTCGGGCTCAGCGCCGCACTCGCCCTGCCGGCTGTCGCAGGCGCGTGGATTCAGGGCTCCATCCCGCCGTTCGATGCGGGCGACCCGGCGTTCCGCTCTTCGCCGGCCGCGATCGACCCGCTACTGGCGCTGGCGCGGCGCGTTCCCGACGGTGCGCTCCTTGCCGCCGACGAGGGCTCGCTCGCGCCGCTCGCCGGGCGAGCGTCCGTCGGTCGCCTCGTCGATGGACGCGGACCACCCCCGGAGGCCTTCGTGCTGCTCGACCGAAACGCCTGGGCGCCGACACACGCGATCGCTCGGATCCACGACGAGATCCGTGCCGAACTTTCGACTGGGTTTCGGCCGGTCATCGCCGATGACGGGCGGTTCATCCTCTGGGGGCCCGAGCCCTCGGTCTCAAAGCCGTGACCTGGATCCGGCTTCGCGCTGGGAGGAATCCTGACCACGCGATCGCCCAGCTCTGACCAGCTGGCGAGCCAGGCCGCCGTGTGCGGGGCGAGCTTCGCGTCATGTTGGAGCTCAATCGCCAACGCGTCCAGGTCATCGATCGTATCGAGATCGGCCCATTGCGCCAGATCGTGACTGGCCCAGCCCGCTGCTTCGAGGCCACGACGGGCCCCATCGAGCGCTGACCTGCCGCCCATCGGGCCGGCGAAGGCCGACTCGAGCCTGGCCGCGAGACGATCCCGTCGTCGCCGGCGAATGGCCCGCGGCCACCAACGGGGGGATGCCGGCCAGCGCAACGCCACGAGATGATATCCACCGTCATGGCTCGGACCGAAGACGGCGGCATTCCGCCTGCCGGCGAGCCCAGCCAGCGCCTCGACGGCGTAGGCCGGCGGCAGCGATGGAACGTCGCCGGCGACGACCACGGTACGGTCTGCACCCCGATCGTCCGCGCTGAGAAAGACGTCAACGAGCGCACCAGACAGACCGGGACGTGCCTGGACGTGGGGCGACCAGCGACCCCCAACGAGCGCGACGACCGGCTCCATGTCGGATGGTTCTGCGAGCATCAGGAGCGGGTCCATGCCGGCAGCTGTCGCGGCCTCGAGAAGGTGGGCGCTCGTGTCCCGGAGACACGCCGCCCACAGGTCGGACGTCGGGTCTGCGCCGAGATCGATCGCCAGGCGGGTCTTCGCATGGCCCGCCCGGGGCGCCTTGGCCATCATGGCGACGACCGGTCGAGCCGCCGTGCCTTGGCTGGCGACCCGGAGCATCGCGGCGGCCGCGCGGGTGGAGGCGCCGACCGAACCTGACACCTTGCTCACCCCGCCGCGTCGACGCCGGAAGGCTGCCGGAACCTCGCGGACGCGGATCGTCGGGTCCGCGAGCGATCGGGCGACGAACTGCACGGTCCAGCCGAAACCCGCCTCATCGAGCGCGATCCGCTCCAGGGTCGCTGCCCGGATGACCTTCGTAGGCGGCAGATCGTGAACCCGACGCCCGGTCCGGATCGACACGACGAGCGCAACGACAACGTTGCCCAAACGGGCATGCCACGGCATCGCACCGGACTCGACCCGATCGGCCGAGCGGCGTCCGAAGACGGCGTCGGCGCCGGCGAGCGCATCGACCAGGGCGGGTAGATCCGCCGGATCGCATGATCCGTCGCCATCGAGAAACGCCACCGCGTCGTGTGCATGCGGCACTCGCTGGAGTGCTCGCTCGGCACCGGTCAGGCAGGCCCGGCCATAGCCCCGCCGAGGTTCCTCGACGACGACTGCGCCTGCGGCCGCGGCCACGGCCGGCGTCCCGTCTGCGGAACCGCCATCGACCACGAACACGCAGCACAGGCCGAGGGCGCGGAGACCGTCGACCAGCGGGCCGATCGCGTCGCGCTCGTCGATCACGGGGACGACCGCCGCCACGGCCCGCTGTTCGACCGGGCCTGCGACGGCATCGACCGCCGGCTCAAGTACCGCTTGCAGATCCGCCCGACGACCGACCGCGACCGTCTGGTCCGTCATGGGATTCGCGCGCTTGTCACCGACGCAGCTCGTCGTTCGATCGAGGTGACCAGGGGGGAGTCGCCGCCGCGATAGCGCGCTGCCAGGCTCGAGGCGGCGTCCCGGATCGCCTGTTCCGCGTCCATCGACGGCAGCCAACCCAGCGCGCGCATGGCGCCGGTCTCGAAGGAGACGAGCGGCGTGTCGCCGGGCCACCCACTACCGTCCGCTCGATCGCCGGTGAAGGTCAGCTCGACGAGGTCGGGATCCAGCCCGAGCGATTCGATGACCAGCTCGGCAACGCGACGAACGGTGACGACGCCTTCCGGTCCGACATTGAGCGGCGTCAGTCCCCGACTGCGGAGGGCCGACGCGGCGTGGCGCATCCCGGCGACAAGGTCGGCGACTGCGACATAGGGCTTGGCCGGGGTGCCGTCGCCCAGGATGTCGAGGCGGGTCGAGTCGCGCAGGAGCTTGACGACGAGGTCGTGGACCACGCCATGATTCGACATGCGCCCGACGGTGTTGCCGAACCGGAAGGCGAACGCGCGCCACTCGTAGAGGTGGGCGAACCCGGACACGATCGCCTCACCTGCCAGCTTGGCCGCCGCGTAGTGCGATTCCGGCAGGAGCGGTCCGTCTGCTTCAGCGGTCGGCACCCGTGCCGGCCTGCCATAGACGACGCCCGACGACGCGTACCAGAGCTCCCGCACGCCGTGACGGTGCATCGCCTCGCAGACGACCTCGGTCGCGACAACGCCATTCCGGAAGTCGAGCCACGGCCGGTCGAATCCGCCGGCGATATCGGTGCTCGACGCGAGATGGACCACCCGTTCATGGCCGGCCATGACCGTCCGGACGAGGTCCGCATCGGCGGCGTCGCCCTCGATGAACGTCAGCCGGTCGTTCGCGCCAAACCGCTCGCGCCATGCCGGCTCGGCGCTCGAGAGATCATCGAGGACGGTCACCTCCGACCCATCGGCCAGCAAGCTTTCGACGAGCGAGCCCCCGATGAAGCCGGCTCCGCCAGTGACGATCGTGCGAGCGACGGGCAGGCCGACCCTCAACCGGGCCATCTCGCGCGCGTTGCCGCGAACCTGGCGTCCAGGCCATGCCAGCGGCCCGCCCGGAAGGCGGCGAGACACAGGAGCGGGACCCACTCGACCGAGTACTCGTAGATCCACTTGTCGTTCCAGAGGGTCGCGAACTGCAAGTGGAGCGCCATCAGCGCCCCCACGAGCGCGGCGATCGGCGTCAGGAGGCCCAGGATCAGGAGGATGCCGACGATAGTCTCCGTCGCGCCGACAGCGAACCCGAACGCCCCGAAGTTCGGCAGGATGACCTGTTCGACGAAAGACCGGTACGGCTCGACCGGGTGGTGCTGGGTCACGACCTCGAACTGCAGGATCGATTGAGCGCTGCGGTTGCCCTCAGCATTGATCACGAAGCCGAGCGGTGTATCCGGCCACAACCCCGGGATCGGAGGAAGGATTTTGGCGAGCCCGTTGTGGAGGTAGACCAGGCCAAAGAAACTGCGCAGTGCGGCCATCGCCCACCCGAACAGTCGGTCCGACGCGATCGAGGCGGGATCCCCGTTCATGCGATTACCCTGGGAAACCATCCCGATGTCTCCTTCTCATGGTGGCTCGTGACGGTGAAGCGGACGGCGATGCAAAGGAGCCGTGCCACGATCCGAACTGAACCCCGGCGAGGTGGACCGTAGCCGCGGGCGATGACGGCCGTGTGACCGGACCCAACCAGTATCGTTGACCAGCGAGGCGACGATGGCGCCTCCGGCTGTCACCAGATCGTCATCAAATCCATTGCCGGTCGGTGTCATCGTGCGCAGCACCGGGCAGAGCGACGTCAGAAAGGGTCAGCGCATCACGGTGGAGACAGCCTCGTCGAGCAACGCGTGGGACTGGATCTACGCGACCCGCGCCCTGGACGCGGTCGGCTGGTTCGAACCGGATCCAGTCACGTCCAGGGAGCTGATCGGCGCGGCGATCGCTCGCGGCGGGCGCAGCATCATCGTTGTCGGCGGCGGTGCGTCGCGCCTGGTCGACCATCTGATCGACGAAGAGCTCCATGGCATCGCGGTCCTCGACGTGTCCGAGGCCGGTCTGGCCGTGGCCCGACATCGGCTCGGGTCCCGTTCGGAGCGCGTCACCTGGATCGTCGGCGACGCGGCCGAGCTCGACGACGTCGGAAGGTTCGACATCTGGCACGATCGCGCCGCGTTCCATTTCCTGCTCGAGGAGCCGGCCCGACGACACTACGCCCGCCTGGCCGAGCGGACGGTCCCGGTCGGTGGCGTCGCGATCATCGCCACGTTCGCCGAGGATGGGCCCGAGCGATGCAGCGGGATGCCGGTTCGGCGCTACGAGCCCGACGATCTCGAGCGCGAGCTCGGGCCTGGGTTCCGGCTGGCGGACAGTCGTCGCTATCTCCACCATACGCCGGCGGGGATTCCCCAGAGGTTCCAGTACTCGACGTTCGAGCGGATCGATCCCGCCGCAACACGCTCACAGCAGGCGGGGATCGATGGTGACGCGTAGCGCTGCCATCAACTATGGGGGTGGCCGCGCCCTCCCGGTCCACGCCGTGGTCGAGCATCCGACCGCCGATCTCGATTCGGGACTGCTGATTCGAATCCACGTCGCCCTGCTGGGCATGCGCGACGGCCAGATCCTGCGCATCTCGAGCCCGCTCGGTCACCTCGAAGCGCAGCTCCGGGCGTTCCAGGCCGCGAGCGGCCACGCGCTCCTGTCAGTCCTCCCGGACGGCGAGCGGCCGGAGTGGACGGACTATTACCTGCGCAAGGGCGCCGCCCGGACCGACTGGTCTGACGGCACGGCGCCACTGCCTGCCGTGGAGTCCGGCGCCGGTCAGTCGATCGAGTCGCTGATGCCGACCCGCCTGTGGCTGTACGCGAACTACGACTGCAACCTCGCGTGCGACTACTGCTGCGTGGTGGCGAGCCCGAAAGCCGACCCGCGCCGGCTCGACGCGGATCGGATCCGGGCGCTCGTCGACCAGGCAGACGCGGCTGGGTTCGAGCAGGTCTTCGTAACCGGTGGGGAGCCGACCCTGCGTCCCGACCTGCCAGACCTGATCGCCTTCATCACCGACCGCCTGCCACTCACCCTCCTGACAAACGCCATGCTGCTGCGCGGCTCGCGTTGGGAGCGCCTACGGCCCCTGATCGAGGCGGGTCGGCGGGTCGCATTCCAGGTGAGCCTCGATTCGGCGACTCCCGATCGTCACGACGCCCATAGGGGGCGCGGTGCCCACGCCCGGGCGCTGGCCGGGATCCGGACGCTCGTCGACGCAGGTGCCCGGGTTCGCTTGGCGGCGTCGCTGCCGGAAGACGCGCTCGACGAGATCCCGGAGCTCCATCGCCTCGCGGACGCGTATGCGATCCGGCCCGAGGACCGGATCTTCCGTCCGATCGCGCTGCGCGGCGCCGCTTCGGAGGGCGAGCCGATCCGGCCCCAGGATGTCGCACCCGAGCTGACCGCCGATTCCGAAGGCTGGTTCTGGCACCCGCTGTCGAACGATGCCGACATGCGTCTCGTCCTGCCGTCCGATTCGTCCGTGACCCAGGCGCTCGTCGCCGTTCGGTTGCGACTGACCGAGATGCTGGCCGCGGAGTCCGGTCGGTTCGACCGGTTCGTCTGTGGCTGACGTCAGCCCGGCCGGGCGGACCATGGTCGATACCGCGGTGGCCCGCCGGCAATGGCATCGCGGCGGGCTGTCCGCCAATAGCCCGAACTGCCGGGCGGGGGCGGCGCGGAGTACGCGACACGTTCCGCGACGGGGCTCAGAAACCAGGGCTGGAAAGACTCGTGGAACGCGATCCTCGAACTGGCCATCAGCGGCAGGCCCGTGGGGGTCGAAAACCCAGATCTGATCACGCCGCCGCTCCGTGGTACTCGGGGATCAGCCCGCCGAGCAGGTCTCGTCGACGAACGTGTCGGGGGCTCACCGCCACCCGGTCCTGAGGTTCGGCGAGCGGGGTCGCAAGGACGAGCGCGCGATGAGGTCGGCCGCGGTTGTAGTGCTCGGTATACGTCCGGAGCGTCTGATCGAGATGCCGCCGACCGAGGATGCGCGTCCAGTCGAGGCACAGGCCTTGAACGTCTCGATCACGCGCTCGGCGTAAGCATTGGCGTTCGGGGCCTGGATCAGCGTGTCGCCGAGAAGGTTGAGGTAGTTGTCGAGGCCGACGAACCTGATCGGCAGGTGTGCGCATACGAGACGTTGCCGCTCACTTCCTCGGCGTGGCGGTCGATCGCCAGGCGGTGCGCGGCTCGTCGGTCCAACTCCCGTTCGGTCATCGGTTCTCCTCTTCGTTAGGGGACCCGATGTGTACACGATCTCCGTCAGTTTTGTAGCTAGGTGCTGATTTCGCGGGCCTCAATCCGGCGAGGGTGGCACCCACAGCGTCTCGCTCGAGATCGTCTCGAAGCCGAGCGCCGCGTAGACGGGCCGACCCATCGGCGATGCCTGGAGCGCCACGAGCGACGCCCCGAGGGCGAAGCCGGCATTGGCCGCGGCCGCCGTGACCATGGCCCCGAGCCCGCGGCGCCGGAACGGCTCCCGCGTTCCGACCCAGCCGACCAGACCCGTACCGTCGATCACTGCGATCCACGCGACAGCAGCGTCGACATCGTCGACTGCGACGACGAACGCCCGGCAGCCGTCGCGATGGAGGTCCACCGCCTGGAGCACACGACCGTAGGCCTGGCGATCGTCGTCGGCCTCGCCGAGCGTCTCGCCCGCGATGGCGGCGAAGCTCTCGCGGTCTGCCGCCGTCTCGACTACGCGGAGCGCAGCTCCCGGCATCGGCCGTTGCTCGATCGGCTCCGCGGTCACCATGACCGGCAGCTCGACGGCCGCCTTCCAACCAGCCTCGGCGGCCGCGTTGTCGAGGTCCCGGTCGCGGCCCGTCTGCGACCACACGGTGTAGACAAAGCCCCGCGGCTCGAAGTGGGAACGTGCCGCCGCCAGGACCGGGGCGGGCGGCACGTCCGGGTCGAGACGGAATGCGCAGTTCAGGATCTCGGCAGCCGGTTCAGGACCAGCCACAAGCAGGGCGCCGTCCGCTTCGCGGGCGCTTCCGCCGCTCCGCTCGGCCATGAGCCGAAACGCCGCCGGGGTGACCCGCGAGTACGCGTTCATGGCAGCGTCCCGGGAGGCGGCCATCACTCGTCCCAGTGGCGGTCGGCCGAGTGGATGTCCCGGCGGCGTCGGACGGACGGTGCCGACTCGCCACGCCTGCGGGGACGTAGTCGGATGTGGTCATCCGTGACCTCGACGTGGCGATTGGATGGAGCGACGAAGATCACGCCGTTCTCGAGAGCGGTCCGCCCCTCGTCCTGCCTGACGCGAAGCGACGTCTTCCGCGCCAAGATCTCAACGAGATGGCTCGGGCGATTCGGATCCGAGTGTTGGGCGACACGATCGGTGCCGCGAAGTCGTCCGACAGGCCGGCGACCAGCTGCGACAGGGCTTCGATACCACGAAGTCGTCCGACAGGCCGGCGACCAGCTGCGAGAGGGCTTCGATACCACGAAGTCGTCCGACAGGCCGGCGACCAGCTGCGAGAGGGCTTCGATACCGCCAGCCGATGCTCCCACCACCACGAGTCGCGAACCGGCGCGATTTGGGCTCGCCAGTGCGGCCGACTTCCATCGATTCGGCGGAGCCTTGCGCCTGGGGTCGGAGAGCCGTTGGGCGGGCTTGGACAAGGAACGTACCAGCGCAAGCGCTCAAACGCGGGCCGACGCCCACAGACAGGCGTCCGCCCGATAGGATTACCGCGTCCTGCTGATTGTAAATGCGTTGGGGCCGTCAGGCGATCGGCCCGCCGAAGTACCACAGGTTCCGGAACGGATACGGTCGACATCGATCGCCTCGCGCATAGCTCGCTGCGGCCCACGGTCCATGAGACGGTTTCGCGGATGCTCATCGAGTGCGCTTCGGACTGGAAGGTCGTCGGATTCCTCGATCGAATCCACGGTCCGTCCAGGATCGATGCCCGGTTGCCGGCGGATCTCGCTACCGTTCGCTGCCGTAGAGCGTCGCGAGGGATGCAAGGAACGCGGCAGGTCGGCTGGATAGATCGCCAGGACGATGGTGCCCGCGCCGGCTCTCCGGCAGCCTTGGAGATGACCGCGGAATACTGAGAGCCGGTCGTTCAAGGCCGGCTCGACGCGAGAGGTATCGGCATCCCGATCGACGGCGCACGTGAGGCGCGAATCGCTCGATGGTCAGGGAGATGACGGGACGGGGTCGGCCCGAGCGCCGGTTAGCGGATGACCTCGACCTCCACGCCGAGCGCCTCGTAGACAGGGCGGGCTCGTCCATCGCCCGAGAGCAGCCGTCGTCCGTGTTGCCGTGCGGCCGCCGCGACCAGCGCGTCGTAAACAGCCCCGCCGGAAACGCCCAGCCGGGCGAGCTCGGAGGCGAGCGCAACCGCTTCCGCCTCACCCAGAAAGCCGGACGTGGGGAAGTTGTGGGCCAACAGGCGCTCGACGTCGACTGGCGAACGACGAAGCCCGGCCGGCAGCCTCGTTAGGACCGAGTACGTCTCGAACCAGGCATGGCCGGCCAGCCCGAGGCGCCGGCCGCGGACCGCCTCGAGTGTCGCGGCATGGGCTTCGTGATCCTCGACCATGAGGGCGATCGCCGTGCTCGTGTCAAGCAGCGTGATCCCGAGTGTTTCAGCGTCCGTGTCGGTCGGCATCGATCAGCTCACGAACCGCCGCGCCAGTGAGTGACGTTCCCGCCGCTGGGATGACCAGCAGACCGCCCTCCTCTTTGAGCGAACTGCCGCCGACCGGCTCGATGCGGATCGCGGCGCCATCGAGTTCGAGCTCTACCTCGCCCCCTCCAACGAGCCCGATCCGATCCCTAAGCGAGCGGGGGATGACCAGCCGTCCTGCCCTGTCAATGGTCGTTCTCATGGCATCTAGGATACCATAGCCGTGGCAGAAGGGTGATCGGCTGCGCATATTACTCGGATGAGATTCCTGCGTGACCTGCTGCCAGGGGGCGCCCCGACCGAGCTCTCGACCGAGGCGGGCGCGCGGCTGCTCAACCGGATCCGCCCCAGGACCGCGGTCGACCTCGAGCAGGAGGCGGTGGAGCCGGTTGACCACCCGGCGGCGCTCCCCGGTCAGCTCGTCGCGGCGGTCGGACAACAGCCGCAGCACCATGCTGTGATCCTCGGGTCCGACGCGGCGCAGGTCGGACTGGCTCTGGGCCACCCGGGCGACGCTGGCGGCATCGATGCCATCGGTCTTGCGCCCGTGGCCACGGGCCAGCCGGCGAGCCCGCGCCGCGAGGGTCGCCGGCACGTCGAGCACCGTCTCCTGGCGCATGACGAGCTGCTGCGCCAGGAGGTGGCCGAGACCGGTGG
>JBBSCI010000104.1:0-11384 GCA_038250445.1 Candidatus Limnocylindrales bacterium | reverse complement strand
GGCAGATCCCGAAGACCGGCACCTTGCGGTCGCCGGCTGCGGACCATGCCGCCGCCTCGAGCGCATCGCGCTCCGGCTCGATGTCCTTGCTGCCTGTGTTCGGGCGCCCGTAGTAGGCGGGATCGATGTCGGTGCCGCCGGTCAGCAACAGCCCGTCCATCGCCGCGAACGCGGCCTGCCGCTCATCGTCGGACGCAGTCCCGTCGAGAAGGAGCGGCCGCCCGCCGTGGCGGACGACGGCCTCGGCATAGCGCGCGTTCTTGCGGGCCGCGAGCTCGCGGTCGGCGTGACGGCCGACGTCCGTCACGGTCAGGACGATCAGCGGCGAGGTCGATTCGTTCATCGCCGGAGGATACGCGACCGAGGGGCGGGCGGGCCCTACGGCGTCGCCGTCGGCGACGGCGACTCTTCGGCGTCCGGCGTCGTGTCGGGGACCGGCGTGTCGTCGGGCAGGTTCTGCTCGTCGACGACGTGGCCCGGGATGAGAGCGAGCATCCAGCCGATCTCGATCCGGTTCGGCCGATACTTCTCGGACTGCGGATCGAGGCTCGGGTAGGTGGCCCGGTTCCACAAGGCGATGCTGCGATCGGTCGTCTTGTAGCGCTTCGCGATCTTGATCAACGTGTCGCCCCTGACGACCGTATAGGTGAAGAACGTCGGACCCGGCGTCGGCGTCGGCGCAACGAACGTGGGAACCGGCGTCGGTCCGCTCGGCGTGGGCCGTGTGGTCGGGGCGGGGGTCACGGAACCCGGCGAGGTGTTCGTGCCCACCGTGTCCGGCAGGCAGGCCACGACAACCAGAACGAGGAGCGGGCAGATCGCGACGAGTCGGCGTGGTCGATGGGTCATGCGACCCCCAGTTTGATCGCGACCAGACGAAAACCGCTACTGCTAGGCGACGAATCCCCCGGCGTCGATGACCTGGAGGGTCGGCGGATCGACGGGCGTCGGTGCCTGAAGCGAGAACTCACGCGCGATCTCGAGGCCCTCGTCGGCTGTGGCGATCAGGCCGTGGCCGGTCCGCTTGGCGACGAAGCAAGCCCGGTCGGCGGCCAGAAGAATGGACTCGGGCGAGAGGCCGTCGCGCGGGAACGTGGCCAGGCCGATCGATACGCTGATCGCGACGCCCTGCTGAGCCCAGCTCGTGCCCTCGCCTCCGACGGCATGGACGGCAGCCCTGACACGTTCGGCGACGGCAACCGCGGCCGTGGCATCGGTGCCCCCGAGAATGAGGGCGAACTCGTCGCCGCCGTAGCGGAAGACGTTATCGCTCTCGCGGCCGGCCGCAACGATCGCTGCGGCGATGTCGGCCAGCAGCCGATCGCCGGCCTGGTGGCCGAGGGCGTCGTTGACGGCCTTGAAGTCGTCGAGGTCCAGCATGATCAGGCTGAACTGCTCGCGCGCCTCGACGGTCTTCGCCAGCCAGGTCCCGAACGTCCCGTGGTTGAGGAGCCCCGTCAGGCCGTCGGTCTGGGCCCGGATCTCGACAGCCCGGTGGACCTCGGCGTTCTGGAGGGCGATCGAGACCTGGGCCGCGAAAAGCTTGACGAGGTCGAACTCGTCCTCGGTGTAGCGCGGATTCTCGCCCAGCCGCTCGAGCGTGAGCACGCCGGTCGCCCCGTCGCGGCCCCGCAGCGGGACGCAGATCAGGCTGCCTTCCTGCGAGTCGCCTCGGAAGTGGTTGACGCGTGGATCGAGTCGCTCGTTGAGCACGAGGGCCGGCTCGTTGTGGGCGACCACCCACGTTGCGAGGCCCTCTTCGCCGGGCTCCCAGGGCTCGAGGTACTCGGCCGCGTGGACGCCGCGGGCAACCAACGGCCGGAGGAGCCCGATCGCGGGATCGACGGTCTCGATCGCGATGTTGTCGTACCCGACGAGCTCGGCGAGACGATCCACGACCTGGTCGAGGATGGCCCGCGGGTTGAGCGTCGTCAGGATCGACTCGGTGACCTGGAGGAGGCCGCGCTGGTTGATGAGCTGGCGCTGGAGAGCCTCGGACTGGGCCCGGAGCTGGGCCGTCGCGTCGGCCGTCGCGAAGGCCTGGGCGGCGAAGCTCGCGTAGATGACGAGGAGCCGCAGGTCGTCGTCGCTGAACTGGTGGAGGCCGAGCTTCGAGAGCACGAGGACGCCTAGCACCTGGTCCTCGAACGTCATCGGGGCGAGGAGCATCGATTCGTCGAGGTTTTCCTCGGTCCCTACGATCGTGTTCGCCCGTGGGTCGTTCGCCGCGTCCGGCAGGTTCTGGGGCAGGCGATTCTCGGCGACCCAGCCCGTGATGCCCTGGCCGAACTTGACCATGAGTTGTTCGGGCGTCTCATCCACGTACTCGCCGACCTGGCCCTGCATCGCGACGGGGATGAGGTCTTCACCCTCGAGCCGATACACGCGGACGTTGTGGTAGTCGATGATTTGGCGCAGCTCGGTCGCGATCGCCAGGCCGATCTCGTGGACGCTGGTCAGCCGCGAGAGGCGAACGCCGAGCTGCTGGATCGATTGGAGCTGGGCAGCCCAGGTCGCCATCTTCTCGTAGTTCTGGGCGTTCTTGATCGCCACCGATGCCTGGGTCGCGAGGGCGGCCATCGTGTCGAGCTCGTCCTCGCTCCAGGCATACGGCGCGTCGTGGTAGACGTTCAGCAGTCCGAGGATCTCGGGCCCGTCGAGGAGCGGCGCGGTGCAGATCGTGTCGAACCCTTCCTGGACGACCGCTGCCCGGACATCCAGGCCTCGTGGATCGTTGAGGTAGCCACTCGCAAAGAGCGGCCGCCTGGCGGCAACGGCCATCGCGGGCAGGGATCGGGCAGGAAAGCTGCGGACGGACTGGAGGTATTCCTGCGACAGGCCGCGGGTCACCTCGGCGATCGCGTTGCCATTCGCGTGGCGCAGGAAGACGGCGCCGCGATCGGCCTCGAAGAGGACCATCGCGTGGTCGACCAGGCCGGACAGGATCTGGTCAAGGTCGAGGCGGCTGCCGATGTCGGCCGCGACACGCCGCAGTGCGTCGGCCCGGTGGAGGTGGTGGGCGACCTCGTCGGCGGCCCGACCCGCGCCCACGATCGCTCCGACCGCGCGAGCGACAGCCCGAAGGAGGTCCGTGTCACGTGTTGCCGGATCGGCGTTCGCGCCGGCGGCAATGACGAGGGCCCCCCAGACCGTGTCGTCGACGGGTATTGCGATCGCGAGCTCTGGCAGCCCGCCGGAGATGACGCCGCCGGCTTCGTCGGCGACGACGGGGATCGGATCGGCGGCCGAGCTCCTGATGGCGATCCCCATCGCCCCGAAGTCGTGCGGCAGTTCGACAAGACGGATGTCGCCCAGACCCGCCGATGCTCGACGGACGAGTCGCTCGCCTCTGAGCTCGAACACGGCGGTGGCGAGGTGGCCTCCGTGATCGAGGATGGCGACGGCCGCCTCGGCCAGGGCCGCCTCGGTGCGCGCAACGGAGGCACCGATGCGGGCAAGCTCGGCGAGCAGGTCGAGATCGGCGCGGTGATGGTCCCGATCGATGTCGGCGGACGCCGCCTGCGTGTTCGCTTCGTGCTCGTCGGGGCTCGCGAGCAACTCGAGGGTCGGTCGATCGAATGCCCGGCGGGGATTCATGCCCACGGCGCCCGCCTCGTTCATTCCGCCCTGCGCCGCCGCGAGGAACCGCTGGAGATCGCCCAGCCGGTAGCGGCGGTCGCCACGGGGGTTGATCCGGTAGTAACGGAGGCGGCCAGCATCACTCCAGGCCCTGATCGTGTTGGGGTGAACGCCGAGGAGGCGAGCGGCCTTTGTCACGGAGAGGGTCGCATCGATTGGGCGGGATGGCAGGGCGGTTGGCAACGCTCGCTCGTGGAAGAAATGTCAAGTTGTCGTCGGCAGCCTACCAATCTCACACTTCTTGCCAATAGGACGAAAGTCATGCGACGCCGTGCGCATGCTTGGTGAGTTCTGCCGGGCAACGCAGACGGGGCTAGCGACCCCTCTTTGGCGGTTCGGAGCCGGGATCCGTGAGCCGAACGTAGATCCTCGTGACGACGATCGCGAGGAGCGCGATTCCCAGGACGGCCAGAAGGGCAAGCCCGGGCTCGCCGACCAGGCCAGGACCCTCGCCGCTGCTGCGCGGGTCGCCGCCCTGCGCCGGCGATGGCGACGCGGCCAGCGCGACCGGCACGATCACGGTCATGATCGCGCCCAGACCCGCCCAGACGAGCCCGGCGGCGAGCAGCGTCGTCCCGACGATGAAGCACGCGGCGACCAGGCGGGGCCGGGCGCTGCCGCCGGCAAGAATCCGCATCGCCGCCGCGGGTTCGAGGGTCGTGAGGATCAGCGGTCGACCGAGGCCGGCGGTCAGACGCGGAAGGTCGCCCTCGCGCTCGCCCGGGACAGGGACGCCGATCACGACCGCATGCTCAACGGACGACACCTGCTCGATGAGCGCCCTCACCGGCGCGTCGGTGGCGAGCGATGCCGGGCTCCGGTCGCTGCCGGCCAGATCAGCGGCAACGCCAACGGACTCGCGGGCGATGACGACGAGGCCGGCGTCCAGTGCTGCGGCATCTACGCCGATCGAATCGAGCCCCTCCCGCACGTCGAACGCGACTGACTCGCGCGAGTCTTCGAACGAGACCCAGCCGCGTCCGTCTCTCGCCTGGAGCCTCGTTCGACGGAAGACGAGCGGTCGATGGTCAGCGTCCTCGAATTCATCCGATGCGTCAATCCGGCCCTCGACCCGCACGTACCGCGAGTGACCGTCGCGGGCGATCGCGACCGCCTCTGCGACCGTGACGAGCGGCGTCGTCGCGAGCAGGCGCCCCACGCGATAGCGCGGCCCGTACGAGCGGAGCGTGATCACGCCGGCGGCGATGGCGACGAGGCTCGCGGCACCGAGGACCAGGGGAGTCACGGCGGGATGATACCGGCGCCCGGCGCGGAGCCCAGTCGGGCGGCGGCCGACATGGAAGGGCCCGAAGGAACCTACCCGCGGCGTGGGCGTTGATGTGATCGCTGCCGTTAGCCTGCGCTCGGCCCCTCCGGGCTGACATCTACGCTACCGTCCGGCCGTCGACCCGGTCAACCCTGTTGTCCACGAGATTGGGATCGAGTTCGTCGGTTATCCACGCGGCGTCCCCAGCGCGACGCGGAAGAGCAACGCGCTATCAGCCCGTCGGCCGACCCGTGGACGGATCGATCGCCGTGACCGCCCCGCCGAAACTCGTCAGAACCAGGCGCCCGCCGACGAGCTCCGCCTCTGTCACGACGTCGCTGTGGGCGATGCGCCACGCGACGATTCCGTCGGGTTCGAGGGCGAACGTCTCGATCTCCGATTGGACGACGAGGTGAGCCAGCCGAGGCGAGCCGAAGACCGCGAGCAGCGGCGTCGCCGAGCGATGGGACCAGCGGAGCTCGCCTGAGCGCGCGTCAAAGGCGTATGTGTGGAAGCCGTACTTCACGACGAACAGGCCGTGGTCGTCCCAGACGAGGCCGCCCGGCTCGTCGAAGATCGTCGACGCGAACCTCGCCGTCCAGGCGCCGCCCGGACCTTCGATGCGGAGCTCCGCTCGACAGAGGAGCTCGTAGTCGGCCGACGCGAGCGGTCCATGATCGGTCAGCGTCCCACCCGTCTCCGACAGGGCGAAGACCGCTGCTCCCTGGCCGCTGCCGCCCCAGCGCCAGCGCGCCCGAAGCCCGCCGGGATAGGCGATCGTGGCGTCGCGCGGTTGGGAATCTCGTGGCTGAGCGTCCGTGCCGGGCGGACTCACGCCCGGGCGATCCTCACGCTCCGGCGTTCTGCGACTGCGACCGGCCGTCACCGACGAGGCCGTTGACCCCCGCGCCGGCCTCACGCTCGGCCTCGACGTCGGCGAGACGCCGCTCCTCGGTGATCGGGGCGACGACCGCGTTGGCGAGGGTACGCAGTGTCGCGGGTGGAACCGGGAAGACGGCCTTCGGCGTCCCTGCCGCCGCCCAGACGATCGGGTAGCGCCCGAGGTCGGGATCCATGATCACTCGGACCGTACGGCTATGACCGATCGGCGGGATTCCGCCGATCGAGAAGCCGGTCAGCTCGTCGGCCTCGCGCGCGGTCGCCCGCCGGACCTCCTGCTCGCCCGTCACGGCGGCCAAGCGGGCGAGGTCTACCCGGTTGTGGCCGGCGATGAGGCAGAGGATCGGGTCGAGCCCGCCACCATCGGCCGGGGCGACGAAGACGAGCGACTTGACGATCTGACCCAGCTCGGCGCCGACCGCTGCGGCGGCTTCCGCGGCCGTGTGGGTCGACTGGTCGAAGACCTTGACGTCGAGGTCGACGCCCTTACGCGCGGCTGCTTCGCGGACCCGCTGGATGCCAGCGTTGTCGAAGGTCTCGGGCACGGGCGGAGTCTAGCATCCGGCGAGCGGCCGGCTGTGGCAGTAGCATCCCCCGACATGCAGGCGATCCTCTTCGACTGGGACGGCACGCTCGTCGACTCGCTGGGCGCGTTCCATCGCGCCAATTCCGCGGTGATGTCGTCCTTCGGCCTGCCCTTCGATGAGGTCATCTACCGTCGCAACTACGCCCCCGACTGGCGGCTCATGTACACCCGGCTCGGCGTGCCTGACGATCGGCTGGACGAGGCGAACGACCTGTGGCACGCGACCTTCGCGACTCACTCCCACGTCGTCGCCTTCCCAGGAGTCGCAGCGGCGCTGGCTCGTCTGCGCGACGCCGGCTCGCGGCTCGGGATCGTAACGGCCGGCCACCGTGAGATCGTCGAGCCGCAGCTCGAGCAGACAGGCCTGGTTCACCTCCTTGAGACGCGTGTGTTCGGGGATGACCTCGCGGTCCACAAGCCGGACCCGGCTCCACTCCGGAAGGCCCTAGAGCTGCTCGGGCTCGAGGACCGGCCGACGGATGTGGTCTACGTCGGTGACGCGCCGACCGACATGCAGATGGCGCGTGCCGTCGGCGTCCGGGCCGTCGGCATCACGTCGGTTCTGGGCGACCCGGACGAGCTGCGCGCCGCGGGTGCCGGCGAAGTGTCGTCGTCCGTCGCCGCCTGGGTCGACGGACACCTCGCCACTGTCCGGCCGGTCGGCGGGTGAGCGGCACCTCGAACCCTGGCGATCCGGCCGAACCCGGCCGGCGGACGATCGTCCTCGCCGACGGCGACGTCGCCGATCGGGCGGAGCTCGACGCGACCTGGCCCGGCTGGTCGGACGCGGTCACGCTTGTGATCGCGGCCGACGGGGGCGCCCGCCACGCGTCACCGCTTGGCCTGCAGCTCGATCGCTGGGTCGGTGACGGCGATTCGATCTCTCCGGCGGAGCTCGACGAGCTGCGCGCTCGCGGCATCCCGATCGACCTCGTAGCCGCCGACAAGGACGAGTCGGACACGGAACTGGCCATCGAGGCGGCGGTCGCGGCCGGCGCTGACGAGGTGATCGTGCTGGGCGCGTTCGGTGGCCCGAGGCTGGACCACGCGATCGCGAATCTCGCGCTCCTGGCCCATCCGGCGCTCGGCCGACGGCAGGCCGTCCTCCTCGACGGCGCAGCCCGCGTCCGGCTGGTTCGCGCCCCGGGCCCAGATGGCCGCGGAGTCGCCTCGCCACTGCCGGGCCGGGTCGGGGATCTCGTCTCGCTCATCCCATTCGGCGGCGACGCGGAAGGGATCACGACGGCTGGGCTCCACTACCCGCTTCGCGACGAGCCGCTCGTCCTAGGCTCCGCCAGGGGCCTGTCCAATGTCCGCCGTTCCGCGGACGCATCGTTCGTCCTGAGGAGTGGTTCGATCCTCGTCATCGAGACCCCTGCTAGGCTCACGCGATGAGCATGCCGACGGCCGGCGACCAGGCCCCAGAAGTCGCCCTCGCAGACGAATCTGGTTCCATTCACAAGCTGTCAGACCAGGCAGGCCGATGGACGATTCTCTACTTCTACCCGACTGACGACACGCCCGGCTGCACGATCGAGGCATGCGAGTTCCGCGACGCCAACGAGACGATCCATGAGCGCGGCGCGGACGTCTGGGGCGTCAGCCCGCAGGCCGGGGCCAGCAAGAAGGCCTTCCGCGAGAAGTTCAACCTGCCGTTCACGCTCTTAGCCGACATCAACCACGACGCCGCCGACGCCTACGGCTCGTGGGTCGAGAAGCAGAACTACGGCAAGACCTACTGGGGCACGGCGCGGAGGACATTCCTGATCGCGCCCGACGGGCGAGTCGCCCGGGCGTGGCCGAAAGTCAAGCCGGAAGGTCACGCCGCCGAGGTGCTCGAGGCCCTCGACGAGGAACAGGCGGCGCGGGGCGGGTGAGTGCCCGGGTCGGGGTCGCCGGACATGAAATGAGACTTCGCTCGTGGGGGGAGACGAGCGAAGCCTCGGCGCACATCATAGCCGCGGTGCTTGTCAGCGCAACTGACGTTCCAATGGCGCCGGGCCGATTGCCGTGAGCGAAAGCCCGCACGATTGGCGGCCGGCGCGATTCATGGTGATCGTCGCCCACCCTGACGACGCGGACTTCGGCCCGGCCGCGACGGCGTCCCGCTGGATCGACGAGGGCTCGGTCGGCTGGCTCGTCTGCTGCACGAGCGGCGACGCCGGCGGCGAGGATCCCAACATCGACCCGATGGCCCTGGCCGCTCTCCGCGAAGAGGAGCAGCGGGTCGCCGCCGACGTCGTCGGCTACGCCGGGGTCACGTTCCTCCACCAGCCGGATGGCGCGCTCGACAACGACCTCGCCCTCCGCGAGCACCTCGTCCGCGAGATCAGGACGTTCCGACCCGACGCGGTCCTCGCCACCGATCCCGAGGTCGTCTTCTATCGGGACGGCGGCGTCAACCATGCCGACCATCGAGCCGCCGGGATGGCCGCCGTCGACGCCGTCTACCCGGCCGCTCGCAACCCGATGGCCTTCCCGTGGCTGGCCAAGGCGGGCCTCGAGTCTCACATCGTGCGGCGGATTTACCTGTTCTGGCCGAACGACCCGAACGTCTACGTCGACGTCACGGCAACGATCAATCGCAAGATCGAGGCGCTCCGGGCCCATGTCAGCCAGATCAAGCACCCAGACCGGCTGGGCGAGCGGATCCGGGAGTGGGCGAAGGAGGTCGGCGAGCCAATTGGTTCGACGGCCGGCGAAGCCTTCCGGCTTGTGGTGATCGAGGAGGACGAGGACGAGGGCCCGAGCGTCGACGCCGCCGACGCCACGGAAGCCGCCCTGGCCGAGTAGGCGGACGCCGCCATTCCTGCCGCGGTGTGTCAGGTATCCGATCCAGGCTGACGATTGACGATGCGATTGCCTCCGGACGTGACCGTGACCGATGCGGTCACCGTGGTGCCCGCGAATGAATCGTCCTGCGAGGACCTGCAGGCCATCTTCGGGACGCGCGGTTATACGGCCTATTGCCAATGCCAGCGGTTCAAGGTCGGGCAGGCCGGGTACAGCGCGGTCCCCGTCGTCGAACGAATTGCGATGTTGCGCGCGGGGACCCACTGCGGCGATTCCGGCGCTCATACCACGAGCGGCCTCGTTGCCCATCTAGATGGCGAGCCCGTCGGGTGGTGCGCGGTGGAGCCGCGAACGGCTTACCCGCTCCTGCCGCCCGCCCGCGTCGCGTGGACCGAACGCGGCGAAGACAAGGATGACGACGGCGTCTGGGCCGTGACCTGCTTCGCGACACGCGCAGGCTTCCGGCGCCGCGGCGTGAGTCGCGCGCTCGCCCGCGCCACGGTCGAGTTCGCACGCGAGCGGGGCGCCCGAGCCCTCGAGGCATACCCGATGATCACGCAGCCGGGGAAGGAGGTCACCTGGGGAGAGGTCCACGTCGGGAGCCGCAGCATCTTCGCCGACGCGGGGTTCTACGAGGTCGCCCATCCCACGCTGAGGCGCGTTGTGATGCGCATCGACTTTTGAGGATCGAGTGGGCCGCCAATGCGGTGACTAGTCGGCCGCTAGGAGCAAGGGTCTGACCAGGCCCCACTCGTTCCAGAGTTCGGTCAGACCGTCTGCTCGGCGGCCGAGCAGGGACACGAGCTCCCCGAGCGTCAGTGCCCCGGCTGCCTCCCAGATGTACTCGTCGGCCGCGACGGTGACCTCGCGAAGCAGGTCGTGCATCTCCGCCTCGGCCGGCCAATGGCGGATGCGCATCGGGTCGAGGCCCGCGTAGCCCACCGCGAGCGACAGGTCGCGCCGAGTCGGCATTCGATCGTCGGCCCATGCACCAAAGCCGTTGTGGCGGTACCCGAGCGACGACAGGCCGGCGGCGATGTCGCGGCACTGCGACTGGGTGAACGTTCCCCAGAACGGATGCGCGGTCGGGAAGTCGAATGCTGCGGCCTCGATCGACCGGGCGACGAAGGCCTCGAGCAACTCGCCGATCGACCGCTGCCAGCGCCGCCGTTCGCCGATGTCGTCGCCGCCGAGACGCGTGACCAGTCGGTTAAGGGCTTCCCGGTCGCCGCGGAGGAGCCGGATGATCACGGCATCCTCGCCGGCGCGGGAGGCCAGCGCTGGATCCTCTACGAGAGCCTGGCCTGCGGGGAGGGCGCGACCCGGTGGCGGCGGTGCCGGCGGACTGCTCCGCCTGCCGCTCGCGGCAAGGAGGGCGGCCGCCTCCTGGCAGGCCGACAGCGCCTCGCGGGCGGTGACGCAGGCTTCCTCGGCCGTCTCCGCCGAGATCCTTGCGGCGTCCGCCTCGACCGACAGCCGTTCGAGGTTCGAGGCAAGTTCCGCGGCCGCGAGGCGGTGACGCTCCGCCTGGGCGGCCGAATCGCGGGTCGACAGATTGATCCGGTTGATCTCGGTCAACCATTCGCGGGCGGCGGTTTCGAGTTCATCACGGGTCCGGCTGGCCGCGCGCGCGAACCGGAATGCCTCCTGTGCCGCTTCCTTCGCCGCACGGACGGTCCGCGGGTCCGACTGCGCCTCGGCCTGATTGAGGTGTTCGTCGTAGGCGCGCTGGGCCGCGCGGAGCGCGTCGAGCGCTGCCTGCGATCCCTCGCGTGCTCGCGTTGCCACCATGCAGCGCTCGTCGGCGATCCGGCGTGGCCCGTCGCACGCGGCCGCGATCGAAGCGGCACGCTCAGCGTCACCGCCCTTGGCAGGCCCTCCGGCCGATGAACCGCCCCCCGACCCCTCGGCCAATGGCCGGTCGCCAAGCGCGCTCTCGTCCGCCTCCGCCTCAGCCAGCGCGACGGAGGTTCGCCGAATCTCGGGCTCGGCCGAGGATTCGATCCCGGATGGGACAAGGACCCGTGAACTCGCGGCAGTCGACCGGATGGCGGCAACCATCGGATCGGGCTCGCGAGCGATCGCGATCCCGACCGACGTAGCTCCGGCTCCAGCGAGACGAAGGGCCGGGCGGGCGCCGATCGGGTGGACCTTGATCCACGCAGCGGCGCCCGCGACGCTGAGCGCGAGCCCGAGCGC
>JBBSCI010000103.1:0-11430 GCA_038250445.1 Candidatus Limnocylindrales bacterium | reverse complement strand
GCGCTGGCGGCGCCATCGGTCGGCGGCCTCGTCGTAGCCCTGCTCGCGGCGAGCATGGCGATCACGGGCCGCAGCCTCGGCCTGAGCTCGGGCGGTGCAGCCAGGTGGCGGGGTCTGGCGATCGCGGGCTTCGGGGCCGTCGCCCTGGCCGTCCGGCTCGTCGTCCTGCCTTCTCCCTCACCCACGCTCGCCGACCTCCCGCCCGGGCCTGGGCCATGGGTGGCGGCTGTCGAGTCCGTCGGGTCGGTCCGCGATGGAAGCCAGGTCGCGACCTTGCGCCTGATCGAGCCCGGCGGAGCGCTGCTGGCGGCGACGCTCCCTCGCTACCCGCAGATCGAACCCGGCATGGAGGTCACGGTCGCGGGGACCGTCCGGGCCCCGCCGGACGACGACCCGTACGGCAATTACCTCCGCCGAACCGGGGTTTCGGGCACGCTGCGCGCTCGTTCGCTCGAGCTCCGACCGACTGCGGTCGAGCCGGCGGGGATCCTCGAGCGCCTGAGACGCGGAGCAGGGGCGGCACTCGAGGCCGCCATTCCCGAACCCGAAGCTGGCCTCGCCGCCGGGATCGTCGTCGGGCTCCGGGATCGGGTCGACCGGGATCTCGCCGTCGACTTCACGACCGTCGGTGCCAGTCACATCGTGGCGATCTCGGGATGGAACATCGCGATCGTCGCGGCGAGCGTCGCCGCCCTCGCTGGCGGCCTCGCCCGTCGGAGGCGAGCGCTGTTGACCGCGACCGCGATCGTCGTCTATGTCGCCTTCGCCGGAGCGTCGGCGTCAGTCGTTCGCGCGGCGGTGATGGCCGGCGTCGTGCTCATGGCGCGCGAGACCGGCCGAGCGGGGCGAGCGGCGGCCGCGCTCGGCTGGGCGGCCGTCCTGCTGCTGATGCTCGATCCGCATCTCGTCGGCGATGCCGGTTTCCAGCTCTCGAGCCTGGCGACGGCTGGAATTCTTGCCTGGGCGACGCCGCTCGGCGCTTGGCTCACGAGCGCGGCGCGCGGTCGCCTGCCCGGCTGGCTCATCGAGTGCCTGGCGGTATCGCTGGCGGCCCAGGCGGCGACGCTGCCAGTCGTGCTGGTTACGTTCGGTCGGCTGGCGATCGTCTCGCCGGTCGTCAACCTTGCCGTCGTCCCGCTTGTCGCGCCGGCGATGGCCGCAAGCGCCATCGCCCTGCTGGCCGGAGGGGCAACGCTGTTTGGAGCGCCGGCGCTTCTCGCCACGGCGTTCGGCCTGCCCGCCTGGTTCCTTCTGTCGGTGATGGTCGGCATCGTCCAGGCGACCGCCGGTCTGCCGTTCGCCAGCGCGACACTCGATCCACCATGGAATGTCGCCGGAGGCGTCGTGGCCGCGGCAATCCCTGCCTTCGTCCTCGCGGCGCGACGTTGGGGCTGGATCCGTCGACCGGCTTCAACCGCGTCGAAGGCGCCGTCGTCGGCAGCGCTCTCGATCGGCCCCATCCCGGCCCGAAGGCCCGGATCGTCGCCTCGCGGACCGGCCCGGATCGCCGCGGCGGCGATCGCGGTCGCGCTCATGGCATGCTACCTGGCGATTGCCCACCGACCGGACGGCTCGACGAGAATCACGGTCCTTGACGTCGGCCAGGGCGACTCGATCCTCGTCGAAGGCGACCGCGGCGGGCGCATGCTGATCGACGGCGGCCCGGACCCGGATCGTCTTCTCATCGAGCTCGATCGGCGCCTCGCACCGTGGGATCGCCGAATCGATGTCGTCGTCCTGACCCATCCCCACGAAGATCACGTGGCGGGGCTCGCGCTGCTCCTGTCGCGGTATCGGATCGGTCGGGTGTTCGAGCCGGGCATGCGGGGTCCAGGGCCCGGCTACACGGCCTGGAGTGCCGCGCTCGACCGCGCCGACGCTCCGGCGCGGGGCCGGCTCGTGACGGGCGATCGGCTGGCGGTTGATGACCTCCGGTTCGATGTCCTCTGGCCAGATCCGGACCGGGTGCCATCGGAGCCGCCGGACAACGGCCGCGGGATCAACGACGTCTCGATCGTCCTCCTGGGCGATGTGGACGGCCGACGGGTCCTTCTCACGGGCGACGTCGAGGATGACGTCGATCCGCTTCTCGCGGCGCGCGGCCTGCCGGCGATCGACTTTCTCAAGGTTGCCCACCACGGGAGCGGCACGGCGTCGACGCCGGCGTTCCTCAGCGTCGTCCAGCCGCAGGTCGCGGTCGTTTCTGCGGGCGCCGACAATCCCTACGGCCACCCGGCCCGCTCGACCCTCGACCACCTGGCCGCGACCGGGGCTCGCGTCCTCCGGACCGACACCGACGGTTCGGTCGAGGTGGTCTTCGGCAGTGGCCGCATGACCGTCAGCTCGACCGGCGGCCGGGCCGAGATTCCCGGTCCGCGCCTGTCTGCCGTGGGCGGGCCGACGGGCGCGGTCCCCGCCTTCAGTTGCGCGGTACCATCGAGTGGATGACCGTTCCCGGGCGGGTCGAGGCCGCCATGTTGCTCCTGTCCCTCGATCCACCGGTCTGGTTCCTCCGCCACGCCCGCGCGGTCGCCGAGGTCGCTTCCTGGCTGGCGGCCCGGACGGCGACGGCTGCCCAGGCTCAGGTCAGTCGGTCGCTCGTCGAGGCCGCTGGCCTCCTCCATGACATCGACAAGCTCCTCGCCGACGACGACCCGGCGCGACGCGTGCCCCACGGCGACGGCTCGGCGGCGTGGCTGTGGTCGAAGGGCCACCCGGAGCTGGGACCGGCCGTTGCAAACCATCCCGTGACGCGGCTGATCGACGGGAACCAGTTTGAGCGCTGGCTCGCGACGGCGAGCCGAGAAGAGCGGATCGTCGCCTACGCCGACAAGCGGGCAGGGCAGCGCCTGGAGCCGATGGCCGCTCGCTTCGAATCGTGGGAGCGGCGCTATCCGGCTGGCCGGTCGCCGCAGGAGGCTGCGGCCGTGCGCCAGCGAGCTGCCGAGCTGGAGACCGACGTCTGCCGGGCGGCGAGCGTCTCCCCGAGCGACGTTCGGCGCCTGCGCTGGACAGGCGCGGCACTTCGCAGCGCGCGAGAGCGGGCATGACGGCCGCCTCGATCGCCTACTTCTGGGGAGACGACGACCTCGGCGCGGGTCGGGCAGTCGGTCGGATGGCCGACGCCATCTCGGCCGCAGCGGCGGGCCCCGTCGAGCGGCTCGACGTTCGGGGCGATCGCAATCAGGCCGCCCAGCTCATCGGCCAACTCCACGAGAGGGTCGCGACCCAGTCGATGTTCGGCGGCGGAACGCTCGGCGTCGTGACGAACATCGGCGCGCTGACGGTCAGGAACGAGGATCGCGATTCGCTGCTCGCGATCCTCCCGCTCGTCGCGCCCGGCAACGGCATCGCCTTCGTCGAGTCGAGCGCCAGCGGCGCGAAGGAGCCGGGCCAGAAACGTGTCGTCGCGGCGATCCGGGCTCTCGGCGGCGAGGTTCGACCATTCCAGGCGCCCAAAGCCGGTCAGCTCGCCGGCTGGATCGAGAACGAGGCGCGGGAACGGCAGATGCGCCTGGCACCCGGAGCCGCCCGCGAGATCGCCGTGCGGGTCGGCGGGTTCGTCATCGAAGGCGACGCCGATCGGCGGAATCAGACACGGCTCACCGGCCACGAGCTCGACAAGCTCGCCCTCTACCGGCCGACCGAGCCCGTCTCGGCCGACGACGTCAAGGCACTCGTCGCGGAAGCCATCCCGGGCTCCGTCTGGGCCCTGACTGATGCCGTCGGGTTGCGCGACGGCGGGCGGGCGACGGCACTCATGGACATCCTCGCCGGGTCGACGCCTGAACCCGTCCTCCTCGCCGTCCTCCACCGGCGGATCCGCGAGCTGCTCGAGGTCGCGGACCACCTGGCGGCCGGCGTCGAGGAGAAGACCCTCCCGGTGGCGCTCGGGCTCCATCCGTACCGCGTCCAGCAGCTCGCGACGCAGGCTCGACGATGGTCGCTGGCCGAGCTCCAGGCGGCCCTCGAGGGACTCCTGGCCCTGGACGCAACAGTCAAGGGCGCCCCCGGCTCACCAGGAAGCGAAGCCCAACGCCAACTCGGCTTCACCCTCTGGATCGCCGACCACGTAGCGCGCGCCTGACGCCGCCGGCGCAACCCCCAAGGGTTCGCTCAGCGAGAACACACCGCCGCAGGGGTGGTTCAGGCGAAGGCGGCGCGAGCACGTGAGCGCGCGCAAACCTCAGGTCGATGGCGCTGCGACTCGTCGCTTCGCTCCTCGTGAGCTTCGCCTCGGACTTCGGTGAGGTATGGGAGCAGCGCGCCAATGCCCGCCTGGGCCGCCAATTCGGCGACCGTCAATCAGCGGAAGACCAGGCCTGCTCTTGGACTACCAGATCGCTCTCGATGGCGAAGACGCAACGGCCTTCGCGCAGGTCGAGCAGGTCGATCAGGTCTGGGTCGATGTACAGCTGGTGGCAGTCCTCGCAGAGTCCACCCGGAATGCCGAAGCAGAGCCGTTCGCTCCGATCGACCATCCGGAACGTCGTGTCAAAGCGCGTCGTGATGAGGCGGCGTCCGCATGTGGGGCAGCGCTCTCGGAGGCGGGACATCGACCGATCTGAACCTCGGGACCAGCCGACCAACACCGATCGACCACTGGCCGATGCTAGGTGGCGCGCCGTTACCCCCGACATGACCCGACGGTACCCGTCTGAACTGGTACCCCGCCGCTGGCGCCCTGCCTACTGAACGCGGAGAACGGTCTTCGCTTCCGCCCAGTGCTTTTCGAGCGAGTAGTACTCCCGCTCCGGCGGCGTGAAGATGTGGACCACGACATCGCCGAAGTCCAGGAGCACCCAGTGGGAAACGGCAGTTCCTTCGCGTCCGATGGGACGGATCTTCTCGTCCCGAAGGCCAGCGACGATGCCATCGGCGATCGCGTCGAGCTGGCGCTCCGACCCGCCGGAACAGATGACGAACGCGTCGGCGAGCGTCGTCAGGCCGGTCAGATCAAGGAGAACGATGTCGGCCGCCTTCTTGTCCTCGGCAAGTTCGACGATCCGCCTGGCGACCTCCAGTGGCGGCCGCTCCGATGGCGCGATCGCGGCCCGGCTCGGCAGTCCGTCGGCGCGGGGGGATCCGGTCGGCGGCGGCGTGGTGGTCGGCTCGGCAGAATCGGTCATGTTTGGTCCTTCCTCGGTGGCGGCTCGCGATACAGATGATGCGCCTCGATGTAGTCGCCGACAGCCGGCGGGACGAGTCCCGCGATCGGCCGACCGGTGGCGACTCGGCCGCGGATGTCGGATGCGGAGATGTCGAGGTGTGGACCCTCGAGCACATCGATGCGTTCGGCGAAGCCCGGCAGCCGCCGAGCGAGCCACGCCGGCGTCGGTGGCGGATGACCCGGCCGCGGGGCAACGGCGATGCGGACGAGCTTGAGCAACCGCGCGGGCTCGTGCCATGAGGGCAGGTCCGCGAAGGACTCGGCCGACAGGATGACCGTGAGCTCGAGCGGTCGGTCGCCGTTCTGCCGGTCGGCCAGGAGCGCCTCCGCGGTGTCGGCTGTGTAGGACGGTCCCGGGCGATCGATCTCGATCCTGCTGACGGCGAAACGCGGCTCGCCCGCGATCGCGAGCTCGACCATCGAGAGGCGGTCCTCGGCGGACGTGATCGGTCGTCCCCGCTTGTGCGGCGGCCGGCCGGCCGGCACGAAGAGGCTCCGGTCGAGGCCCCGCTGATCGAGGGCGACCCGGGCGAGGGCGTGGTGGCCGGCGTGGACCGGATCGAATGTGCCGCCGAGCATGCCGACGCCGACCGTTGCCTGCGGGTCCGCCGGGTCGGCCGGAGTCGCGGGCGCATGCGCTGGCATGCTGCGGCTGCTCATCGGTCCTCCCAGGGCTGGGCCTCCCACTCGAGCTCCGCTGGCCCGATCCGGACGAGATCGCCGGGCACGATGCCCGCCCGCCGCAGTTCCGCATCGATACCGAGACGAGCGAGGTCGCGCTGGAAGCGTTCGGCCGACTCCTCGACCTCGAAGTTCGTCTGGGCGGCGATCCGCTCGATCCGCTTGCCCCGGACGCGGAACGCTCCATCCTCGCGGTCGACGACGAAGCCGTCGGTCCGCCCTTCGATCCGATGGACGACGACCCCGGCCGGCTCCGGGGGCGCACCGAGCTCGGCCGCGGACGGGAGCAACTCGGCCAGCCGCTCGCGGAGCGCGGGGATCCCGTCGCCCGTGGCGGCCGATGCAGCGATCGCGTCCTGGCCGGCCCGCTCGCGCGCTTTGCCGAACGCCGGCCACGCCTCGCGAGCTACGGACAGATCGAGCTTGTTGAAGACGACGAGGATCGGCTTGTCGAGGAGCTTCGGGTCGTGTGCCTCGAGCTCGTCGCGGATGACGCCGTGGTCCCACTCCGGGTCCCGACCGGAACCGTCGACCACGTGGACGAGGATTCGCGTCCGCTCGACGTGGCGAAGGAACGCATGACCCAGGCCCGCTCCGCCGCTCGCGCCCTCGATGAGGCCCGGCACGTCGGCGATCGTCGGGCGTCGTTCGTCCTCCTCGCCGAGCTCCATGACTCCGAGGTTCGGCTCGAGCGTGGTGAACGGGTAGTCGGCGATCTTCGGCCGGGCGGCGGTCAGTGCCGCGAGGAGGGTCGATTTGCCCGCGTTCGGCAGCCCGACGAGCCCGATGTCGGCGATCAGCCGGAGCTCGAGCCGGAGCCAGCGCTCCTCGCCGGGCTCCCCCTTCTGGGCGTGCTTGGGCGCCTGGTGGGTCGACGTCTTGAAGTGCGTGTTGCCGAGACCACCCCGGCCGCCACGGCCGACGATCGCGGTCTGGCCGGCCATCACGAGATCGGCGATGAGGGCATCGGTCTCGTCGTCGTACACGGCAGTCCCGGGCGGCACGTCGAGGAACAGGTCCTCTCCGGCGGCACCGTGGCGACGCGTGCGCGCACCCCGCCCACCCGACGTTGCGCGGAAGTGATGCTTGTAGCGAAAGTCGCGGAGCGTCGTCTGGCCGGCGTCGACGCGGAGATGGACCGAGCCGCCGCGACCGCCGTCGCCGCCGTCCGGGCCCCCCCTAGGAACGTGAGCCTCCTGGCGAAACGTCGCTGCCCCGTCACCGCCCGCCCCGGCGCTGACCCAGATCTTCACCCGGTCGAGAAACATCCGATCGATTGTCGCATGGGCCGCCGATCTGACTGCCCGGCTCCGTCCAGGGCCGCCACTCAAACGGCGCCGCTGGCGCCAACGGGTACTCCACCGGACGCGTCCGCCAAATGTGCACCAGGTGACCGTTAGCCGAGGGTCGAGGCCGGTTTCGGGACCCGGAAGCCGATATCTGGCGTGCCGTTAGTGGCGTGCAGCTAATTGCGCGAATGAACTCTCAAATCGGGGCGCTGGCCTGCTGGCTACGGTGCACGACAACGCACATTTGGCAATGACCACGGATCAGGAGCCGCAAGAGCGTGCTTCGAGACCCCGAGGTCTCCTGGAGCATCCCTCAGAGATACGCCAACGGGTTGACTCGCGTCCCGCCGTCCCAGATCGGGCCCTTCCAGACCTCGAAGTGGAGATGCGGCCCCGTCGCGTTGCCTGAGGACCCGACCCGCCCGACCTGCTGGCCACGCCCCACGTGCTGGCCACGCCCGACCGAGATGCTCGACATGTGGTTGTAGGTCGTGTACAGCCCGGAGCCGTGCGAGATCCAGACCTGGTAGCCGCCGCCGTTGCTCTTCCAGCCCGCGAAGGTGACGACGCCGGACGCGGCGGCCTTGACGGTCGTGCCGGCATCGGCGGCAATGTCGATCGCGTAGTGGCCGTAGTGGTAGTACTGGCTGATGTAGCCACCGGCGACGGGCCACGCGAATGCCCCTCCGGTGTACTTGACCGGTGGCTTGGTGGATCCGCCGCCGCCGCCGCTGCTGCTGCTGCTGTGACTCGAGCCGGACGTCTTGTGCGGCGTCGGCGCAGCGGGCTTCGGCACCGCGATCCCGGAGCCGAGGGCGCCGGGGATCGTCAGGGTCTGGCCGATGACCAGATTCGGGTCGTCGAGCTCGTTGGCCGCGACGATCTCGGCAGGCTCGACGCGGTACTTCGCCGCGAGCGCGTCGAGAGAATCCGCGGGGCCGACGGTGACGACGACGCCGCTGACCGGCGGGATCGTCAGCGTCTGGCCGACATGGAGCTCAGTCTTTGAGGTGAGGTGGTTTGCCCACCAGACGGTCATCATCGAGACGCCGAACTTGCGCGCGATCCCGGTCAGCGTGTCGCCGGACCGGACGCGATATGAGCGCATGAGGCCCTTGCCATCGGCAACCGTCGTATCGACGGCAACGGGCTTGACGATCGTGCCGTCGTCGACGAGGCCACCCGAGCCTGCGACGGCCTCGATCGCGCCGGCATCCGGGGCCTGGGGGTTTCCCTCGTGCGTGTCGATCGCGCCGACCGAGTCGGAGATGCTCGGGTCGCCGGCTCCCTGGGAATCGCCCTGGGTGACCCCGCCGCCGGCAGCGAGACGCGCTCCCGGCCCATCCCCGGTGGGCCCGCCGACGGGACCGGCAGGACCGTTTGCGGCGGCAGACGGAGCGCTGCTGATCGCGACTGCGACGGCGACGATCGCAACGGCGACAGCCGGCACGATCCGGTCCGCACCAAGGCGGCCGACGAGAGACCGGCGCTCGACCGTCCTTGCGCCCGTGATGACAGGACCGTCGGCATAGGCCGATCGTGCGGCGATGCGGCCGTTGCGAAGAGCGACGTGACGTGAGCCCGCGAGGAACAAGGGAGCGGCCGCTGCCGCATGCGTCGGAGCGGTGCGGACGGCATCGGAGGATCGATGGGCGCCGTGCCCGACGCGCTCATCAGCCCGCGGACGAAGCACAAGACCACGGAGAGCTTTCGCTGCCGCGAGGCTATGACGCTGGACGGAAATGGCCTTCGTCGAACGATGGCTCGTGACGGGGAGCAGGCGATCGAGGGCGCGCTGCACTCCGACCGACGCATTCAGCAATACGGTCTCCAGATGGGACGAGTGATCGGCGCGGGAACGAAGGCGCTGGACGGGACCACTCGCGGGTCGCGATATTGAGCTGGGGGTCTCATACGCGGCCGATGCCCGTGTCGGCGGGCTACGACATCGTCACAAAACTATCAGAACGGCAGCCCGGAGGCAAACTCGGGAGGCCGCTACGCGTCGAGACTCTTGGTCAGCGTGCCCAGGAACTGGACGTTGCTCTCGGTCTTCGAGAGGCGGTTCAGCAGGAGCTCGATGCCCTCGTTGGTGCCGACGGCGGACAGCATCCGACGCATCGTCCAGACCATCTTGAGGGTGCCTTCCTCGAGCAGGAGCTCTTCGCGCCGGGTGCCCGAACGCTGGACGTCGATGGCGGGGAAGATCCGCTTCTCGGCGAGCTTCCGGTCGAGGATCAGCTCGCTGTTGCCTGTTCCCTTGAACTCCTCGTAGATCACGTCGTCCATCCGCGATCCAGTGTCGACTAGACAGGTGCCGATGATCGTCAGCGAGCCGCCCTCCTCAATGTTCCGGGCGGCGCCGAAGAACCGCTTCGGCGGGTAGAGCGCGATCGGGTCGAGGCCGCCGGAAAGGGTCCGGCCCGACGGTGGCAGTGCGAGGTTGTAGGCGCGCGCCAGGCGTGTGATCGAGTCGAGGAGGATGACGACATCGCGACCGGTTTCGACCTGCCGCTTGGCGATCTCGAGGGCCATTTCGGCCACGTGGGTGTGGTTCTCGGTGGGCTCGTCGAACGTGGAGCTGATGACCTCGCCCTTGACCGAGCGGCGCATGTCGGTGACCTCCTCGGGCCGCTCGCCGATGAGGGCGACCATGAGGAGGATCTCCGGGTAGTTCGTGCTGATTCCGTTGGCGATGTGCTTGAGGAGCATCGTCTTGCCGGCCTTCGGCGGGCTGACGATGAGGGCGCGCTGGCCCTTGCCAATCGGGTTGACGAGGTTGATCAGCCGCTGGCTCAGGTTCTTGGGATCGGCCTCGATATTGATCAGCTCGTCCGGGTGAACAGGGGTCAGGTCGCCGAAGACGGGCCGGTTGCGAGCGGTGTCGATGTCGACGCCGTTGACCGCATCCACGCGCAGCATGCCCCAGTACTTCTCCGCGTCGCGCGGCGCGCGGACGGCGCCGCTCACGCGGTCGCCGATTCGCAGTCCGAAGCGGCGGACCTGGCTGGAGCTGACGTACACGTCGTCCGGGCTCGGCAGGAGGCCGTGGCGTCGCATGAAGCCGAAGCCCTCGTCGACGATGTCGAGGATGCCGGTGGCGTAGTCGTGGCCGGCTCGCAGCGTCTGCCGCTCGAGGATGCGCTCGACTAGGTCGTCCTTGCGCTCCTGGGTGCCGGTCTCGATCTCGAGGTCGCGGCCGACGTTGCGCAGCTCGGTGACGCTCATCTCGCGGAGATCGGAGACGTCGAGATCGTTCCGCTCTTTGGCGGCCTCGAGCTCCTGCATCTCGTCGAATTCTGTGACCGGCGCGCGGGACGTCATCTGCGACCGGCGTCGGGGCCGGCGATTACGCTGGCGCTGATCTGGACCAAGTTGGGGCATGGGGTACGGGATTCCTCGGGGTGACCGGGTTTCCGGGCTGGGTGACCGCGCGGAATCGCTCCGCAGCGCAGGCCGGTTGGGACTCATGAATCATAGCCGCTAAAACGGGCGTTCGTCAATGCTCCAGTTGGGGGAGACCCTGTTGATGCTGGACTGCCGACGGACCGAACGGGCGAGCCCTAAGATTCTGCGGGTGCTGACGACGCTTACCGATTCCCCGATGGCCCGATGAACCGCCTCGCCGGCCGAGTCTGTCTCGTGACCGGCTCGACCGGCATCGCCGCCGCCTCTGCCGAGCGATTCGCGGGCGAGGGGGCGTTGGTCTTCATCACTTCGCGGAACGAGGATCACTGCGGCGGGCTAGCCGAACGGATCGCCGCGGCGGGCGGGCGGGCAGCTCACCACGCGGCCGACCTCACCGACGATGGAGAGGCTCACGCAGCGGTCGAGGCCTGCGTCGCGGCGTTCGGCCGGATCGACGGCCTGTTCTCGGTGGCGGGGGGTAGCGGCCGGCGATTCGGCGACGGCCCCATCCATGACGTGACCGGCGAGGCGTGGGACGCGACGCTGGCGCTGAATCTTCGGCCCCAGGCCCTCGTCTGTCACGAGGTGGTCCGGGTGATGCGGGCCCAGGAGCCGAACGCCTCAGGGACCCGCGGCTCGATCCTCCTGATGGGCAGCGTCACAGCGACGGATCCCGTGCCCGAGTACTTCGCCACGCACGCCTATGCCGCTGCAAAGGGGGCGATCACGGCGCTCATGACGACGATGGCGGCGACCTATGTCGGCGACAGGATCCGCGTCAACGCGCTGGCGCCGTCCCTGACGCGGACCCCGATGGCAGCGCGAGCCGCGAACGACGAGCGCATCCGAGCCTTCGCCGCGCGCAAGCAGCCGCTCGCCGGC
>JBBSCI010000102.1:0-11533 GCA_038250445.1 Candidatus Limnocylindrales bacterium | reverse complement strand
TCGGCCTCGCCTCGACGACGCAGACACTCGCTCAAGGGGCCGTCCTGCTGGCGGCCTACACGCTCGGCCTCGGCCTGCCGTTCCTGGTGATCGCGATCCTCTACGACCGCGCCCCCGCGTTGCTGCGACCGCTCGTTCGTCACGGTCAGGCGGTATCGATCCTGGGCGGCGTCCTCGTCGTCGCCGTCGGCATCGCGATGCTGATGGACTGGCTGTTCATCATGTCGACCTGGTTCGGGTTCAGCGGCATCTGAATGACCGAACGGCCCGGATTCACCCATCGGAAGGAGCGCCACGGCCTGGTCGGGCCGTTCAGCGGCCGCCAGCTCGCCACCCTGGCGATCCTGGTCGTCGCAGTGGCGATCGGCCTGTTCATAGCGACGAGGCCGCTCGGCTCGACCCAGCCGCCCGGTCCGAACGACCCGCGGGCGACTCCGTACATCCTCGGCCCGGCGCCGTCTGAAGGCCTTCGACCGGGCCAGCTCGCACCCGAGTTCAGTGTCTCCCGGGGCGACGGCACGACGTTCCAGCTGACCGACCTCGACGGTCGCCCGGTGCGACTCGCCGACCTGCAGGGCAAGGCCGTCTGGATCAATTTCTGGGCGTCGTGGTGCCCACCCTGCCAATCGGAGACGCCGGTCCTGCGCGATATCGCCGAGCGCTACAAGGATCGGGGCCTCGTCGTCGTCGGGGTCAGCGTCCAGGAAACGAACAACGACGATGTCCGGGCCTACGCCCAGCGCTACCAGCTCGGGTATACGGTCGCACCCGATTTCTCGGGCGACATCTTCCGCCTGTACCGGCTCTACGCCTTGCCGACGCAATTCTTCGTCGGGCCTGATGGCGGGATCCGCTCGGTCATCCTTGGAGCGATGAACGAGACGTCCGCGGCGGCGCAGGTGGAGGCGATCCTGCTCGCGCCCGTCGGCTCGTCGTCGCCTTCCGGGTCAGCTTCATCCTCGCCGTAACGTTTGCCGGGTCGGGCGAAATGTCGACTGCCCGACGTCGGATTCGTCGCCGTACTGATCCCGCCTGATACACGGCGGGCCGATGGAGGAACCCGACGTGCGCTACATCCTGATGACGATCCAGGGCCCGGACCACGTCGAGGCGTGGAACAACAGCGATGGGGCCCAGAAGCATCGCGAGATGAACGAAGTCATGGCCTGGTTCAAGGAACACGGTGCAGCCGGGCGCATCGTCGGCGGGGAGGAGCTCGGTTGGCCGCACCAGGCCCGCACGGTTCGAAAGAAGGGCATCAGCGACGGCCCGTTCATCGAGACGAAGGAGATGATCGGCGGCTTCATCGTCGTGGAAGTCGCCTCGGAGGCCGATGCCCTCGAGATGGCCGCTGCCTGGCCCGGCCTGCGCTGGGACGACGACGCGGTGGAAGTCAGGCCGGCCGGCTCGTCGCCCGACGAGGTCGCCGCGCAGGAAGCAGCCGAGGGCTCAACGTCGACGTAGAAGGGGGCCTAGATCCACCGAAATCGCACGTCGCTGGAAGTCAGTCCTAGCGCTCCCGACCGTCCGAAAGCGAACTCCGGATTCGGAACGTGCGGGCGAAGACAACTGGTTGTGCGCGACGTTCGGAATCGGAGTATCGGCGATTGGCCGAAAGGGGAGGGTTTCGGACGGACCGCCGATGAAGCGACGGATTACCAGCTCTGCCGCCGCCCGACATCCCGCCGGAGGGTCGACACGACGCTGGAGAGTGTCTCGATGTCCAGCGGTCCGTTCCGATGACCAGACACTACCCGTCCGCACGACCCATGCAATGGGCCAGATGTCACGAACTGTGTACGTCATCTGACACGTAGCGCGCCGGACCCGTGGGGTGCAGAGTCAGGCAGCCTCGTATCGGAACCGATCCCTGTCGCGAACCAGTCGCCCGATGGGGTTGACTGCCTCGTGGGATAGGACGACGATCCAATCCTCGTCGGCGGCGCGCGCGAAGAGCGAGCCCTTGACGACGACGGAGTCCAGCGGGAAGTCGTCGAACGACGTCACCCAGCGCGGATTCGCCGCCCATGGCCGCATGCAGAGATCGCCGAAGAAGCCGAGCGTCCTGGCGCGTGATCCCCCGCCCCGCACGACGACCGCCTGGTGTCCCGCCGAGTGGCCGCCGGTCGGCACGACCGAGACGCCGGGCAGGATTTCGCGCTCGCCGTCGGCCCAGCCTTCCTCGCCCCACGATCGGACGAGCCGGACCTCGGGCTGGTCGTACGAGGCCACGAGTCGGGGGTTGTCGCCGAGCGCGACTTCCCATTCTGCCCGCTGCGCGACGATCGTGGCCCGCGGGAACGCGCGTGAGCCGTCGGCCAACAGTAATCCGCCGGCGTGGTCGAAGTGGAGATGGCTCATCGCCACGACATCAACGGAGCCCGGGTCGAACCCCGCGGCCACGAGGGCAGGGGCGATCGGCGGACCCTCGTACGCGCGCATCTCGCGGACCTTGTCCGTGACCCGCTCGCCGATCCCCGTCTCGACAAGGACCCGACCGGCCGGTGTCTCGATCAGCAGGCAATTGAGCGCCTGAAGGAGGCGGTGTTCGTGATCGATCTCGGCGGTCACCAGCGAGTTCCAGAGGATCCGAGGCACGGGTCCGAACAAGGTCCCCGCGTCGGACCGGAACGTGCCCGCCTGGATGAGCGCGGCGCGAACCCCGCCACCGAGCTCAAGCGACCAGTCGACCGCGTCGTTCAAGGCCGCTCGACGACCTTGGTCAATCCCGCCACGATGCCACCGTAACGCCTATTCCCGGTAGGCGACAGGCAGCGGTGGCAGATCGAATGGGCTGCCGGATACAAGCGCTAGAGGTCGTTGCTCAATTCCCTTCATTCGTCGTGGTTTCGGTCGTCCAAGCTGGTCCGGAAGGAACTGCCTGCTGAGGGCGAGATATTGCCTCTGGTATCGCGATCCGAATTCGGTCCCATAGAGTTCGTCTGGTCGCGCGGCCATTCGCTCGAACGTGAGCTTGCACAGCCGCTGTCCGTGTTCGAGGGCAAACGGAACGTCGTGTGCCCGGACCTCCAGAACGGCAGGAGTGCCCCGCCAATCGTTGCCGTCCGGAATGTCTCCGAAGCCCGGATCGAAAAACCCCGCGTAGTGTGTCCGCAACTCGCCGCTTGTTGGGTCGTATGCTGCCATCTCAGCCGCATAGTCCGGCGGGATTCGTACCCGCTCGCGTGAGACGAGCAGATAGAAGTCATTTGGGTCGAGGATCAACCGTCCTCCCTTCGTCGACACACGCTCCCAGTAGTCGTTGACCTGGTACCCATTGACGCGATCGAGCTCGAGCAATCCGCTGATCTTCTTGGCCTTGTAGCCAACGAACCCTCGCTCGGCTCCCGACAGGTCAACACTCAGAAACAACCCATCCGAAACGACTGCGTGGTCGCCTTCTTCTGATGAGGCTCCCGGGTAGACGATCGGGTTAGTCTTGCTGAGGTCGATCAGTTCGCTATCGGTGAGCCTTGCGTTTCCGATGGTGAGGCGAAGCTGATTGAGCGTCAGGCCACTTGTGACCTTGATCGCGAACGACATGGGTACGACTTCAAGGAACAGCTCGCCGCGATACTCCTCGCGGATTTCATCGAAGTGATTGCCCAGGTCCGTGATCACGCGGGTGAAGACATCGAGCCTCCCCGTGGAACTTCGAGGATTCGCTCGCCCGCGGATTCCCTTTGGCAGATCGAGTCGCTCACGAAGTGGAATGAGGTATGGGCGGTTCTGCTCGAGGACAGCTCCCTGTTCGCGCAAATCGAGCTGTCCCATTTCGTAGTTCCGAAGCTTCTCTCTCACGGGCTCGTTTCCTGGCAAGAAGCTACAGCGGAGCCGATACGCGACGTCCCCCAGGGTCAGATCCAGACTGGCGGGCTGAAGATTTCGATCAGGGATTCCGTCGTCGGACTTGATGATTCCGTCTTCGACGAGGGCGCGCAGTACCTGACGAGGCAGCACGCCCTCCCGCTCGAGAGTGGTCGACGCGAACGACGTTGTCATTTGCGCGAGGACGCGCGAGGACTACGCTCGACCAAGTCGGATCCCGACCTCACCCGCGTCGATCGCCGCCCGGATGTCCCGGTCGGACAGGACGCTCACTTCGGAATGGCCTTTCGGCCGGGGCCGCCACCGCCGCGCAGGTCGACCGCGATCGAGCCCCGCTGGTTGAACAGCGTGTCGACCTCGCGCTTCAGAGCCTCGAGATCGTCGAAGCTCTGGTAGACGCTGGCGAACCTGATGTAAGCGATCTGGTCCAACTCGCCGAGGGCCTCCATCGCCAGAGCCCCGATGCGCCTCGACGGAATCTCGGTGGCCCCCTCGGAGCGAAGCTCGGCCTCGATCCGGTCGGCGGCCTGCTCGGCGGCGTCGTCGGCGACGGGCCGACGGGTCAGCGCCTTGCGCAGCCCCGACGCCAGCTTGTCGCGATCGAACTCCTGGCGGGTGCCATCGCTCTTGACGACGATGAGCCGGGCGGCCTCGACGCGCTCATAGGTCGTGAATCGGGTCGTGCACGCTGCGCACTCGCGACGACGCCTGATCGTCGCCGCGTCGTCGAGGTCCCGCGAGTCGACCACCCGCGTCTCCCGCTCACCACAATGGGGGCAGCGCATCGGTCCTCCTAATCGCTGGTACCACAACAACTTGTGGTGTATGAGGAGGATACCACTACATACGGTGGTATCGACGCTGATTGTGGCTCCGCGTCAGACAGTCCGACGAGCGCGCGGCGGGCGGGACGGGTCGGCCGGGACGAGGGCTGCCGCCTCCAGGGCATGGCGAGCGATCGCCTCACGGGCGTGCAGGAGGTTCAGGTAGCCGCGCTTGATCGCCGTCTGCGCCTCGAGGCCGCGTGAGCCTGCCCGCATCGTCGACTGGATCGTGCAGCCATGTTCGACCATCTCGAGCGCCCGGCTCGCTCGCTCGAGCTCGCCCACGAGCGCGTCGAGAATCAGGTAGCCGTCGTGCGGCGCGCGGAGGCCGCGAGCCTCATCCGCGTAGCGCCTGGCGGCATCGAGCGAGGCTGCGAGGTCATCTGTCAGCGCCGAGGCGGCCACTGAGCCGCGCCGGACGGCATCGATCCGGACGCTCATCTCGGCGAGCGAGACCTCCGCCCGGCCGGCAAGATCGCCGACCTGGCGCCGGAACCGCTCGACGTCGCGGGTCGCCGCGCCGAGACGCCCCGCCCGGCGCAGGAAGAGGAGGAACATCGCCGCGAGCACGAGGAACGCGATGAGCGGCAGGACGATCGCAGCCTCGATCATTCGTCCAACTCGCCGCCTCGCCCGCCGGTTCTCAGGCGGAGCCTGGCCGAGGCCGAGCGCGGAGCTCGGCCAGGATGGCGGGGCCGACCTCGAACAGGTCGCCGATAACCACGAGGTCGGCGAAATCTGCGATCGGTGCTTCGGGGTCGCGATTGACGTCGACGACGGTCTCGGCCGTCTGCATCCCGACCTTGTGCTGGATCGCGCCGCTGATCCCGAGCGCGAGGTAGAGCTGCGGCTTGACGATCTTGCCGGTCTGGCCGATTTGCTGGGCGTACGGGATCCAGCCCGCGTCGACCGCGGCTCGCGTCGCCCCGACCGCCCCGCCGAGCTGGTCGGCGATCTCCTTGACGAGCGCGAAGCCCTCCGGCCCGACGCCACGACCACCCGAGACGATGATCCGGGCCTCCTCGATCGGGGCAGCGGCGCCTGCCTCCGCGACGCGCTCGATGATCTTGACCGTGGGCTGGGCGAGGTCGCCCGTCGGCTTGACCTGTTCGATCTTGCCGGCCGAGGCTGCAGGTTCGGCCGTGACGACGTTCGGTCGGACGGTCACGATGCCCGCTGATCCGGTGAATGCGCTCGTTGTCGTGAGCTTGCCGCCGAACACGCTCATCTCGACCACGGGGCCGCCGTCTGCCCACGAGGCGCCGACCGCGTTTGCGATGATTCCCCAGCCAGTGAGCGCCGACAACACGCCGGCGACGTCCCGTCCGTCCGGGCCGGCCCCGACAAACTCGAATTCGACCGTATCGGCCTCCAAGAGCCCGGCGATCCGTTCCGCCGCGACCATCGACCACGGGCGGTCCGCCGCCGCGGGCTCCGTGACCGCGAGGACGCGCGGCAGATAGCGGGCGAGCTCTGTCGCAGCCTCGGTCGGATCGGCTGCGACGACGACGCCGGCAACCTCCTTGCCGGCCTCCGCTGCCAGCGTTCGCGCCAGCGTCGCGACCTCGGTCGAGATGTTGGCGAGCTTGCCGTCGGCCGTCACCTCGCCGATCACCCACAGCCCCGCCATCAGATGATCCTCCGCTCGGCGAGGAACGCGACGAGCTCGCGCGCGGCCTCGTCGGGTGTTCCTCGGACGACGAGCGTCGCCGCGCGCGGTGGCGGTGCCTTCGACCCGAGCACCTTCGTCGTCGCGACCGTCCCGCCGACCGGGGCCCCATCGATGCCGATCTCGGACAGCGCCTTGGTCACGATCTCCTTCGAACGCGCGGCCATGATTCCCTTGAGCGACGGGTAGCGCGGTTCGCCCAGAGCCTGGGTGCAGGCGATGAGCGCCGGCATCGGCGCCTCGAGCACGTCGAAACCGGTCGGGCTGATCCGCCGGACCTTCACCGTGCCGGCGGCCGGATCGGGCTCGATCTTCGCGGCGTACGAGAGGTATGGGAGCTTGAGGCGGGCCGCCACGCTGGCCGGGACCACGCCGGCGAGCCCGTCGGACGTGTCGACGCCGGCGAGCACGAGGTCGAACTCGACGTCCTTGAGCGCCGCGGCGAGAACCCTGGCTGTCGACACGTGGTCGGAACCGGCCAGCGACTCGTCCGTGACGTGGATCCCGCGAGTGGCGCCCATCGCGAGCGCCTTCCGCATCGTTTCGGGGCCCGTCGCCGGGGCCATCGTGACCAGGGTGACCTCGCCGCCGTGCGCCTCGGTCAACTTGAATGCCGCTTCCAGGGCGTATTCGTCGTTCCCATTGACGACCGCCGGCGATGCCGTCCGATCGAGGCGCCCATCAGGCCCGAGGCGCTCGCCGCCCGACGCGGGGTCCGGGACCGGCTTCACGAGGACGACGATGTGCATGACGGGCAAGCTCCTTTCGTCAGTTGCTGTCGGGATCGGAGCCCATTACCCGCTGCGGCCGGCGAGGGCGCGGGCAATGACCAACCGCTGGATCTGCTGGGTTCCCTCGTAGAGCTGGGTGATCTTCGCGTCGCGCATCATCCGCTCGACCGGAAACTCGTCGATATAGCCGTAACCGCCCAGTACCTGCACGGCATCTGTGGTGACTCGCATCGCGTTGTCGCCGGCGACGAGTTTACACATGGCCGACCAACGGGCTGCATCGCGGGCCCCCGCCTCAATTTCCGTGCATGCCTTGTAGAGGAGTTGGCGGGCGGACTCGGTGCCGGCGTCCATATCGGCGAGCATCGCCTGGATCATCTGGAACTCGGCGATCGCCCGACCGAACTGCTTGCGCTCCTGGGCGTACCGGGCGGCGACCTCGAGCGCACCCTGGGCGATGCCGACGGCCTGGGCGGCGATCCCCGGCCGGCTCCGGTCGAGCGTCCGCATCGCGATCGGGAAGCCGTCGCCCTCGCCCCCGACCCGGTGGCTGTCGGGGACGCGGACGCCGCGAAAGCTCAGCTCGGCGGTCGGCGAGCCCCGGATCCCCATCTTGTGCTCGATCCGCTCGACGCCGAAGCCGTCCGTCGCCTTCTCGACGATGAAACAGGTCAGGCGCTTGTGGCGGGGCGTCTCGGGGTCGTCGTCTGTGACGGCGAAGACCGTGATGAGGTCGGCGACGCTCCCCTGGCTGATGAAGCGCTTCGAGCCGTCGATCAGCCAGTCGTCGCCGTCCCGAACGGCTCTCGTCCGCGTGGCGGACGCGTCGCTGCCGGCCTCGGCCTCCGTCAGGGCGAAGGCGATGAGCGTCCGCCCGGCGGCGAGGTCCGGAAACCAGCGATCCTTCTGCTCATCGGTGCCCGCGAGCAGCAGCGGCAATGCCCCCAACTCCTGGACGGCGACGATCAGGCCGCTCGTGGCGCAAACGCGGCTGATCTCTTCGATCGCCAGGCAGACGGTCAGCAGCTGGCCGCCGAGGCCGCCGTAGCGGGTCGGGAATGGGAGGCCGAGGATGTCATGCGAGGCGAGGATGTCCTTGACGTCCCAGGGAAACTCGGCGGTCCGGTCGATCTCGGCCGCGCGGGGCCTGATCAGCTCGTCGGCCAGCACCCGCACGGCGTCGCGCAGCATGAGCTGCTCCTCGCTGAGGCGGTAGCTCCCGGTGGTCGGGGTGGCGGACGTGGGCTCGGTCACCGCGGGTCATCGTAGCAGCGTCGTCGCCCGCGGCCCCGATTGGGTGCGATTGGACCGTGGCAGCGTGCCGCGTTAGGCTGGCGACCGTGGACCTGACGACCAAGGTACTTCTGCTCGTCGCGGCACTGCTGCTCCTCGCCGCTGCGGTGGCGCTGATCAGGCGACGACAGCGCCTGGAACGTGAGAGCGCGACCCGCGAGAACCCGTTCGCTGCGTCAACCGAGGGCGAGAAGCGCTGTCCGAACTGCGGGATGGGCAATCTCTGGACGGACCGCAACTGCATCAGTTGCAACGCCCGCCTCCCAGGCTGAGCTCGGGCGCGGGTTTCGGGACGGGGCTTCGGCCCCATCTGGTCTAGGTCGTCCGATTCCGAACGCCGCGGGAAACCACTCCCATCTCATCCGATCCTCCGATTTCGGAGTCTGCTCTCGGAACAGTGCGCGGCGGGAAAGTGACTTTGCGCGACGTGCGAAATCGGAGCATGACGCGGGCGCGCGACACCGCCATAGGGCCGCTACTGCAGGACTGGAAGCTGGCGCCCTGACGGCTGGGTCGGGGCGAGTGAGTCCGCGAGGATCTCGGCGATGTCGCGGGCACTGACGGTCCCGCCGGCCGCGGTCGGAGACGGCGTCGACGACGCGGCATCGGCGAGGCCGTCCTTCATCATCACCATACAGAACGGGCAGCTCGTCGCGACCGTGTCGGCGCCGGTCTCGAGGGCCTGACGCGTTCGCTCGGCGTTGATCCGGGTACCGCGGGTCTCCTCCATCCACATCCGCCCGCCGCCAGCCCCGCAGCAGAACGTGTTCTTGCCGGACTTCTCCATCTCCCGCAGCTCGACGCCCGGCACGGAGCCGAGGACGTCGCGCGGGGCAGCGATGACGCCGTTGTAGCGGGCCATGTAACACGAGTCGTGGAAGGTCACGGAGCTCGCCGGCCCCTCGTCGGCCACCCGCAGCCGCCCGTCGGCGAGGAGCCCCTGCAGGTACACGGAATGGTGGACGACGTTGAACGACCCACCCAACTGGCCGTACTCGTTGCCGATCGAGTTGAAGCAGTGGGGACACGCGGTGACGATCGTGCGCTCGCCCATCCCATATCGGTTGAGCGTCTCGACGTTGCCGGCGGCGAGGATCTGGAAGACGTAATCGTTGCCCATCCGCCGAGCCGGATCGCCCGTGCACGACTCCTCCTGGCCGAGGACGGCGAAGTTGATCCCCGCCGCCGACAGGCAGGTCGCGAACGCCCGGGCGACGCGCTTGTTGCGCTCATCGAACGCAGCCGCGCAGCCGACCCAGTAGAGGACCTCGAGCTCGTCGAGGCGACCGTCGGCGGCCATCGACGCGACCGTCGGCACCTCGAACGGCAGGCCCTTCGTCCAGTCGAGGCGGGTCGTCGCCGGCTGGCCCCACGGGTTACCCTGGCCCTCCATGCCGCGGAACGCCCCAGCGAGCTCGGCCGGGAAGCGCGACTCCTCGAGGACGAGGTTCCGCCGCAGCCCAACGATCTTGTCGACGTGCTCGATGAGGACCGGGCAGGCCTCGACACAGGCGCCGCACGTGACGCAGTCCCAGACCGCGTCGTACGGGATCGCGTCATCGACGATCGGGGCAGCCATCCGATCCGCCGCCGGAATCGCGCCGCCGAGACCGTATGTCTCGCGGACGATCGGCGAGTTCGGGATCAGATCGAGCCCCTGCTCCGCATCGACCGACATGTGCCGGATACCCATGATGAACGTCTTGGGGTTGAGCGGCTTGCCCGTGTTCCACGCGGGGCAGGCCTCCTGGCATCGTCCGCACTCGGTGCAAGTGAAGCCGTCGAGCAAGTCCTTCCAACCTAGGTCCTGAAGCGACTTCAGCCCGAATGAGGCGTCCTCACGCTCGAGGTCCATGGCCGGCAGCTCGCCGCGCGGCCGCAGTTTCCGGTACCAGATGTTCGGGAAAGCCGTCGCGACGTGGAGGTGCTTCGAGAACGGGAGGTCGACGAGGAACGTGGCGACGAGGACCATGTGCGCCCACCACAGGGTCGCGAAACCGACGTCGAGGGCTTGGGGCGACAGGGATCGAAGTGGCCCGGCGAGGGCAGCCGAAACGAACGCCCCGGGCTGGTCGCCGTGGCGAGCGAACTCGAGCACTTCGGCCAGGAGCTCCGCGGCGACGACGCCGCCGATCAGCGCAAGGATCGTGAGGGCGTCGCGATTGAAGGTCAGGCGCTTCGGACGCGAAACGAGCCGGCGATAGAACGCCCAGAGGATCGAGATGAGGACGATGAGCGCAACGACGTTCTGCATCGCAGAGATCGCCGCCCAGATCGTCCCGTCGAATGGCGCCGACAGGACGGTCTCGATGATCCCGCCGGTCACGATATTCGCCGTCCCGATCGTCAGGAGAACGAACCCCCAGAAGATGCCGGCATGCATGATGCCCGCCCGAGGGTCCTTGAACATCTTCGTTTGAAGGAGCGCGTACTCGATGAGGCCGACAAGACGCGCCCCGATCTGACCGAACGGTCGCGGCTGCTCGACGGACGGCCGGGTCGCGGCGAAGACGCGAAGGTGGCGGGCCATGGCCAGCAGGAAGATGAACGCGGCTCCCCAGAACACAGGGAAGACGAGCGGGTAGCCCGGAACGTCGGCGAAGACGGGGAACATCACTCGTGCTCGTCTGGCAAGGCGACGATGCGCGGGTCGGGCACTGCTTCAGCCGCAGTCGATCCGTGGTCGAAGGGCCCGGCGAGCGTCTCGAGGGCGTGGTCGAGGATCGGGACGATGGCCTCGAAGGATTCGCTCGCGCCCTTCGGGCTGCCCGGCAGATTGACGATCAGGCACCCACCGAGGACGCCGGCGACCGCCCGGCTCAGGTCCGCCATCGCGGTGTGGCGGCGCCCCTCGGCCCGCATCCCCTCGGCGAGTCCCGGAACCTCGTAATCGACGACCGCGAGGGTCGCCTGCGGGGTCACGTCGCGCGGAGTGAGGCCCGTCCCGCCGGTGGTGACGACGAGCGGATGGCGCTTGGCGGCCTCTCGGAGCGCCGCCTCGATGGTCGCCTGGTCGTCGGGCACGACCGCCCGCTCGACGGCGAATCCGAGGGCCTCCAGCCTGGCGCCGACCGCCGCGCCGCTCGAATCCTCGCGGTCGCCGACGGCGCCCCGGTCGCTGGCGGTCAGGACGAGCGCGGAGCGCCGGCCGCCCGATGCGCCGCGGGCAGACGAGTCGCTCATGCCGG
>JBBSCI010000101.1:0-11559 GCA_038250445.1 Candidatus Limnocylindrales bacterium | reverse complement strand
GGCCGATACGGCAGGACGCCCAGGAGCGGGATCCCGTGGAGCCCCAACCCGCGCTCGAGGACGCGCACCAGACCGGGCTGGGCATCGAGGTCGACCTTGTTGACGATCGCCCCGGCGACCTCGACCCCGTGGGCCGCGAAGAGCGATGCATTGAGGACGATCTCGTCGATCGGGCGACCGACGCCACCCTCGCTGATGATCAGGGCCGGGGTGCCGAGCAGCGAAGCCACGACGGCGTTCGACAGGCCGATGACCGCCCCGACGCCGGCGTGACCGGTCCCCTCGATGAGCAGCATCTCGTGGTCGGCGAACGTCGCGTGCGCGTCGAGGATCATCGCCCCGAGATCCTCGACGACCTGTCCGGCGATGTAGGACTTGGTGAATCCCCGCGGGATATGGACAGGACTCATGGCCGGATACGATTCGGGCAGGCCGTAGACGGACTTCATGAGGACTGCGTCCTCGTCGGCCGGCACGCCGTCCTCGATGACCGTCCGCTGGCCCACCGGTTTCAGGAACCCGGTGTGCAAGCCCGACTGGACGAAGCCGTCAAGGAGCCCGAGGGCCGCCGTCGTCTTGCCTCGGTTCTGGCCCGTGGCCGCGAGGTACAGCTGTCTCATGGGGCCACTGCCGGCCCGTCTCAGCCGCGAGCGGTGGTCTTGCGCTCGATTAGCGCGATCGCGTCCTTGAGGCGCCCGACGGTCTCGGCGTCGATCGCGTCGGGCTCGAGATAGGGCCCCAGACGCTCCATGATGTCCGACACGAGACCGAGGAAGACGCTGGCGTCGGCGACGAAGAATTGCGGTTCGTTGTTGTACCGAACGAGCGTCAGGCGGCCCTGGAGCACGCGGCGCTCCTCGACGTGGGCGACCTGCGTCGCGAAGTTGTGGCCCTGGATTCCGTCGGGGTTATTGAGGAAGTTCAGGGCGTTGTCGATCGCGAGCCCGAACCGCGCGCGCCAGGCGACGAGGCGCTCGTGGACCTCGGAAGGGATCCTGACCTCGGCGACCTCGTCGAAGACCTCCGGGGCAACGGTCAGGAGCCCGACCAGGGTCGTTCCCGCCCGCGGCCCGAGCATCACCTGGAGGCTCCGCTCTAGTGTGAACACCTCGCTGTCGAACCGCGGGCTCGTTATGACGTCGGTCAGGAGGTCCTCGACGTTGTCGAGGATCCCGGGCTCGGCGACGGCGTTGGCGAGGTGGAGGATCTCCTCCTTGAACAGGAACTTCTCTTCGTGATCGAGCATGCGGCGGATGGTAGCACCCGTGCCCTGGCGATCAGCTTGTTCCTACACGCGAAACAACGGGCGAATGAGAGACCCGGAATCGGCCCTCCGGAGGTTCCCCTCCGGCGCTGTTCCCGTTCGCGTAACACCTGGCGTAACAACGGGCGCCCGAGACGGAATCACACGGCCCCGGTCGTGTGACCGGGGCCGTGGATCGCATGTTCGATCGGCCTACGGGTAGAGGCCTCGCATCGAGGTGGCGTCGGCGACCCGCTGGACGGCCAGCAGGTAGGCGGCGGTCCGCATGTCGACCTCGTCGCGCTTGGCGATCGTGAGGGTCTCGTGGAAGGCCTTGACCATGATCTCCTTGAGCTTCGCGTTGACGACGCTCTCGCTCCAGTGGTCGCGGTTGAGGTCCTGGACCCACTCGAAGTAGCTTACGGTCACGCCGCCCGCGTTGCACAGGATGTCCGGGATCATGAACACGCCACGCTGGAACATCTGCTGGTCGGCCTCGGGGGTGGTCGGGCCGTTCGCCGCCTCCGCCACGAGCTTCGCTTTGATCCTGCTGACGTTGTGCGACGTGATCTGGTTCTCGAGCGCGGCCGGGATGAGGATGTCGCAGTCGACCTCGAGCACCTCGGCGTTGTTGATGTCGATCGAGCCCGGGAAGCCCTGGACCGTGCCGTGTTCCTTCTTCCAGGCGATGACGCGGCCGATATCGAGGCCTTCGGGGTTGTGGATCCCGCCGGTCGAGTCCGAGACCGCGACGGCCGTCGCGCCCTCGTCGGTGATCAGGCGCGCGGCGATCGATCCGGCATTGCCGAAGCCCTGGATCGCGACGCGGGCTTTCCGGACCTTGATGCCGATCTCCTGCGCCGCCTCGAGGATGCAGTAGACGGTGCCGCGCGCGGTTGCCTCGTTGCGACCCTCAGACCCGCCGAGGCTGATCGGCTTGCCGGTCACGACGCCCGGGACGGTGTAGCCCACGTGCATCGAATAGGTGTCCATCATCCAGGCCATGATCTGGGCGTTGGTGTTGACGTCCGGCGCCGGGATGTCCTTCTCGGGCCCGATGAGGACCTCGATCTCCGTGAAGAAGCGGCGGGTGAGCGCCTCGAGCTCCTTCTGGCTGAGCTTCTTGGGATCGACGATCACGCCGCCCTTGCCGCCGCCGTAGGGGATTCCGACGACCGCGCACTTCCAGGTCATCCACATCGCGAGCGCCTTGACCTCGTCGAGGCTGACGTCCTGGTGATAGCGGATACCGCCCTTGGCCGGGCCGCGGCCGAGGTTGTGCTGGACGCGGTAGCCCGTATAGACCTGGACTGAGCCGTCATCCATCTTCACGGGGAAATGGACGATGAGCTCGCGGCGCGGCTCGCGCAATACCCGGCGCAGGCCTGGATCGAGGTTGAGGCGCTCGGCCGCAAGATCGAACTGCTGCTGGGCGACATTCCACGGGTTGATCGACGCGGCGATCTGCTCGGTGGTCATGATTCGAGGGAACCTCCGTGCGAGATCGCGGTCCCGTCAGCGGGACTGGCTCGCGTATGGCGGGTCGTCTCCCGGACGGCCCCACGGAGCGCGATAGACGTCGATTCGACGCCTCGCGCGGTTCGAAATTTGCAAGAAGTATAGCCGGGTTGGGTCCGGCCAGTCCTCATGCATTCACCGTATCGCAACGTGGCTGCAACCGTCCCGCAACCGTTGGTCCCGGGTATGACAGGACCCTTACGGCATGGCGGATGCGCGCGGGGTCGGTCTAGCTCTTGTACAGCACGGCCGCGCCGACGCAGCCGGGGCCGAGGTGCGGGCCCACGGACGCACCGACGATCGAGACCGTTACGGTCGACGGGTCCACGCCTGACCGCCGGACGACCTCGTCGCGGAATTCATCGATGTCGGGCGCCATCGTGTGGAGGATCGCGATCCGCTCGATGGGGCGCGCGCAAATGAGCTCGATGCAGCGCTCCCGCGACTTTGCCCGCGTCCGCGGCTTGTCGGCCGTTTCGACCACCCCGTTCTCGACCGCGATGATCGGCCGCACAGATAGGAGGGTCCCGATGGCGGCCTGGGCGCCGCTGATCCGGCCGCCCTTCTTGAGGTACTCCAGCGTCTCCAGCGACACGTACATCCGCAGGTCAGAGGCCCGGTCAGTGAGGACGCGGGCGATCTCGGTCGCCGAGACCCCCAGCTTCGCCATGTCAAGGCCCATGTAAGCGAGGATGCCCTGGGCCATCGATGCCCCCTGCGAATCGACGATGTGAATCTCGCGGTCCGGCAGCATGCCTGCGGCAAGTTCGGCGCTCTTCATCGCGCCCGACAACTTGTGCGAGACATGGATGGCGACAAGCGCGTCGGCGCCGTCGGCGAACGCCTGCTCGTAGATCGCCTTGAACTCGCCGGGGCTCGACGCCGCGGTCTTCGGAAACGGCGCATTGGGTGCCGTCATGCGGTCCCAGAACTCGGCGGCCGACAGGTCGACGCCGGCCCGGAACGATTCGGTGCCGAACGTGACCGACAGGGGAACGATCCGGATGCCCGCGGCCCTGGCGACGTCTGGATCGAGGTCCGATGCCGAATCGGTCACGAAAGCGACGTTGGCCACGACTTCCTCCTCTACCCCCTTGTTCGACGGATCATACGGGTCGCGCCGCCGGTGAAATGGGTGCCGCCGCGCTCCGGGCCGCAGCTGCGAGGGCGCCGGCCCGCGACGCGCGAAGCCGCTACGCTTGCCCCAATGGATCGATCGATGTGGGCCGTCCTCGGTGGCACGTTCACGCTCCGCTTCTCGACCGGTCTCACGGGGGCGATGCTCGGCGTCTATCTCGCCAAGCTCCCCGAGCACGGCGGGCCGGAGGTCGATCCGAGCACGCTGGGAATCCTGTCGGCGACCTTCTTCATCTCGGAGCTCGTGCTCTCGCCGTTCCTGGGAATCCTCTCCGACCGGCTGGGCCACCACCGGGTGATGCTGTTCGGGCCGGCGTTCGGGGCGGTGGCGGTCATCCTGACGGGCCTGACGACGAACCTCTTCCTCCTCGGCGGGACCCGCCTGCTGGAGGGCGCCTCGACCGCGGCGAGCGTGCCCTCGATCCTCGGCTACATCGCCCTCGCGACCGCGGGCAGCGAGTTGCTCCGAGGCAAGGCCGCGGCCCGCTTCGAGGGCGCGACGCTGGCCGGCCTCGGGGTCGGCTTCGCGGTGGCGCCGTTGCTCTTCGAGCGCTTCGGGCCGGTCGCCTTCTTCCTGAATGCGCTGGTCTACGGCGTCTCGTTCCTCATCTACAAGTTCGGCGTAGAGGATCGCGATCGCGACGAGCGCTCGGCTCGGGCGGCGAACGCCAGATCGCGCATGGACTTCAGCCGGTACCGGGCCCTCCTCCGGACGTCCCATGTCTGGCTTCTTGCGCCGACGTGGATCGCGGTGAACGCTTCGATCGGCGTCTGGTTCAGCCAGTCGATCTTCCAGTTCTCGAAGGCCGACCCGCGCTTCCCCGACCAGTTCCTCCTGCAGGGCTTCAGCCCCGTCCAGATCTCGCTCGGGGCGGTCGTCATCGGTGTGCTCTTCGGAGCGGGCCTCCTGTACTGGGGCAACCGGTTCAAGAGCCTCCGCCGGACGTCGATCATCCTCTATGGGATCCTCGGCGGCGGCCTGCTCGTCGCGGCTGGGATGGTCGTCAACCACGGCGCCGGGATGCCGGTCGTCGTACCGATCGTCGCGGGGGCCGCGGCGGCGTTCGGATTGTTCGTTCTGGCTGGCGCGACGCCCGCGGCGCTCGGTCTCCTTGCCGACATCTCCGAGCGCTTCCCGACCGATCGCGGTGCGATCATGGGCCTCTATAGCGTGTTCCTCGCGATCGGCCAGATCACGGGCAGCCTGATCGGCGGCTTCGCCGCGAAGTGGCTCGGCATCGACGGCCTGTTAATCGCCACATTCGGCCTGCTGCTCGTGGCGCTCCTGCCACTGGCCCAGCTCAGGAGCCAGGAACATTACGTTGGCGGCCCGGAGACCCCGGCGCTGCTGGACGATGAGCCGGGTCCGGCCTGATGGCGACGACGCCTCCAAGGCCGCCCGTCCTGGTACCGGCACGGGTCGCCCGCGGATCACACGGGGCCGTCGTCGCGCCGCACCACCTCGCGACAGAGGCCGGCCTCGGCATCCTGCGGACGGGTGGATCCGCGGTGGATGCGGCGATCGCCGCCAACGCGGCGCTGGGGGTCGTGGCGCCGCAGACCTGCGGTGTCGGCGGCGACGCGTTCTGGCTGATCTGGGACGCCCGGGAGCGGCGCCAGCATGCGCTCAACGGTTCAGGGAGGGCGGCCGCGGCGCTGGATGCGGCGGCGCTGCGAGCGGGAGGCCTCGAGCGCCTGCCGATGTACGGGCCCCTGACGATCACCCTCCCCGGCGCCGTCCGCTCGTGGTCGGACGCCCACGCCCGCTTTGGCTGGCGCTCGCGGTCAGAGATCCTGGCCCCGGCAATCGAGTTGGCCGGCAGCGGTTTTCCGGCGTGGGACGGCTTCATCCGGGCTGTCGAGACGACCCTGGAGCGAGTGATCGAGTCGATCGGCCGGGGCTCGGGCTTCGAGCGGGTATACCGCCCGAACGGCCGGCCCTGGCGCCCCGGAGAGCTGGTTCGGCTGCCCGCCCTCGCCCGCACACTCGAGCGGCTGGCCGACGCCGGCTTCGACGACTACTACGACGGCGAGCTGGCGATACGCCAGGCGCGCGGGCTCGCGGCTGCCGGATCGTCGCTCACTGCCCCAGACTTCGCCGCTCACACGTCGACCTGGGGGGATCCGATCGCGACCGACTATCGCGGCGTCCGGGTGACGACCCATCCGCCGAACTCATCGGGGGTGGTCGCCCTCGAGATCATCAAGATCCTCGAGCGCTTCGAACCGCCCGCGCCTGCCGCGTTCGGCCCGACCGGGGTTGTTGACCCGCGCTGGATCCATCTCGGGATCGAGGCGTCGAAGCTCGCGATGGCGGACCGGGACGCCAATCTGACGGATCCCGAGTTCCGCGACATCCCGGTCGATTTCCTCACCTCGAAGAAGCACGCGGCGGAGCTCGCGGCGCGGATCGATCCGCGGCGGGCGTCGGTCCCCGTCCCGTCGACGGCTCCGCGCGGCGGTGGCACGGCCTACCTCGCCGCGGTCGACGGCGAGGGGAATGCGGTCAGTCTCATCGAGTCGAACTACATGGGCTTCGGGTCCGGGGTCGTCGATCCCGAGACTGGGATCCACTACCAGAACCGCGGCTCGTACTTCAGCCTCGACCCGGATCACCCGAACGTCCTCGCGCCCGGCAAACGGACGCTTCATACGCTCCTGCCGGGGATGCTGTTCCGCGGCGCCGACGGCCCGTGGATCGTCACGGGGTCGATGGGCGGCGACGCTCAGCCGCAGATTCACGCCCAGATCGTGTCGGCGCTGGTCGACGGCGGGCTCGACATTGCGACCGCGGTGGCGGCGCCGCGCTGGTTCGTCGAGCCAGAAGAACACTTTGCGCCGCCGGTCGAGGTCCGGGCCGAGCCGCGCTTCACGGACGGCGTCCTCGAGGCGCTCCAGGAGCTAGGCCACCCTGTAACGCGGACGGAGCCATTCGACGCCAACCTCGGTCACGCCCACGCCATCGAGCTCGTCGAAGGCGGCCCAGCGGCAGCCGACGGCTCGCTCGCGGCGGCCACCGACCCGCGGAGCGCCGGCCTGCCCGCCGTCTGGTAGGCCGCGAGCTGTCTGCGATCGTCGCGGAGGGGCGGCCAGGGCAAGGCGGGCGCGAGCATCGGAGCGAACGGACTCGAACGTCCGTGAGCGAGGAGGCAGCGTCCCAACGCAGCCCTGGTCGTTCCTGCGCGACAGCTTTGGAGTTATGCTCCCAACCACCGGTGGCGGGCTGCGCTCACACGACGCCGCCACCGGTCCCTCACCTTCAGCCGCGGGAGTCGCCTCGTGACCTCGAACGTCGGCCAGAACTACCCGTACACGAGCGAGATCGAGGCCGATCGCGCCGCGGTCATCGCCCGGCTCGTCGCCGAGGGCGAGGGACTGGCCGTGAAGCTGGCCGAGGAGACGACGCCGCTCGACGAGAACGACCGCTGGTGGGTCTGGAAGTGCCCGACAAAGGGCTGTCCTGGACTGCTTCACGTCGCCGGCTACTCCCGCGACAAGCACGCCCTCTTCGTCGTGTGCGATGGGATCTGCGCCAAGACCTTCCTCCGCTAGGTCGATCAAGTGGAGGCTGGCGGGTTGACCGTCGCGTAACCTGCCCGTACGCTGTGAGTGGTTACGCGCCGATCCAAGACGCATGGAGGGAGCCTGATGATCGCCCGACGCTGGCGCGGTCGCGTCCGCGCGGCCGACTTCGATGCCTATCTCGCCTTTCTCGAGGACAGCGGTATCGCGGCGCTGCGGGGCACCGCGGGCAATCAGGGCGTGGTCGTCTTCCGCCACCTCGATGAACCTTCCGCCAGCGCTGAAGTCGAGGTCGTCTCGTACTGGCACGATCTGGCGGACATCCGGGCGTTCGCGGGTGACGACATCTCCATGGCGCGGTTCTTTCCCGACGATGACCGCTTCCTGATCGAACGCGAGCTGACCGTCCGCCACGACGTCGTCGATCAGTACCCGGCCGGTGGCTGACGTCCAGGGGGCCGCGAACAGCGGCGAGGACCTCCGGGCCTCCCGACGACGGCTCATCGCGGAGGCCGCCGGCATCCTCGTCAGCGCCGGCGGGTTCGGCTTCCTCTACGGTCTTGCCGCCCGCGACGCGGGCTTCTCGCCGATCGAAGCCCTGGCGATGAGCACGCTGGGCTTCGCGGGGGCGGCCCAGTTCGCGGCCGTCGGCTACGTCGCGAGCGGGCTCGCCTGGCCGGGCGTCGTGCTCCTGACGGCGCTCCTCAACGCCCGTCATCTTCTCTACTCAGCCGCCCTGGCCCCTTGGGTCAGGGACCGACCGTTCGTCGAGCGCGCGGTCGCGGCCCATCTGCTGACCGACGAGTCGTTCGCCCTAACGATGGCCCACTTCCGGCGCATCGGGCGGGCCGATATGTGGGGTTACTGGGTCGCAGCCATCGCCGCTACGTTCATCCCGTGGAATCTCGCCACCCTGTCGGGGGTGCTGGTCGGCGGGTCGATCGTCGAGCCGCGGCAATTCGGGATCGATGTCATCTTCCCGGCCGCGATGATCGGCCTCGCAGTGGGGCTCGTCACCGGCCGTCGCGAGATCGTCGCGGCGATCAGCGGGGCGACGGTCGGGGTGATCGTCGCGCTCGTCGCCGGACCGGCGATCGGGATCATCGCCGGCGGGCTCGTCGGCCCGGCGGTCGGACTGCTCATACCCGCAGCTGCCGCCCACGAGACGGCCCCGCTCGGGTCGAGGGCGTCTGCCGAACGATATTCGATGCCGGGCGCTCGATACGACGACGCGCCGCCGGAGCCGGGGCCATGAAGACGGACCTCGTACTCCTCGCCTTCCTGATGTTCCTCGTGACCTATCCATCACGAGCACTCGGCTTGCTGACCCCGGGCATCGACCGCCTGCCCGGGCGCGCGCTTGAATATCTTCAGCTCGTCGGTCCGGCCATCCTCGCCGCACTCGCCGCGGTCGCGGTCATGGTCGTGTCGACCGATGCCGGGCCGAGGTTTCACTTCGGTCTCGAGTGGTTGGCGGTCGGGGCATGCCTGGCCGTCGTCGCCTGGCGGCGCAACCTGTTCCTGGGACTCGTCACCGCGGTCGCGATCGCGATCGTCGGCCGGATGGCCGGCCTGGGTTAACCGCCTCAGGCCCGGCGCGCGTCCGCCTCGACCTCGACGAGGAGGGTCGGGTGCATGAGGCCGGCGACCTGGACGAGCGTCGACGCCGGCCGGATGTCGCCGAACAGCTCACCGTGGACGGCCGCGGCAGCCGGCGCGTCGTCGATCGAAACCACGTACGTCCGCGTCCGAACGACGTCGCGGAGCGAGAAGCCGGCATCGGCGAGAGCACGCTCGACGATCGTCCAGGCCGCTCGAGCCTGGGCCGCGACATCGCCGGGATGGAGCGAGTGGCCGTCCGTCCCGGCGTCGGTCGTGCCGGAGACGAGGCACGTGTCACCGACGACGATCGCGCGGCTGTAGCCGGCCGAGGCCTCCCACGGCCCACCGGACGAGATGCGACGACGCGGCTCAGTCGCCACGCTTGCCGAACGACGAGTCACGGGCAACGGCCAGGAGCAACCCGGCAAACAGGGCCGTCCGTGGCACCACCGAACCGACGTCGAGGTACTCGGCCGGCGAGTGGTCGTTGCCCCCGATCGGCCCGAGGCCATCGAGTGTCGGAACACCGAGCCCCGAGGTGGTGTTCGCATCCGAAGCGCCGCCGGTCGCGGTGTCCCTGACCTCGAACCCGAGCCGGCCGGCGACCGCGACCGCATGGTCGACCAGCCGACCCGACCGCTCGAGCTTCTCCATCGGCCGATGGCCGGCCCGATGTTCGACCTCGACGGTGACGTCGGGAACCTCGGTCGCGGTCGCCAGATCCCGGATCGCCGCCTCTGCGACGTCCTGGCTGGCGGCGTCGGTCGCTCGGACATCGACCTGCAGGACGCATCGCTCGGCGACGACGTTGGGACGCGTCCCGCCGGTGACCACGCCGACGTTGACCGTGACGCCCGGCCAGCGGCCATTGAGGCCATGTAGGTCCCGAATGAGGCGGGATGCCTCCAGGATCGCGCTGCGCCCCTTCTCCGGTTCCACGCCGGCGTGGGCGGCGCGGCCGTGGACCGTCAGCACGAGATCGAGGCTCCCCTTCCGGGCCGAGACGATGTCGCCATTCGCCCGGGCGCATTCGAGGACGAAGCAGGCATCGGCCGTGGCCGCCAATTCCCGGATGTGAGTCGACGATGACGGCGAACCGATCTCCTCGTCCGGGTTTGCGACGAAGACGATCTGCTCGAACGGCAGGCCGCCGTCGCGTGTCAGCTCGACCATCGCCCGGAGACCGTAGAGCCCGGTGAGGAGACCCGACTTCATATCGGTGACGCCTGGTCCGTACGCCGCCCTGTCCTCGATCCGGAATGGGCGTTCGGCCGCGGTGCCCGGTTCGAAGACCGTATCCATGTGGCCGATCAGCAGGATCCGGGGGCCCGCGCCTGCGGCCCCGCTGACGGTCCCGACGATGGTCGGCCCGAGCCGCCCGTCCGGGTCGGGATGGCGGACGACCTCTGCCCCGAGATCGGCGAGAAACCCGGCCACGAACGCGGCGACCTCTTCCACGCCGGCTGGGGTGTAGCTCCCGCAGTCGATGTTTACGAGCCGCGCCAGATCGTCGAGGTAGGCGGGCTCCGCGGCGCGGATAGCGGCTCCGATGGCCGCCAGCTCGTCGGGCGTCACGCCCGCGCCAGACGCGGCGATTGTCTCCATCCGGGCAGTTTACGAGGCCTGCCGCTTGCTATCCTCGCCGGATCGTGCGCCAGGTCGAGATCCGACTCCTCGAGGGACCGAACGTCTACCGGCTCGAGCCGGTGGTCAAGGTCGAGGTTGCGATCGGCCGGCGCCGGACCTGGTACGGCCAGCGCGCACCCGGTCGCCACGCCCTCGTCCGACTCGCCGCCGAGATCCCGCGGCGGGCGTGGGCGGGCCAGGTCGAGTCGATCGTCGACTGGACGCGACGCCTCCGGGCCGAACACGGCGAGGGCCGCGGCGGGGTCCGCGTCCATCGGTCGTCGGACCCAGGCCACTGGATCATCACGTTCCCGTGGACCGGAGCGGAGCGGGCCCACACGATCGCAGAGGCGGCGATCGCCCTCGCCGAGCGCGATGTGTCGCCGGTCCGCCGCGCCCGCCTGACCGGGGCGCAGGAACGGCTCCTTGCCCGCTGGGCGGCCCGCATCGCCGAGGCCCGAGCGACGCCACCGACGTGGATCCGTGACGCCGACCGCAAGATGCCGGTCGTCTCGATCACAGGGACCAACGGCAAGAGCACCGTCACCCGGCTCATCACTCACATCCTGGTCCGGGCCGGCCGCCGGGTCGGCACGACGACGTCGGACGGTGTGCTCGTCAACGAGCGCCTCGTCGAGCCCGGCGACTGGACGGGGCCGGGCGGCGCCCTGCAGATCCTGCGTCGCTCCGATCTTGACGTCGCCGTCCTCGAGACGGCCCGCGGCGGCCTCGTCCTGCGGGGCATGGGCTACGAGTCGAACGAGGTCAGCGTAGTGACGAACGTGACATCGGACCACCTCGACCTCCAGGGGATCCACACGCTCCCTGAGCTCGCCGAGGTGAAGTCGACGGTCGCCCGGGTCACCAAGCAGGACGGCTGGACGGTGCTCAACGCCGACGACCCGCTCGTC
>JBBSCI010000100.1:0-11599 GCA_038250445.1 Candidatus Limnocylindrales bacterium | reverse complement strand
GACGTAGCCGGCGACACTGATTGGCGACAGCGTCGAGCGGAGTTCGAGGATCCAGGCCCGCAGCTCGGGCCCGGCGAGCTGCTCGATCGGGCGATCGTCGCCCAGTCCGCGAACCGCCCGGCGGAGGATCATCCCGTACCACTCGAGGGTCTTGGCCGCGGCGCCCTCGGCGGCCTTCGCCGCGAGGAACAGATCGACCGCCCGGCCGAGTGTCAGGTGCCCGCCAGAATCATGTGCCCATTGATTCGGGGTCGCCGAATCAGGTGCCCAAAGATCAGGGGAGTCAGGTGCCCAAACCATGTTCGTCGCCTCCTGCGACGAACCGCGGGTCGGTGTTCAGGCACGACATGCAGGCCCCTCGTTGGTGCCGACCACAACATCTTGTGGTTCGGCGAGGAGCTGGCTGGCGAGGAAGGATTCGAACCTTCGATCTCCTGATCCAGAGTCAGGCGCCTTACCGCTTGGCCACTCGCCAGTGACGCGCCCGAGATGATACCGCAGCCTGCGTGGCCAGCCGGAACCGAGCGAGCCGTTTCGCTCGAATCGTGTTCCCGCTAGCGGTATTGGCGGCGTCGCCCGAATCCGTCAAGGTTAGCCCGTGGAATTCCAGGACTACTACGCACTACTCGGCGTCCCCAGGACGGCCACCGAGAAGGAGATCCGGAGCGCCTATCGCAAGCTTGCCCGGAAGCATCACCCCGATGTCAATCCCGGGAACAAGGAGGCCGAGGACAAGTTCAAGCAGATCAACGAGGCCTACGAGGTCCTCTCCGACGTCGACAACCGCAAGAAGTACGACGAGCTCGGCTCGCGCTGGCGGGAGTACGACCAGTGGCAGGCGGCAGGCGGTGCGGCGGGTGGCGCCGCCGGCGAGCCACCCGGCTGGGCGCAGTACTCGGACGGCGGACCGGGCGGCGACCACTACGAATACAGGTCAGTCGACGATGACGACCTGCGCGATCTGTTCGGCGATGACGCGCCGTTCTCCGATTTCTTCGAGACGTTCTTCCGGTCCGGCGGTGTGGAACCCGCGGCCGGTGGTGGGCGATCGAACCGCAGGTCGACGGGACGCCAGGTCCGGCCAAGGGGCGGCAGCGATCTCGAGCACCCGATCGAGATCGGCCTGGCCGAAGCCTTCGGCGGCACCGCGATCGAGTTCTCGCTGAGGTCCCCCGATGGCAAGGTCCGCAAGATCGAGGTAAAGATCCCGCCCGGCGTGACGACCGGGTCGCGCGTCCGGGTCAAGGGCCAGGGCAATCCCGGTCAGGGTGGCGGCCCGGCGGGGGACCTGTACCTGGTTGTCACCGTCAGGCCGGATCCGCGTTTCGAGCGCCGGGGTAGCGATCTCTACACCACGGTCCGGGCGCCGATGACCGCGATGCTGCTCGGTGGCGAGGCGCGAGTTCCGACTGTCGACGGGCGGACCCTCGCCCTGACGATCCCGTCCGGCACCCAGGACGGCCGGATCTTCAAGCTGCGCGGCCAGGGGATGCCGCATCTCGGCAAGTCGTCCAATCGTGGCGATCTCCATGCGGAGGTCCACGCCCGGCTGCCAGAGCGCTTGTCGGCCCGCGAACGTGAGCTCATCGAGGAGTTCGCCCATGCAACCGTCGAGACCGAAGGAGCATCGACACGATGAGCGATCAATCGGCGCGTGAAGAGGAGCAGCGCCTGGAGGCCGCCGCGGCGGCGACCCATGTGCCGCCCTCGCGAGTTCGCTACTTCGTTCGCGTCGGCCTCGTCCGCCCAAGCCGGGTCGAGGGCCGGGTCCCGTTCTTCGGCGAGGCCGAGCTGGCCCAGCTTCGGAGGATCCGCCGGCTGCGTGACGACCTGGGCCTCAATACGGCTGGGATCGAGATCGCGCTCCGGTTGCGCGACGAGATCGAGTCTCTCCGGCGCGAGCTGGGGAAGGCGAGCGCCAAGGGCCCCGTCCTGGTCACGCGGGCACGACCATCCGGCGCCTCAGGCTCGCGTCGGAGCCGCCCCGCGACGGCAACCGATCTTGACACCGGAGGCTCCGATGGCCGGCTGTAACCATCTCCACGTGGCTCGCGATGTCGCCCCGTCCTCGAACGGCTGCGAGGACTGCCGGTGCCTGACGTGCAGCTACGTGGGATGCTGTGACTCGTCACCGAATCGGCGCAACTGCGGGCCGGCCAACCGATCCACTGCAGCGAAGGAGGTCCAGTGATGCCAGGAAAGACGATCAAGGGTGGCGCCCGCCGCGAGGCGACGACGTCGACGAACGGCCGCCGTCGCTCGCCCGAGCCGCGACTCGCGCCCCTCGGCATTGAGATCCAGCGCTTCGGCACGCTCCGACTCGCCCCGATCGCTCTCGAGTCGACGGCCCGATCCGAGAGCTGCCGCTTGCTCAACGTCATCCTCGCCGACACGATGATCCTCTACGGCCTGTACAAGAAGCATCACTGGCTCGTCGCCGGCCCGACGTTCTACCAGCTGCACCTCCTGTTCGACAAGCACGCCGAGGAGCAGAACGAGCTGGTCGATCTCCTTGCCGAACGGGTCCAGAGCCTTGGCGGAATCGCCGTCGGCGACCCTCGCCACGCGGCGGAGCTCACGACGATCGACCGGCCGCCGAACGGGTCGGAAGACGTGCCGGCGATGATCCACCGGTTGCTCGACGCTCACGAGGCGATCATCGAGAAGGTCCGGGATGCGATTGACCGCACCGAGAAGAGTGGCGACTGGGGCTCGAACGACCTGCTCATGGGCGATGTCCTTCGGCGGAACGAGCTCCAGACCTGGTTCGTTGCGTCGCACGTCGTCGACCTGCCACTGGTGGAGGGCTGAGCGTGTCGCCGGAGACGTGCCACATCCTCGGCTTTGCCGGCAGCCTCGGCGCGCTTCGTACAACAGGGGACTCGTCCGGGCTTCGGCGGCCATGGCCTCGGCGAGGATCGTCGTCCGGATCGTCGAACTGGCCGACATCCCTCTCTACAACCAGGACGTCGAGGACGAAGGCGAGCCCGACCCGGTCGTCGCTTTCAAGCTGGCGATCACCACGGCCGACGCGCTGCTCGTGGCGACGCCGGAGTACAACCACGGCACGAGCGGCGTCCTCAAGAACGCCCTCGATTGGGCGTCGCGTCCGCGGGTCTCGAGCCCGCTCAAGGACAAGCCCGTAGCGGTCATGGGCGCGAGCCCCGGCCGAGGTTCGACCGCCCGGGCCCAGGCTCAGCTCCGCGAGGCATTCGTGTTCACCGGCGCCTGCGTGATGCCCCTGCCGGAACTGCTCGTCTCGTCGGCCGCCGCGCACTTCGATGACGATGGCAATGTCACCGATCCGGAGCTCAACCAGAGGCTCGCGGAGCTCGTGACCGCGCTGCGCGATTGGTCCAGCCGGATTCGGATCCGCGAGGCCGCCTAGGGGTCAGCTGCCCAGGGCCTCGCGGAAGAGCGAGCTGAGCTGATCCCACTCGACAAGAAAGGCGTCGTGGCCCTTCGTCGAGTGCAGTTCGCGGTAGTGGCTCGTGACGCCGGCAGCCTTGGCTGCCTCGACCAGCTCGTGGACCTGACGCGGCCCGTAGAGGATGTCGCCCTCGATGCCGATCCCGGTCAGCCGCGTGCCGGCTTCGGCCAGGAGGCGGAGGGCAGCGTCGACACCGCCACGGTCGCTGCCGACGTCGTGATGGTCCATCGCGCCCGCCAGCGTCCGGTACGTGTCGCCATCGAAGCGCTCGACGAGCTTCATGCCCTGGTAATCGAGATAGCTGACGATCGACCGCCGTCCGTCGGGTTCCAGCCGCCGGCCGAATCGCTCGTCGAAGTCCGCCTCGCTGCGGTACGTGGTCATCGCCAGCTGGCGGGCGAGGGCAAGGCCATCGTCGCCGAACCGGTCGATCATGGCGACCTGGATCCGGTTCCAGGCGATCGCCATTGGCCCCGTGGCGGCCGGAGCCGCAACCGGCACGACGTGACTGGTGGCCGCCGGTCGCTCCATGGCGACCTCCAGGGCGACCATCCCGCCCAGTGAGCCTCCGGTGACAAGAGCAACGCGCTCGATGCCGAGGGCATCGAGAAGCAGCCACTGGACCCGCGCCTGGTCGCGGGTCGAGACGATTGGAAAGCCCCGTCCGTACGGACGACCGGTTGCCGGATCGACCGAGGTGGGTCCGGTGGACCCGTAGCGGCCGCCAAGGAGATTGGCGCACAGCACGCCGTACCGCTTCGAATCGAGGGCGCGGCCGGGCCCGATGAGCGGCTCCCACCAATCGCCGGCAGCGTCAGCCGAGCCGGTCAGGGCGTGGACGGCGATGATCTGCGGCGCCTCCGTCGGACCCGGGCCATCGTGGCGATAGGCGACGGTCAGGTCCGGAAGGACCGTCCCGTCGCCCAGCGCGATTCGACCGAGCGAAACTGACTCCAGCTGCCCGGTCCCGATCGGTGGCCTGCCCGCCGTCGCCGGCGGGTTAACGGTCATCCGGCGGCGCCAACGAGGTCGCCTTCGGCCGTCTCCGCCTCTGACGAGGCCTTGAGGGCCTGGTCGAGATCGGCGATCAGGTCGTCGACGTGTTCGAGTCCGACCGACAGCCGGATGAGATCCGGTGTCGTGCCGGTCGCGACCTGCTCCTCGGGCTCCAGCTGTGAGTGGGTCGTCGAGGCGGGATGGATGATCAGCGACTTCGCGTCGCCGACGTTGGCCAGAAGGCTGAAGATCTGGACGCCGTCGATGAGCCGTCGTCCGGCCTCGACGCCGCCCTTGACCCCGAAGGTCACGATCCCGCCGAAGCCACCGCTCAGGTACTTCATCGCGTGTCCGTAAGAGGGATGCGACTGCAGGCCCGGATAGCTGACCCAGGTGACCTCGTCGCGGGTCTCCAGCCATTTGGCGATCGCCAGGGCGTTCTCGCTGTGACGCTTGATCCGCAGTGGAAGTGTCTCGAGGCCCTGGAGGAAGAGGAACGCGTTGAACGGGCTCAGCGCCGGGCCGATGTCCCGGAGTCCCTGGACACGGAGCTTGAGGATGAAGGCGAGCGGACCGAACGCTGCCGTGTAGCTGATGCCGTGGTACGACGGATCCGGGTCGACGAAGTCCGCTTTGAAGCGCGGCGAGGCCGCCCAGTCGAACGTTCCGCCATCGACGACGACGCCGCCAATTGCCGTCCCGTGGCCGCCGATCCACTTCGTCGCCGAGTGGATGACGATGTCGGCGCCGTGCTTGATCGGCTGGGCAAGGAGCGGGGCGAACGTATTGTCGACGATGACCGGGACGCCGCGGGCGTGGGCAACATTCGCGATCGAGGCAAGGTCGTGGACGTCCAGCCTCGGATTGCCGATCAGCTCGAGGAAGACGGCCTTGGTGTTCTCGTCGATCGCGTCCCCGAAGGCAGACGGATCGGAGCCGTCGACGAAACCGGTCGTGATCCCGATCTTCGGCAGCGTGTGGGTGAAGAGGTTGTACGTCCCGCCGTACAGGCTGGACGAGCTGACGATGTTGTCGCCCGCGCGAGCGAGATTCAGGATCGTCAGGGTCTCGGCGGCCTGACCCGAGGCGACGCCCAGGGCCGCGACGCCGCCCTCGATCGCGGCCACCCGCTCCTCGAAGACCGCGGTCGTCGGGTTCATGATCCGGGTATAGATATTCCCGAACTCCTGGAGCCCGAAGAGGCGCGCGGCGTGAGCGGCATCATCGAAGACGTAGCTGGTTGTCGCGTAGATCGGGACTGCGCGGGCCTTCGTACTGGGATCGACGGTCTGGCCGGCGTGGAGCGCCTTTGTCTCTGGTCGGAACGCGGTCCGATCAAGCTCTGCCATGTCCTGATACCTCTCTCTATTGGCTTGCCTGGTATGTGAGATCACCTGTTGTGTCGAGGCCCGCACCCCTGGGAAGGGCGGTTGTTGGTGGCGGCTACCTCTCGTATCGACCGGAGGAAACAAAAAAGCTGCGGCTCCTTTCTGGAGTCGCAGCCCCGGGACCTCGTCTTCGGTCCCGCGCTACCTCTTATCAAGTGCGCGGGACGTCAGACCCCATCCTCCGTACGGCGGGGCCGCCAGCGCATACACATCTGCCAGGAGACACAGGTTTCACTCACGTCGCCGTAGATGCTGACGGACGGGCGATGGAACCGTCAAGCGCCCTTTGTCAGTTGCGCAACACGGGAACCCGTGGTTCGTGCGGCGACGTACGCTTCGGTCATGACCTCCATTCCCGCCACCTTCCGCGCGTTCGTCGCCGAGCGGGGCGAGGACGGGTTCGTTCGTGGCCCGCGCGATTTCTCCGCGGCGGAACTCGCGGACGGCGAAGTCGACGTCCGCGTCGACTGGTCGAGCGTCAACTACAAGGACGGTCTTGCCTCCATCGCCGACGGCAAGGTGGCCCGGATCAACCCGATCATCCCCGGCATCGATCTCGCCGGAGAGGTCATCGCGTCGCGCGACCCCTTGTTCGCTGTTGGCCAGGGCGTGCTCGCCCACGGCTACGATCTCGGGGTTGCTCGTCACGGCGGTTTCGGGGAGTTCACGAGGCTGCCGGCGGACTATGTCGTGCCGCTTCCCGATGGCCTGTCCGCTCGGGAGGCGATGGCGATCGGGACGGCCGGGTTCACCGCCGCGATGTCGGTCGCCGCGCTCGAGGCGCACGGGCTCAGCCCTGGCGACGGGCCCGTGCTCGTGACCGGCGCGAGCGGCGGCGTTGGCAGCAGCGCCGTCGCCATCCTCGCCGCCCGCGGCCACGAGGTCTGGGCGGCGACCGGCAAGGCCGACGAAGAGCCACGGTTGCGCGCTCTCGGTGCGGCCGGGATCGTGCCACGTGAGGAGGTCACGGCCGAGAGCCCGCGGCCGCTCGAATCGGCGCGCTGGGCCGGGGCCGTCGACGCCGTCGGCGGTGCGACGTTGCCGTACGTGCTGCGGACGCTCAGGACGGGTGCGGCGGTCGCGTCGTCCGGCAATGCCGGCGGGTTTGCCCTGACCACGACGGTTCTGCCATTCATCCTCCGCGGCGTGGCACTCCTGGGCATGGACTCCTCGGCCGTCCCGATCGATGCCCGGCGGGCGCTCTGGGCGCGCCTCGGGAGCGACCTCCGGCCGAACGGGCTCGGCGAAGGCGTGACCGAGGTGACCATCGACACGCTCGAGCCCGCGCTCGACGGAATCCTCGCAGGGGCCGCCCGCGGCCGGTGGGTGGTACGGGTCGGCTGATGCTCAGTCGAGCTCGCCGCGGAGCTGCGTGAGCGCCCTCGTCAGCGGCTCGAGCGCGGTGTCGGCGGGGTATGGCGTCCGCAGCACGGCGGCATCGAGATCGAGCACCCCGCCGTGAACGAGCCTCGCCAGCTCCGCGACGGACCTGAATTCCGTCATCTGGCGGACGGCGAACCCGCGGTCGCCGATCGAGCCATGGCCCGGGACGACCGGTCCCGTCACCAGTTCGACCAGGTGCTCGACGGTCCCCGGCCAGTCGAGCGGAAAGCCGTCGCCGAAGAACGGCGTAGCGTCGTTCTCGAGCAGGTCCCCGGCGAAAAGGACGTCGGCGTCAGGGACGAGCACGACGATGTCGTTGTCGGTGTGGCCGCGACCGAGATACTTCAACTCGACTGATCGGCCGCCGCCGTCGATCTCGATGCTCGCTGATTCGACGAACGTCCGATCAGGCGGGTCGAGGACCACCTCGCCGAGCTCTGCGGCCAGGTCCGGGAGGGCCTTGGCTGCGGACGCTCGCTGCCGCTCGCCTGTCGAGAGGATCATCCGCACGCAGCGCTCGTGGCCCCAGATCCCGGCCGGCCGGAACGCATGGTTGCCGAAGCAGTGGTCGTAGTGGCCGTGGGTGTTGACGACCTGCAGCACGGGCAGGGGAGTGATCGTCTGGATGTCGGCGATCGTCTCCTCGGCCTGGCGGTGGCTCGTGCGCGTGTCGATGACCAGCACGCCGGTCTCGCCAAGCACGACCCCTATGTTCTGGTCGTAGAACGCGTATCGCTTGACGAAGACGCGGTCGCCGACCTCGGTCCAGTCGGACATGGCGCGCAGCGTAGCGGGTACGACACGCCCGGCGTTTGTCCGATTCCGAACGCCGTTGGAAATCACCCATTCCCGGACGCTTGATCCGAAATCGGACTCCGAGTTCGGAGGACTGAGGGCGCCGGAAGTGACTTCGCGGGGCGTTCGAATTCGGACGATCCCGCTCGGTGCTACGATGCTTGCAACTGAATATTCGCCTCCGGGGAGCGCCTCGCGCGCTGAGAGTGTGGCCGAAGCCACAGACCCGCCGAACCTGATCTGGCTCATACCAGCGAAGGAAGCAGGCCGTTCGCGTCTCGATGCCGTCCCGGAATCCGGGGCGGCGTTTCTTTGTTCCAGGGAGTCAACATGAAGATCCGAGCAGTCCTTCTGGTCCTCGTGCTCGTTGCGGGCTGCGGCCCGACACCGAGCCCGTCGGGCGCCAGCGCGTCCGCGAACGGCTCTTCATCGCCGTCGACGCCACCGACCCCTGCAACCGTCCGCCTGGCCCTCGATTGGACGCCGAATACCGACCACACGGGTTTCTTCGTCGCCCAGGAGAAGGGCTGGTACGCCGCGGCCGGGATTCGCCTCCAGGTCCTGCCGTACGCGAGTGCAACACCTGAAACGCTCCTCGCCGCCCACCAGGCTGAGTGCGGAGTCAGCTTCCAGGACTCCCTGACGTTCGCGGTCGCCGCCGGGGCCGACATCGTCAGCGTGGCGGCAATCCTGCAGAAGACGGCGTCGGCGATCGGCGTGCTGGCCGCCGGGCCGATCCAGCGACCGAAGGACCTCGACGGCAGGATCTACGCGGGCTTCGGCTACCCGAACGAGGTCCCGACCCTCACCGCGGTGATCAAGGCCGACGGCGGCACGGGCAAGTTCACCGTCGCCACGCTCAACAGCGCGGCCTACGAGGCGCTCTACAACAAGCAGGCCGATTTCACGATCCCGTTCACCGCCTGGGAGGGGGTGGAGGCCGATCTCCGCGGGATCGACTTGCGCTACTTCCTGTTCTCGGACTACGGCTTCCCCGAGTTCTACCAGGTCGTCCTCGCCTGTGATCGGACGTGGCTCGAGAAGGACCCGGACGCGGCCCGCCGGTTCGTGGCGGCGACGGTCCAGGGCTTCGACTTCGCCGCGAAGGAGCCGGACGCGGCGGCCGCGATCCTCATGTCCGCCAACGCCGGGGTGTTCGACTCGAACAAGGCCCTGCCGGCGGCGAGCCAGCGCTACCTCGTCGATGGGGGCTACCTGCTCGACGCCGACGGCAAGTTCGGGACCCAGACGCTCGCGCGCTGGGAGGGCTACTCCGGTTTCCTCTACGACCAGGGACTCCTCGTCGACGCCGCCGGCAAACGGCTGACGACGCCACCCGACTACGCCTCGCTGTTCACGAACGAATTCCTGCCGTGAGCGAACGGCTGGCCGAGGGCTGGCGGCGGTTCGGGCCGCCCGTCGTCCTGGTCGCCCTGCTCCTGACTGCCTGGGAGATCTACTCGCGGGTGTCGGGCCTGAGCCAGTTCGTGCTGCCGTCGCCCTCGAGTGTCGTCTCTTCGCTCTGGGAGTCGCGGGAACTTGCGGTTCGCCACTCCGTGCCGACCATCGTCGAAACGGTGGCCGGGCTGGCGGTCTCGATTGCCTTCGCGATCGCGGCCGCGGTCGCCATGGACCGGATCGGCGTCGTCCGCCGGGCGGTCGAGCCCCTCCTCGTTGCCTCTCAGACGATCCCGATCGTGGCGGTGGCTCCGCTCATCGTCGTCTGGTTCGGGTTCGGGCTGGTCCCGAAGATCCTCGTCGTCGTCCTTGTCACGTTCTTTCCGATCACCGTCGCGTTGCTGGCCGGGTTCTCGTCGTCGGAGGCGGCCGCGACGGACCTGATGCGCTCGTTCGGGGCCTCGTCCTGGCAGACGTTCCGCAAGCTCCGCTGGCCATCGGGCCTGCCGGGCCTCTTCACGGGCCTCCGGATCTCAGCGACCTACGCGGTCGTCGCCGCCGTGTTCGGTGAGTACGTCGGCGCGACGGACGGCCTCGGCATCTGGATGCAGCTATCGCAGAAGTCCTTCCGCACAGACCTGGTCTTTGCCGCGATCCTGCTCACGGCCGTCCTCAGCATCGGCTTGTTCGCGCTGGTCGTCGCCGCCGAGCGGGCCGTGATCCCGTGGTATCGGGCGTCTCGCGGGGCGCGCCTGCCGGAACGCTCGTCCGAAGCGGCGTAACGTAGGGCGTACAACCCACTGACCGCGATCACCCGAACCAACGCGAGCACGCGCCGCCGCACCGTGCGCAGCCGCAGCAGGAGGGCACCAGACATGACCGACGTCATCGACCGCGTCAAGACCTACCAGCAGTTCATTGGTGGCGAGTTCGTGGACGCCGCCTCGGGCGAGACGCTCGATGTCGAGAACCCGGCCAACGGCCAGGTCATCGCAAAGGTGCCGGCGTCCGCGGACGAGGACGTCGACCGGGCCGTCAACGCCGCGGCGACCGCGTTCGAGACGTGGAAAGAGACGACCCCCCAGGACCGCAGCCTGATGCTGCTGAAAATCGCTGACGCCCTCGAGGCGAACGCCGACGAGCTCGGCAGGCTCGAGTCGGCCAATGCGGGCAAACCAGTCGGAGCGGCGATCGACGAGATCGCCGTCTGCGCCGACCTCTTCCGGTTCTTCGCAGGCGCGGGCCGGGTGATGGACGGCCTCGCCGCGAACGAGTTTCTTGCCGGGCACATGTCGATCATCAGGCGCGATCCGATCGGCGTCGTCGCCTCCATCGCGCCGTGGAACTACCCGCTCTACATGGCATCATGGAAGCTCGGCCCGGCGCTCGCCACCGGCAACACGGTCGTCCTCAAGCCGTCGGTCCGGACGCCACTGTCCGCGCTTCGGTTCGCCGAGATCCTCGCCGAGCACCTGCCGGGCGGCGTGGTCAACGTCCTGTCAGGCTCCGGCGCGGCGATCGGCGACGCCCTCGTCGGCCACCCGAAGGTCCGGATGGTCTCGATCACCGGCGACACCGCGACCGGCAAGCGGATCGCGCAGATTGCCGCCGGAACGGTGAAGCGGCTCCACCTCGAGCTCGGCGGCAAGGCGCCGGTCATCATCTTCGACGACGCCGACCTCGATCTGGCCGCGGAAACGCTCAAGGCGGCGGGCTACTGGAACAGCGGCCAGGACTGCACGGCGGCCACGCGGGTGATCGCCGGGCCGGCCGTATACGACAGTTTCGTGTCGAAGCTCGCCGACCAGGTCCGCTCGATCAAGTGGGGCGACCCCGCCGAGGCCGACGATCTCGACATGGGCTCGCTCATCGCCCCGGCCCAGGTCGACAAGGTCGCCGGCATGGTCGACCGAGCACGGGCCGGCGCGGAAGTCGTCGTTGGCGGCGTACGGCCTGACCGGCCCGGCTCGTACTACGAACCGACCGTCATCGCCGGAGCCGAGCAGACCTCCGAGATCATCCAGGACGAGATCTTCGGGCCGGTGGTCACCGTCCAGCGGTTCAGTGACGAGGGCCAGGCCGTCGCCTGGGCGAACGACACGCCGTTCGGGCTCGCGTCATCGGTCTTCACGAGCGATATCGGCAAGGCGATGCGGGTGGCGAAGGCGTTGGAGTTCGGGCACGTCTGGATCAACGAGCATTTCACGCT
>JBBSCI010000099.1:0-11653 GCA_038250445.1 Candidatus Limnocylindrales bacterium | reverse complement strand
GACAAGTTCTACTACCTCGAGCTCGAGCGCAGCTCGCTCGGCCAGGTCCCGACCGACACGCTGTCGGAGGTCGCCGGCACGAACCAGTACATCCGTCGCCAGGAGATCACCGACGGCGTTGAGACGGTCAAGGTGGGCAATCGCGAGATTCCGGCCCGCGCCTACGTGTCGTCATTCAACTTCCGCGGCACCGATCAGCAGAAGCTCGTCGGAACGCTGTCCGGTGGCGAGCGGAACCGCGTCCATCTCGCCAAGCTGCTCCAGTCGGGCGGCAACGCCCTGCTCCTTGACGAGCCCACGAACGACCTCGACGTCGACACGCTCCGGGCGCTGGAGGCCGGGCTCGAGTCGTTCCCCGGTTGTGTCGTGGTGATCAGCCACGATCGCTGGTTCCTCGACCGGATCGCGACCCACATCCTCGCCTTCGAGGGCGACAGCCAGGTCCGCTGGTTCGAGGGCAACGTCAGCGACTACGAGGCGTTCCGCCACAAGGAGCTCGGCACGGCCGCCGACCAGCCGCGGCGGATCCGGTACAAGCGGCTGGTGGCGTGACCGAGCGGATCCTCGGGATCGTCGGTGGGACAGGCCCGGAATCGACCGTCGACTACTACCGCTCGCTCGTCGCGACCTGGCGCAAGCGCCGGACAGACGGTAGCTACCCACGCGTCATCATCAACAGCATCGAGGCCGGCGGCGTCTTTGAGAACCTCGCGAAAGGCGATTTCAGCGCGGTTGGGCGGGATCTCGGCTCCGCAGTAGCGGCGCTAGAGGCAGCCGGCTGCCAGCGGGCGTTGCTCGCCTCGAATGCATCGCATCTTGCTTTCGACCAGATCGATCCGTCGCCGGCGATCCCGCTGATTCATATCGTCGATGTCGCCCGTGACGCAGCGACGCGCACAGGTCGCCGGCGGCTCGGCCTCTTGGGAACGCGATTCGTCATGGAGTCCGACCTCTATCCGGCCCGGTTCGCACCCTCTGGGCTCGAAGTCGTCGTTCCGGATGCAGACGAACGCGACCTGGTTCATGGGATCTACTTCGGTGAGCTGGTGCCGGGTGTCGTCCGCGACCAGAGTCGAGATGCCCTCAGCGCCGTCGTCGCGACCATGCGCGACCGCGCCGGCATCGATGCCGTCATCCTCGGCGGCACGGAGCTCGCGCTCATCTTCACGGAGCCAACGTGCGCGGGCATTCCGGTCCTCAATACTGCGCAGATCCATGTCCACGCGGCAGTCGAATGGCTCCTCAGCCCGACATGAGCCGAGTGGTGGCCTGAGGTGCCCGATCCCGACAGGCGGTTCCGTGTGGGAGGCTGCTGGTGTCGCCCTCGGTGACGCGGCCGAGCCAACGGCGCTCGGTGAGCTCGGCCCACAGCCAGCTCCGAGGAAGATCGTGGCGGCCATCATCGCCACTGTTCGGCGGCCCATCCCGGTCCATGTTCGTAGGCTGATGCGAACCCTCAGGCTGTCGGGAGAAAGTGGATCTGATCGATAAACCGGGTTGCCACGGGCAGCCAGGTCGCGAGGTCCGCCTCGTCACGAGACCAGATCTTCGATCTTGCGGGCGCCACCGTTGTCTTGATCGGGATGGGCCAGATCGGGCGCGCAGTCGCCGAGCGGCTCGTCCCCTTTGGATCGCGGATCCTGTATCACACCAGGCACCCCGTGCCGGATGCGGAACTCCTCGGCGCAACATGGCTGTCGTTTGCCGGAACTGCTTCACGCCTCGAACATCGTCAGCCTGCACGTTCCGTTGACCGCGGAGACGCACTACCTGATCGGCGAGGCCGAGATCGCGGCGATGCCGCCGGGCTCCTACCTGATAAATATCGGCCGCGGCGGCCTCGTCGACGAGGCGGCCCTTCGCTCCGCGATCATCAGCGGCCATCTCGCCGGCGCCGGAGTCGACGTGCTGGAACGGGAATTCGACGGCGTGAACCCGTTCGCCGATCTACCGGAGGTGATCGTTACGCCGCATCTCGGCGGTGGCAGCCGGAACAGCATGTCGGGCGTGGTCGAACGCTCAACGGCCAACATCCGCCGATTTCTGGCTGGCGAGCCGCCGCACGACCTGGTTCCTCCGCCCGCCACTTGAGCGGCGCTTCGACGCCCCGCGTCAGAAGTCGATGGCGACCGAGCGCGGCGAGTACCAACGGGCGGCGACGCTGGTCGGCGCGGCTGAGGCAATGATGGAAGCGCAGGGCGCCGAATGGCCGCCCGACGAGAAGCCGCACTACGAGCGCATGCTCGCCGACCTACCGGTCGCGATGGGCAAGGTCGAATCGAACGGGCGCGCGGAGCGGGCCGCTCGATGCGGACGTCAGAGGCGGTGGCGTTCGCGCTGGCCCTATCCTGAAGCCATGACCGATACCGCCATCGATGGCGTCCTGACCGCCGCGCCACCAACCTTCACCGACGATGAAGCGGCGGCGCTTGCGCGCGACCTCTTCGGCGTCGAGGGAGTGGCCACCTCCGTCGCCAGCGAACGCGACCAGACGTTCCTCATCGATGGTGACCGACCGGCCGTCCTGAAGCTTTCGAACGCAGCGGAGGATCCGGCGCGGCTCGACATGGAGGCGCTCGCCGTCCAACGCGTCGCCCAGATCGACCCGGAGCTCCCGGTCGCTCTGCCGTGGCTCGTTCCGGGCGGCGTGCACGAGGCCGGCGATCCCGCTTCATACCGGGCAGCGATCCAGGGACCGACCGGCACCCACCACGTCCGGATGTATGACCGCCTGCCGAGTCGGAGGTGGTCCCGGCTGAGCGACGAGGCGGTTCGCGACTGGGGGACCATGGCCGCGCGGGTCGGGCGGGCCTTGCGTGGGTTCTGGCACCCGTCGGCTGCCCGCGTGATGCTTTGGGACGTCCAGCACGCGCTCCGCCTGCGGCCGCTGCTCGACGCCGTGCCCGACCTGGAGGTCCGGCAGCTCGTCGGTGCCGCTCTCGATCGATACGAGCTGGCGGTAGCGCCCGTGTGGCCCAGCCTCCGCGCCCAGGTCGTTCACACGGACCTGTGCGGCTCAAACGTTCTCGTCGACGAGGGCGGCCGGATCACCGGGATCATTGATTTCGGCGATGCGAGCTGGTCGGCGCTCGTCGTCGATCTGGCCGCCGTCCTCGAGACGGTCGTCGATGGCCGCGAGGACGAAGACTTCTTCCGCGCCGCGCGGCTTGTGATCGACGGGTATGAGAAGGTGACGCCGCTCGAGCCGGCTGAGCGGGCGATCCTCGGCGAGCTCCTCGCTGCACGGATGTGTGCCGCAGTGGTCGTGCCGGCCTCGCGCGGCGCGCTCTACGACGACCCCGAATCGCTTCAGCCAGGCGTACGCGAATTGGGCGCTTCGGTGCTACGAACCCTCGAGTCCGTCGGCTGGGACGAGGTGGCTCGGCGACTCGGCGGGCGCGAGCCGGGGAAGGGCTGGACGGTGCCGGCCCTGGCCGAACGCCGCTTGCGCGCCATCGGGCCCGCCATGACACCGACCACCTACCGCGAGCCGCTGCACCTCGTCCGCGGCGAAGGCGCGTGGCTGATCGACGCCGACGGCCGGCGATATCTGGACGCCTACAACAACGTCCCGGTCGTCGGCCACGGCCATCCGCGGGTCGTCGAGGCGATCGTCCGCCAGGCGCGGCGGCTGAACACGAACATGCGCTACCTCCATGAGACCGCGCTCGAGGTCGCCGAGCGCCTCGTCGCCTCGACGGACGGCGAGCTCGACGTCGTGATGTTCGTCAACTCCGGCTCCGAAGCGAACGACGTCGCGTGGCGGATCGCCAAGGCAGTCACGGGCAGCAGCGGCGGGATCGCGACCGACTACGCCTACCACGGCATCACGGAGGCGATCACAGCCCTCACGCCGGAGGAGTGGGGGGGCCGCCCCCCGCCAGAGCACGTCCGGACCTGGCGACCGCCGGACGCGCTACGCGGCTTCGACGGCAGCATCTCGGAGTTCGAAGCGGCGAACCGCGAGCTCACGGAGGGCGGCCATCGGCCGGCGGCCGCTATCCTCGACGGTGTCCTGACCAGCGACGGGATCATCAGTCTCGAGCCCTCTCTCGCCGCCGAGCTCGTCGATCTGGCGCACGACGCTGGCGCGTTGTGGGTCGCTGACGAGGTCCAGGGCGGTCACGGACGTACCGGAGCCGCGATGTGGTCGTACCAGCGGCTCGGGATCACGCCAGACATCGTCACCCTGGGCAAGCCGATGGGCAACGGCCACCCGGTGGCCGCCGTCATCACCCGCCGCGACCTCGCCGAGCGGTTCTCCCCCGAAGGCGAGTTCTTCAGCACGTTCGGCGGTAACCCGGTCGCGATGGCCGCAGCGCTCGCGGTCCTCGAGGTGATCGACGACGAGCGGATCATCGAGAATGCGGCCGGCGTTGGGGAATACCTGGCCGGTCGCCTGCGCGAAGTCGCGGGCCGGACGCCGCTCATCGGCGAGGTCCGTGCGGTCGGCCTGGCAATAGGCGTCGAGATCGTCACGCCCGGAACAACCGACCCCGATCCGGCCACCACGAAGGAGATCGTCGAGGGCATGCGCCAGGCCGGCGTGCTGATTGGCACGACGGGCCGTCACAGCAACACCCTCAAGATCCGCCCGCCGCTCGTCTTTCGGCGGCAGGAGGCGGATCTGCTGGTGGCCACCTTCGATGACGTCCTGGCTGGACTTGCTCCTAAGGCCCGTCAGCTCCGCCACTGAGCCAGGCGCTCGGCGATCGTGCCGACATCTCGGAGCGAGCCGTCGGCGACCGCCACTACCAGCTCGAACGCGGCGTCGTCAATCGGCCGGACGTCGGCGTCATTGAGCATGTAGAACAAACGCACGGCGACCCAACCGAGGCGCTTGTTGCCGTCGACCAGCGGATGTCCCGTCACGATCGAGTGCAGCAGGGCCGCCGCCTTCGTGTCGAGATCGGGGTAGGCGTCAGACCCGTATACCGACGCCCTGGGACGCGCCGCCGCCGCATCAAGGAGACCAATATCGCGCACCTCTACCGGGCCCCCGACCGCCGCCTCGGCGGCGGCAAGCAGGTCGTCGAGCGCGAGGTACTCCGTCACATGCTGCCGAGGCGGCGGATCAGATCCGCGTCCTGGGCGACGATCTTGGCGATGTACTCGTCGCGCCGTCGCGTACGGCTCGAGACGTAGACTGCGATCGCTTCCCGCGCGACTTCCTGCATCGATCGATGCTCCCGCCGGGCGGTCTCGCGCAGCGCCTCGGTCTCCTCGGGCGTCAGGCGAAGGGTCATGGGCATTTGGCAAGATGATACCGCCCGGTATCATGGTGTCAACGGCAGGAAAGAGGGAGGCCCGGCATGAACGAAGCAGCCATGGCAGAGCGGTTCTCGCGCCACCAGTTCGCTGCCACGTACGCCGCAATGCGAGACGACATCCAATGGACGCTTGTCGGCGATCGGGTGATCTCGGGCAAGCCGGCCGTCGTCGCCGAATGCGAGAAGTCGTCCGCGTATCTCGCGAGCGCCACGACCTCATTCGAGAGCTTCCGGGTGATCGGAGCGGGGGACACGGTCGTGGTCGAGAGCCGGGCGACATACGTCGACGCCGCCGGAGCCAGCTCGGCGGTGGCCTCCTGCGACATCTACGACTTCGTTGCAGGATTGATCACCGCGATCGCGTCGTTCACAGTCGAGGTCGACTGAGTTCGCTTCGCGTGTCGCGCGGCGAGCCGATCCGATCGGTCAGGAACTCCTCCCACGTCCGGCGGCCCACCGCCCGATCCGGCGCCAGGTTCGCGCCAGCCCGGATCGCAGCGGCGGCCTTGCCGGGATCTTGAGTCGCACGATCGGTGGGTTCGACGGCAGTTCCACCCGGCCTGCGGCGCGTCGGCGGCCAAATCGACCGTCGGACGGAGGCCGGGAACCGAAGGCGCCGGAAACCGGTATGGACAGATATGGCCGGCGTCACCCACGTCGCCGAGCCGAGCCGCCCGACCCGTAAGCGGAGTCCCGAATGCCTCGCCATCCACCCCGGATCGCGCTCCTCGCCATGCTCGTCGCGGGCTGCGCGGCGAATGTGTCGCTGTCGTCCAGCCAGCCGATTGAGAGGCCATCGGTGACCACGAACCCGTCTTCGAATCTGTGAAGATTGGCGGGTAGCCGGGGCGCGGAGTCGAGCACCGACCACCAAACTTGGGTCTCGATGACTACGGTCATCGCCTCGCGGGCGGCCGACCACGCCACCTTCCGCGAGCGCGTCGACGACGCTGCGCTCCATGTCCTCATCGCCAAGAGGCGCTCGGCCTCCTGCCGTGCGGACGCTGATTCGGTCGCGAGTCGCCGGACGCTCGAGTCGAGCGAGTGGTGATCTCAGCGGTCAGCCGGCCCACTTGGTCTGAGTGAGACTGAACCAGTTCCCTGAGTCGTCCCGGAACAGCGCCTCGATCCCGTACGGTCGTTCAGCTGGTTCTTGGAGGAACGTGACGCCCTTCGCCGACAGCTCCTCGAACGTCTTCCGGCAGTCGTCCGTCGCGAAGACGCCGCCACCGAGCGACCCCTTCGCGACGAGCGCTCGGACCGTCTCGGCGTCCTCGGCACTGAACATTGGCGGGGCCGGGTAGGCGAGCAGGATGCCGAGATCCGGCTGATCCTTCGGTCCGACGGTCAGCCAGCGAAAGCCATCGAGGACCGAATCGTTGCGAACTTCGAGGCCGAGCGTCTCCGTGTAGAACTGCTTCGCCCGGTCCTGGTCGAGGACGAAAACGTTGACATGGTTGAGCTTGCTGATCATCGGATCTCCTTCGGATGTGGTTCCTCCAGACTAGGCTCGGCGTTGGACGGTTCGCTTCTTTGCGCTTGCGGAACTTCGCCGTGCGGACGCGTCCACATCAGGACAACACAGCCGGGGATCGGCGGAAGACCGCCGGTCCGGACCGCGGCCGCGCGGTAGTCTGTCGGGGATTGACCGACCAGATCCCGGAAGCGGCTGCTGAACGATCCCAGGCTCGCGAACCCCACGAGCAGGCAGATTTCGGTCATTGAGAGGTTTGCCGTCCGCAGCAAGGTCTTCGCCCGCTCGATCCGCCGCCGGGTGAGGTACCAGCGAGGGGTCTCGCCGTAGGCGGCCGCGAACGCTCGCGCGAAGTGGAAGCGGGAGTACCCGGCCTCACGAGACATCGCGTCGAGATCGAGCGACAGGGCATAGTCGCGGTCGATGAGGTCTCGAGCTCGACGAAGTGCGGGCAGCAGGAACAGCGCGTTGTCGCTCATGGCTTCCGCACTCTATCTCGACACGTCCTCGGCCCGGTCCTCCATCTCCTACGCGTGATCCATGACGTGATGGGCGGTACGGCGCACAAGGAACTGGATCGGCCATGTCCGCGCCGGCTTGCCATCCGCGTAGTAGGCGCGGATCGCATCGAGATAGCCCTGCCGATGCTTCGCGAGGCCGTCCGGAGTCAGTACGACCTCGAGCGGGGTTCGAACTTCGACCTTGCGAGAGAACTGCTCTGGCTCGCTGCCGTACACGTGACGGATGATCTGGTCGCGGCTGCGGCCAGCGCTCCGAGGCCCGGGGCGGAGTTCGGTAGAAACGCTCTCCGCCACGTCGTCGAAATAGGCCCAGCAGGCATGCAGGAGGTCCAGGCGGCGCTCCAAATCAACCGTCACAGCACCTCGCGCTCGATCTGGGACGGCACGTGGGCGATGCCCCAGAAATCGGTCGAGCTCGATCCAGGAACGCGTTCGACGACTTCCATTGTTCGCGCCCGAGCGAACTCGTCCGACAAGCCGGCACGCTTGGCCACCGCGGCGTAGCGCGGGAAGTAGGACGACAACTTGGCTAGGGCGTCGTCCTCAGACGTTCCCCAGCGATCGAGCCCGGGCCAATCGGTCGCACCCGCAACGACCCGGCGCTTCTTGCCGATCTCGAGGATCACCCGCAGTTTCGCCATTTCGCAATGATCCGCCTCTACTTCGCTCCGGTTGACGCCGTCGTAGACAATCTAGGCCAGCACACGCTCGCGTGAGGGAGAGGCATTGCTATGAGACACGAACGGCGGCGACTGCACCGGACGGCTGCGATTGGACTTTCGGGCCTGATGTTCTTTCTGGCGAGCTGCGGCTCGCCCGGGAACGTCGTGGAGCCCGTCGTCACCGCCGGAGAGCGACTGATTCAGGCGTCCAAGGTAATCGCACCGCGTGTCGGCACGTCTGCCGATGAAGTCGTGGCCGCCTTCAACAAACTCAAGGTGACCGGTCTTTCTGACGACGCGATCGCCCTCCAGGCAGAGCGAACGGTTCAGCGGACCGTCTGGATGGATGACGCCATCGTTCGCTTTGCACAGCAGCGCGCCAAGACCGCGAAGGTGGTTCACAAAGCCGCTTGTGGGTGGCTCGACATTCTCGAAGCAATGGCCCAAGACACGCCCGAAGCGCGAAAGCAAGCGTTCTATGACCTCATTGTCCAGGAGATCAGCAACCAGGGTCTGACCGAGAGCCAGGAGAAGATCGACGAAGTGTGGGAGACCGTGACCGCCCAGATTGTCTCCCTCAACGAATCCGGCTCAGTCGACGTCCCGTCGCTCTCGAAGGATCTCGCCTGTCTCTTCTAGGGGATGAAGCGCGCGTCGGTTCCGGAATCTCAGGCTCCCTCGAACGATAGAGTTGGGACATGTCCCAGTCGCAAGCCAAGCCCTTCCTTCCGCCGCGATGGTTCATCCGAGCGGCCTGGGCCGTCCACCGAGCGATCTATCGCTTCAGCGGGGGCCGGCGTGGCCTCCGACCGCCGACCTCGAAGACATACGGGGTGATGCGGATCCACACGGTCGGCCGGCGCAGCGGGACGAAGCGCATGGCGATGCTCGGATACTTCGAGGACGGGCCGAACTTCTACACGCTCGCGATGAACGGCTGGGGCGCACCCGAACCGGCGTGGTGGCTCAACCTGCAGGCACACCCAGATGCAACCATCGACCTGCCCGAGGGTCCGCGCTCGATTCGGGCGCATGCCGCGACGGGCGACGAACGCGTCCGCCTGTGGGCTGCCATGGCGCAGGTCGAACCGAACATCGACGCCTACGCCACCCGTCGATCGCGGGAGACCGCACTGGTCGTGTTCGAGCCTCGCTCGGACCCGTCATCGCTCGCCCCGAACGGTGAACACGTGGCCTGACGTCGGGGGGAACCTTGGGCGCTGGTGCAAGGTATGCACGTGACCCTGGTCGAGGAGGCGATCAGTCAGGCGTCCACCTGAGAGCAAATGTCGAGCGTCGCATCCCGACTTCGTCGCTAGCTCAAGAGCAGGACAATCCTGCGACAATGAGGACCGGACAATGACCCAGTACATGCTCGCCGTGCACACCGCCACCGGCCAGCCGCGCGAGCCGATGACCGAAGAACAGCAGCGCGAGGGCTACGCCAAGGTGGCCGGCCTCGAGGCGGAGATGGAAAGGGCCGAAGCATTCGTCTTCTCGGCCCGCCTGAGCGAGCCGAGCGAGGCGAAGGTCGTTCGCCGCGGCGCCGGTCGACCAAAGAGCACTGACGGCCCCTTCGCCGAGACGAAGGAGCACCTGGGCGGCTTCTACCTGATCGAGGCGGCGGACTTTGAGGCGGCCATGACGTGGGCGACGCACGTCAGTGATGCGATCGGCGAAGCCATCGAGGTGCGGCCGCTCGCCGCGAGCCGCGGGCGCTGATCGCACGGTTTGAGCTGGTAGCGGCCCGACGTGTCGCAGGTGAGCGCAGCGGTCGGCGTCACCGGAAGCCGTCTTTCGTTCGCATGACCGACAGCCTACTGGCGGCTCAGTAGGCTAGGGAGCTCGGTAGGGTAGGCGAAGATGAGCAAGCCAAGGGAGCAAGCCGAATGGAGCATGGAGCTGTCCGACCGGTCGTCCTGCGACCAGGTGAGGGTCGGTCGATCGACCTTGGCAACTTCGCGATGTCGCTCAAGGCCGACGCTGCGACCACCGGCGGGGCGTTCAGCCTTCTCGAAGCGGCCGAGCCAGCCGACTTCGGGCCGCCGATGCACATTCACCACGACGCGGCTGAGGCGTTCTACGTGCTCGAGGGCGAGTATCGGATTTTCGTCGAGGACGACGAGTGGACCTGCCCGGCCGGTTCGTTCATCTTCATTCCCGCCGGGACCCGCCACGGCTTCCGCGTCGGCGGCGCTCCGAGCCGCAAGCTCAATCTCTACACGCCAGCCGCGATGGTCGGCTACTACGACGCGTTGAGCGCGGCGATCGCGGACCGCGTCGGACCGGATCGACTGGACGAGATCGCCCAGACGCATGGGATGGAGGTCATCGGGCCGGTGCCCGAGAGCTACCTCTAGGGGACCACGACGATGGTCCTGGTTGAACTGCCACTTGACAGCTGTTGGGCGCGTTCTTACTGTCATAAGTAAGAACGTTGGAGGCGGAATGCGCATCACATCGAAGGGCCAGGTGACGATCCCTCAGGACATCCGAGAGCAGACCGGCCTGTTGCCCAACACTGACGTCGACTTCGTCGTGGACGGGCGGTCGGTCCGGATCATCAAGGCCCGGTCGACCAAACGACCATCGCGGGGGAGGCGGGCGGTCGACCGTCTGCGCCAGCCCCCCGGCAGCGTCCGGATGAGCACGGCGGAGATCATGGCTCTGACCCGCGGGGACGAGTGACACCGGTTCTCGTCGACAGCAACGTCCTCCTGGACGTCGCGACCGCGGACCCGGCGTGGCGCGAATGGTCGAGCGAGGCCCTCGCTCGCACGGCCGATGAGTCGGTCCTCGTCATCAATCCTCTGATCTTCGCCGAGGTGTCGGTAGGGTTCGACTCGATCGAGGCGCTCGACGCAGCACTGCCCGCGGACTTGTACCGTCGCGACGACCTGCCATACGAAGCCGCCTACCTCGCTGGCAAGTGCTTCCTCCGGTACCGCCAGGGCGGGGGAGCGCGGAGATCGCCGCTGCCCGACTTCTACATCGGCGCCCATGCGGCCGTCGCCGGTTACCGCCTCCTGACCCGCGACGCCACGCGCTATCGAACGTACTTCCCGTCGGTCGACCTGATCGCGCCATGATGGAAACCACCCTCACCCTGGCTACGGCCGAACGTTGTCGTCGGTCTCGTGAAGCGTTTGGTAGGTCGACCTTCGAGGCCTCCTCGTCGTGATCATGCCGGCGGCGGGTTGACGCCTGCCACGATGTTCACCATTGGAGATCGCGTGTCGTGCCGTTTGCGTGTTACGCGGCGCGAGGACCGCGGCCTGTACCCTCGATCACTGACCCGAGAGCGAGACGCACCGCAAGATGAGGAGGGCGTTGTGGAGCACGACGACGCCGTGCACATGCTCAAATCGATCGCTCAGGCATTCGATGAACACGATCTGGATGGCATCCTCACCCACTTCGCTGAGGACGCGGTCTTTGAGTCGCCGCGCGGACCGGATCCGTGGGGTCAACGGTTCGACGGGAAAGCGAGCATTCGCGACGCTTTTGCCGGGCGCTTTACGGGAATCCCCGACGTCCGGTACCAGAACGACGACCACTTCGTCGACGGTGACCGAGGTGCCTCCGAATGGACCCTGTCCGGTACGACCAGTGCTGGGCAGCGGATCGAAGTGCGAGGCTGTGACCTGTGGACCCTCCGAGACGGCAAGGTCGTCAAGAAGGACTCGTTCTGGAAGATCCGACCGATCGAATAGCCGACTATGCGGG
>JBBSCI010000098.1:0-11703 GCA_038250445.1 Candidatus Limnocylindrales bacterium | reverse complement strand
TCGTCGGCGGCGTCCTGGTCGTGGCGGCCGTGTCGCTCGCGGTCGGTGCCGTCAGATCGCTCGTCGCCCACGCCGAGGTGGAGGCGACGATCGGAGCGGTGATTCTCTTGTGCGCCTCAGTCATCGTCCTGCCGCCCCTGGCCATCGCCAAGCAGCGCGTGGCGTCACGGCTTGTCAGCGGCGCGCTCCGCGCTGATGCGTTGCTGACCGCTGCTGCCGCTGTGCTCGCCGGGGTGAGCGTGGTCAGCATCCTCCTCGCGACGACCGCCGGGATCTGGTGGGCCGACGCGATCGGCGCGCTCGTCATCGCCGCGATCCTTGCGCGGGAAGGCCTCGCGAGCGTTCGTCTCGCCCGTGGTGCGGCCGCGACCTGACCGTCAGAGGGAGCCGCGAACGACTACCTTCCGGGCGGTGAAGCCCTCGGCGTAGCCGCTCGCCGCCGCGGCCTCGATCCCCCTGATGCGGGCGAGCCCACGGAAGGTCTCCGGCGTGTACCAGGAGCGACCGAGCTGCGACGGGAACGCGGCCATCAGGTGCTCGACCTTGCGTTCGAGCGTTGCCGCTGACAGCTCGACCAACAGGTTCGGCTGACCCAGGTCGCCCTCGAACTTGGGGATCTCGTACTCGACGATGAGACTGCCGCGGAACGTCTGCCAGGCGAGCTCGGCGACCGTTCGATGATCCTGGTGACGATCCTCGAGCCGCGGCCCGATCACGAGGTCAGGCCGCAGCCGCGCGCCAAGCTCGTCGAACATCTCCTTGATCGCCGGATCGTGCGGAAAGTAGCGCTCGCGAAACGCGCCGATCTCGACGCTCAGCGGCGCCCGGCCGCCGATCAGCGTCTCCGCGCTCCGCTTCGCTTCGTCGCGTCGGGGACCGTCGGCGGCGAACACTACCCAGGTCAGCTGGCTGATCCGGCCCGTCTCGAGCAGCTCGAGGATTAGGCCTCCCGCGCCGATCTCGATGTCGTCAGCGTGAGCACCGAGGGCGAGGACGGCCAACGGTTCGTCCGCGCCGATCGACAAGCCGATCACGCGGCGCCATCCACCCCCGCGATCTTGGGCCCCGTCGGGCGCGGTGCTGCGTCAGGCGGTGGCTTCTGCCATACGGCCCACGGCATGTCGCCGGACTGGACGAATGCCTCGAGGTTCTGCCAGTCGCGGAGCGTGTCCATCGGTGCCCAGAACCCGTCGTAGCGATAACCGAGGACCTGATCGCGCTCGATGAGTCGGGGCAGGACGTCCGGGACGAGGTCCTCGCCGGGTCCGATCTCATCGAGGATCTCGCGCCGGAACATGAAGTACCCGCCATTCAGCCAGAGGTCCGACTTGCTGACGTCCTGGACATTCCGGACCTGGTGCCTGCCCTCGAAGCGGACCAGATGGAACGTGTACGACGTGGGCCGGACCGCGACGAACGCGGCGAGCTTGCCACTTCGGCGGAAGCGACGGATCAGGTCCGGCAGCGGGGCATCGGTCAGGCAGTCGCCGTAGTTGGCCAGGAACATGTCGTCGTCCTGCAGGAACGAGCTCACCGCCTTGAGCCGCTGCCCGACCGAGGCGTGAAGGCCGGTGTCGATGAAACTGATCCGCCAGTCGTGGATGTCGCTGCGGAGCAGCTCGATCGACTTGCCGCCGTCAGCCATGACGAAGTCGTTCGAGATGGCCTCGCTGTAGCGCAGGAAGTAATCCTTGATCGCATCGGCGCGATAACCAAGACAGAGGACGAAGTCGTTCATCCCGAAATGCGCGTAATAGCGCATCACATGCCAGAGGATCGGGCGGTAACCAACCGTCACCATCGGCTTTGGAATCGTCTCGGAATGCTCGCGGATTCGTAGCCCCTGGCCGCCGCAGAACAGAACGACCTTCATCGACCCAGTTCCCTTCATGGCAGGCTCAAGTGCCGTGTTCCGGCGCGATCATACGGCGCTGAGGGACAGACGTGGCCGGATTGGCGACGGCTGTGTTGCAACGGTAACCGCGGATCAAGGTTGATTGTCAGCATGACCATCCGCCTATACGACCCGGATCACGTACTCTGTGCCCTCCCGCCCGCGAGCCAGTGGAGCTGATGGATCCCTCCGAACAGGTGCAACTCGGCCGCAGCCGCGTCCACATCAGCCGGCTCGGTCTCGGGATGGCCGCGCTGGGCGATGTCACCCGCACCAGCGACGGCGATGCGATTGCCGTGATCGGTCGCACGAGGAGCCTCGGCCTGCGCCACGTCGATACGGCTGCCGAGTATGGCCTGGGACTTGCCGAGCGCCGGCTGGGTGCGGCTCTCGCTGCCCTGGACGGTGGAGACATCGTCGTGTCAACGAAGGTAGGTCGCCTGGTCAGGCCGGCCAGCCGTGGCTATCGCATCCGGCATACGATCGTCGAGTCGGTCTCGAGCCGTGCTGGCGCGAGGATCCTGCGGCGGAAGCTCGTGGGAGTCGGCTCGAGGTTGACGCGAGCGGGCTCGTCCGAGGCATCTTCTGTCGCGACGTTGACCACCGCGGCCCGACCCACCGATGACCTGCCCGCGGACCTTCGCCTGCGGCCAGCCGCCGTGTGCGACTACTCCTACGACGGCGCGATGCGCTCGTTCGAGGAGAGTCTTACCCGTCTGGGACGTGACCGGATCGATCTCGCCTTCATCCATGAGCCCGACATGCACTACCGCGAGGCGTCGCGGGGCGCCTATCGAGCCCTCGAAAGCCTGAAAGCTGCGGGCGCCGTTAATGCCATCGGCGTGGCCATCAACGATCCCGAGGCGCTCATCCGCTACGCGGGCAGCGGCGACTACGACTGCTTCCTGCTTGGCGGCCGCTACACGCTCCTCGAGCATCAGGCCCTCGATCGGCTGCTGCCGCTGGCCCACGAGCGCGGGATCTCGATCCTTCTCGGCGGGCCGTTCAACAGCGGCATCCTCGCCGACCCGAGACCCGGCGCGCTGTACGACCATGCCCGGGCTGATCCGCGGCGGCTGGCCAAGGCGCAGGCGATCAAGGCGATCTGCGACCGTCACGGCGTCTCGATGAAGGCCGCCGCGCTCCAGTTTCCGCTCGGCCACCCCGCCGTCGTCAGCGTCCTGGTCGGGGCAGCCTCCGTAACCGAGATCGAGGAAGCCCACGACTTGATGCGCCAGCCGCTACCAGGCCAGCTTTGGGAAGAGCTGCGAGATCAGGGAGTACTCGCTGCCGGCGTCCCACTACCGGCCTGAACATGGTCCGCCGTTGTCCGCGGGCACCGATGCGGTTGACAGGTCAGCCATCTACCCGGGAGGATGCTGGATCGCGCATTGATTGCCGGGAATTTCCCCGGAGCCTGTTCATATGCATCAAGGTGGTGGCGCTTTGCGCACCGTGATCCTCGCGGGTGGTTCGGGCAGCCGCCTTTCGGAAGAGACCGTTGACAAGCCGAAGCCCATGGTCGACATCGGGACCCATCCGATTCTCTGGCACATCATGAAGATCTATGCCAACTATGGGTTCTGCGACTTCGTCATCCCGCTCGGATACAAGGGCGAGGTGATCAAGCGTTACTTCTCGGACTACGCCTCGCTGGGCGGCGACATGACGATCCAGACGGGTAGCCGCACGGTCGAACAGCACCACAGCGAGACCGAGGACTGGACCGTCCGCCTGTTCGACACCGGCCTCGCAACGGCGACGGGCGGGCGAATGCGTCGGGTCCGTGGCCAGCTCGACTCGACGTTCATGATGACGTTCGGCGACGGCGTCGCCGACATCGACATCGACGATCTCGTCCGGTTCCACAAGGCCCATGGCAAGCTCGCCACTCTGACGGCCGTCCGGCCGCCCGCCCGGTTCGGGCATGTCGAGCTCGAGGGCGACCGCGTCGACGTCTTCTCGGAGAAGCCGCAGGCAGGCGAGGGCTGGATCAACGGCGGCTTCTTCGTCCTGGAGCCGCAGGTTCTTGACTACATCGAGGGGGATGACGTGTATTTCCAGAAGGAGCCGCTCGAACGGCTCGCACAAGAGGGGCAGCTGATGGCGTACCGGCATGAATCGTTCTGGCAGTGCATGGACACGCTCCGCGACAAGGTCTACCTCCAGGACCTCTGGGAGTCCGGCGCGGCGCCGTGGAAGGTGTGGGCCTGATGCGCGTCCTGTTGACCGGCAGCGAGGGCTACATCGGAACGATCCTCGCCCCGTACCTGCTCGCCCACGGCCATGATGTCGTTGGCGTCGACACCGGGTTCCACAAGGTCGGCTGGCTGTACAACGGCGTCGATCGGGCGCCGTCGTGGCGCTCCGCTGACATCCGCGCCCTGACCCTCGAGGATCTCCGGGGCTTCGACGCGGTGGTCCACCTCGCCGAGCTGTCGAACGATCCGGTCGGCCAGCTCAACCCGAACATCACGTTCGAGATCAACCACCTCGGCAGCGTCCGGCTCGCGACCCTGGCCCGCGAAGCTGGCGTCGAGCGGTTCATCTACATGTCGTCCTGCAGCGTCTACGGGGCGGCGGGCGATGGCTTCAGCACGGAGACCTCGGACGTCCACCCGCTGACGGCCTACGCCGAATGCAAGATCCTCGTCGAGCGGGACGTCCGCCCGCTGGCGAACGACAACTTCTCGCCGACGTTCCTCCGCAACGCGACGGCCTTCGGGGCGTCACCGCGGATGCGCTTCGACCTCGTCGTCAACGACCTCGCCGGCCATGCCTGGACCGAGAAAGTGATTCGGATGGACAGCGATGGGAAGCCGTGGCGGCCCTTCGTCCACATCCTCGACATCAGCCGGGCGATCGAGTGCGTCCTGAGCGCGCCGCGCGACCTCATCCACAACGAGATCTACAACGTCGGCAGCAACGCCCAGAACTACCAGATCCGGGAAATCGCCGCGCAGATCTCCGACGCGTTCCCGGGCTGCCGGCTCGAGATCGGCGACAGCACCGGCGACAACCGCAACTACAAGGCCAACTTCGACAAGATTCACGAGAAGCTCCCCGGCTTCGAGACGCGCTACGACGTCGCTCGAGGCGCCCGTCAGCTGCTCGAGGTCTTCCAGGCGGTGGACATGTCGACCGAGCTGTTCGAGTTCCGCGGTCACACCCGGATCAAGCAGATCAAGCACCTGCTCGAGACGCACCAGATTGACGACCACTTCTACTGGATCGATCCGCCCGGCCGAGCGTTCGGCGACGACGATGTCCAGACCGGGGCCCTCAAGCCCGGCGCCCTGCGGGCGACAGCCTGACCAGTGGAGTTCAAGCCGGCCGGTCTCGACGGCTCGTACGAGATCGGAATCCGTCGAATCGAGGATGACCGCGGATTCTTCGCCCGCATCTGGGACGAGCCGATCTTCGCCGAGCACGGCATCCCGATCCGGAACATCCAGACGAACGTGTCATACAACCGCCGCCGCGGGACAATCCGCGGCCTCCACTGGCAGGTGGAGCCATACGGCGAATCGAAGCTCGTCCGGTGTACCCGCGGCGCAGCCTTCGACGTTGCCGTCGATCTGCGCCCGGAGTCGCCGACCTACGGGCGCTGGCAGGGCGTCCGACTGACAGCCGATGAGCGAAACCTCGTCTTCGTCCCGGCCGGCTGCGCCCACGGCTACCAGGCCCTCGAGGACGATACGGAGGTTTCCTACCAGGTGTCACACGCGTACGTGCCCGGTTCCGAGCTGGGGATCCGCTGGAACGACCCGGCGATCGGTGTCGCCTGGCCGATCAGCGACGGCGTCATTGTTTCGGACAAGGACGCCGCATGGCCGGACGTCGAGCTGAAGGTGGCCTCGTGAGCATCATCCTTCGTGGCATCGAGGAACGGCGGACAGCCGGCGACCCGATCCGGGTCGGTCTCGTCGGAGCCGGGTTCGCGGGTCGCGGATTCGCCCTGCGAGTGGTGACCGGCAACCCGGGGATCCGGCTCGTGGCCGTCGCCAACCGGACGATCGAGGAGGCGGAGCGGGCGTATCGCGACGCCGGCGTGACCGATTTCGAGCGCGCATCGACCCAGGCCGATCTCGATCGGGCGATTGCTGCCGGCCGGCCGGTCATCACCGACGACCCGTCACTGCTGACGGCCTCGCCCGCGATCGAGGCGATCGTCGAGGCGACCGGTGAGGTCGAGGCCGGGGCGCACACAGCGGTCGGCGCGATCGATCACGGCAAGCACATCATCCTCATCAACGCGGAACTCGACTCGACGCTCGGTTCGGTCCTCAAGGCGCGCGCCGATCAGGCCGGCGTCGTCCTGACCGACATGGCCGGCGACCAGCCCGGCGTCCTGATGGACCTTCTCGACGAGGTCCGCCTGCTCGGCTTCCGGCCGATCATGGCGGGCAACATCAAGAGCCTGCTCGATCACCGCCGGACGCCGGAGACCCAGCGCGGCTTCGCCGAGGCGACGTTCCAGCGACCCAAGATGGTGACCTCGTTCGCCGACGGAACGAAGATTTCCGCTGAGATGGCCGTGGTCGCGAATGCCACCGGGTTCGGCGTCTCGGTGCGGGGGATGGAGGGCCCGCGGGCGACCAGGGTCGAGGAGGCACCGGGGCTGTTCGACCTCGACGCTCTGCTCGAGCGGCCGATCGTCGACTACATCATCGGTGCCGAGCCGAGCTTCGGCGTCTTCATCCTCGGCCACGGTGACAACGACCTGGTCCGGCGTTACATGAAGACATACAAGATGGGCGAGGGCCCGGTCTACACCTTCTATCGGCCGTACCATCTGAGCCCGTTCGAGGTGCCGGTCGCCGTCGCCCGGGCCGTCCTCTTCAACGACCCGGTGATCACGCCCCTCGGCGCCCCGGTCTGCGAGGTCGTCGCGATCGCCAAGCGCGATCTCAAGGCAGGTGAGCTGCTCGACGGGATCGGCGGGTTCACGGTCTTCGGCGACATCGAGAACGCCGACACGGCCCGGTCCGAGGACCTCCTGCCGATCGGGCTCTCCGACGGGGCGCGGCTCCGCCGCGACCTGCCGATCGACAGCGCGATCAGCTTCGCCGACGTCGAGCTGCCGCCGGACCGCCTGTCCGAACGCCTGTGGCGCGAGCAGCTGGCCCAGTTCGACGGCCAGCGCGTCGAGCCGCTCGCAGCGCCGGTGACGGTAGCCTGACCCGGGGGCTACCCGACCGCGACGGCCGCGTCCTAGCCGGTCAGCGCCGCAAGTTCGGCCCGAAGGGCGGGCAGCGATTTGAGCTTGTCGACGACCTCGGCAGCCCCATCCCGGTACGTCCTCGCGTTCCGCGGGCTGGTGTGCTGGATCCGGTTGACGGTGTCGAACGTGGCCGAGTTGACGGCACGGATCCGGCGGGCGAGGTCGGCGGTCGACGAGTAGGCGGCCAGGTCGGCGAGCGGACCGTCCTGCCGGACGATCGACGCATTGACCTGCCGAAGGAGGTCCGCGATCGCCTGGGAATCGGTGATCTTCCTGGCGACCTCGGTCTCGAGCCCGGCACGTTCGTCGAGAAGCTCATCGACGTCCTCCAGGACCGCCCTGGCCGCCGCCGCCTGTTCCGAGGGTAGCGTGCTCGTCGGCGGGGACGGGGTCACCAGCGGCGTCGCGGTCGCAATCGGCGGGGCTGACGCTGGCGTGCTCGAGGGGACCGTGGACGCCGACGGCAGTACCGCCACGAGCGAGGGTGACGCGCTGGCAGGGGCGGCCGAGCCCCGCTGCCCGGTCAGCGCCACCGCCACCGCCACGAACAGCACGGCAACGACGAGAATCGAGCCCACGACTTCCGGTCCGAGTCTTGCCCCAAGGCGCGCCGACAGCGGCTCGCCCTGCGGGCTGGGCATCATCTGGAGCCGGTCTCCATGCGGGCGGCGGCCGCGACGATCGCGTCGGCGACACCTTCGGGCGACCCGCCGGCGACCGACATGAACACCAGCGCGAGCTGATCCCGGCGGCCGTCCGTGGCGGTGACGATCAGGCGGCCCTGGAGGCCGGTCGCATCCATACCGCGGAGCGCATGGCGGATCGCCACAGCACTTGGATCGACATCGACCGGACCCAGGATTCGCAAGTCGTCACCGAACAGAGCGATGCCATACCGGCTTCCTGCCTGCAGGCCGCGCGAGCCCGTCACGTAGATCGCCGACGCGAGGACGATGCTCCGCGGCTCCTCGCTTAGCCCGATGTGGATCGTCGGTGCCGGGGCCCGTGCCGTCGCCGCACCAGGCGACTGGGTCGAGCCTCCGAGACTGGCCTTCAGCCTGCGGACGGGATCGGCGGCTGGTTGGAGGGATGCGGACGCGGCCGCCGCGGTCGCCGCCGGCATCCGCCGCGCCTGCTCGGCCAGCGGCGTCGGGGCTGACAGATCGATCCGCCGCTCTCGAGGCGCCGAGTCCACGCCGCGCGGGCCTGGGGTGGCCTCCCGCGGCGCGTTGGTTACCGTCGTCGACCGGGCGGCAGAAGCGTTGTCGGTCGCGTAGCGAGCCTGGGGCCGTGACGTTGTTTCTCGCGACGGACGGGAGGCGCGGGGTGCGCGCGGCGCGTTGCCCTCGATCACGGTCAGTTGAGCGGGCGTCCGAACTTCCTCGACTGGGAGATGCCGGACCGGCTCCCGGACGTCCTCGCCGCACCAGGGACACAGCGTCAGCCAACCCTCGGTCGGAGCGGCACAGCTCCAGCAACGGCCGGGCGGGGCGACGCGGAGCAGCGCCAGCGCGGCAGGTCCGAGGATCGCGCCGAAGAAGGCCCACGTGCCCGGTTCCCGCCGCCGTCTGATTGCGAACATCGCAGCGGCGACTCCAAACCCGATGAGCCACGCGGCGACCGCGGCCATGACGAACAAATTGATGCCTGATACCTCAGAGCGCGAATGACGAAACCACGGGCGTCCCGTTTCGCGGCGGCCGCTCGATCAATACGGTACGGCATCGTACCAATGGTTGCCCCGGTACATCCTTCTCGTTGCCGGCCCGCACCGGTCCTATTCTCTGTTCCAGACAGCAGTCGAACTAGCGGATCGCGCCGCCCGGTTGCACCGCGTGGACCTCGACGTCGGAGAGCCCGCGGTCCCCGAGGGCGCTGCGGAGCGCGTCGGGTGTCCCCGCGAGGATCGGGAATGTCCCGTAGTGCATCGGAAGGACGTGCTTCGCCCCGAGGAGTTCGGTCGCCATTGCGGCAGCCGTCGGATCCATCGTGAAGTGGCCACCGATCGGCAGGAACGCGAGCTCGGGTTTGAAGCGTTCGCGGATCAGCCGCATGTCGCCGAACACGTCCGTATCGCCGGCGAAGTAGAAACGGAACCCGTTTTCGAGCTCGACGATGAAGCCGACCGGCTCGCCGAGGTAGAGGGGAACCTCGACCCCACCGTAGATGTCGCCCGCGGAGTGGTCGGCATGGACCATCGTGACCTGGACGCCCGCGGCCTCGACCGTCCCGCCCTTGTTCATCCCGATCACGGAGTCCTTGTGCGCGAAGTTGCGCGCCAGCCAGAGGCTCAGCTCGTGTATGCACGGCCAGGTTGGCCGGGTGCGGCTCCCGACCATCAGCGCCTCGCCGAAATGGTCGAAGTGGCCGTGGCTGACGAGGAGGAGGTCGCAGCGCTCGACCGCATCAGCCGATTTCGGGCTCGACGGGTTCGAGAACCAAGGATCGAGGATGATCGTCTTGCCGCCGGGCGTCGTGACCTCCCAGCAGGAATGGCCGTACCACGTGAACGTCGTGTCGCGATCGATTGCCACCGGCGCGCCTCCCTGGGTGTCGCTGAGGCTGCAATCGTAGGCCGAGCGGGCCTGGTCCGTGCCCTCGGCTACACTCGAAGCGTGCCTGCCGAGCGGATCGCGGAGAACCTCGCCTTCATCAACTGGACCGTTCTGACGGCCCTAGCCGTCGGGTCGTTCGGAGCGGTCGTGTTGGCGAGCCTGCGGACCGGGGCGACGCGCGGGTTCCTCGCGTTCACCGCAACCTGCGCGGTCCTTCTCGGCGTGCTCGCATTCCTGTCAGACCTGGCGTTGCCGGTGACGCTCGGTGGCTCACCGATCGTCGCCGACACCTCATTCGACGCGCCGCGCCGCGTCGCACTCGCGGTCTTCGTGGTGCTTGCGGCGGCCTACACGGTGGCGATCATCAGGCGGAGCCGTCCGCCGCTGTTGGCCGCCGCCGCCCTGTCGGCCGCTGCTGCGGTTCTCGTCTGCGGCGCGCTCGCCTGGGGCGGCGGGACCTTCGGGGCGGTCCCACTGCTGCTCCAGCTGGCAGTCCTCGCCATCGCGACCGGCGGGGTCTTCGCGGCGATGATCCTCGGCCACTGGTACCTCGTGACGCCGAAGCTGCCGGAGGCACCGCTCATCCTGTTCGCCCGCTCGCTCCTCGTCGTCGTCGGCATCCAGATCGCGCTGTTTGTCGTCTGGGTCGCCACCGGCGCCGGACCGGCGGGTGCCGCGCCCTTCACGGTTCTCGTCGGCCAATGGGCCCTCTTCGTCTGGCTGCGGTTGATCGTGGGCCTCGTCTTCCCGTTCATCGTGTCGTGGGCGGCCGTCCGAACCGCACAGACGCGATCGATGGAGTCAGCGACCGGGCTGCTCTACATCAATGTCGGCTCGATCGCCGCCGGCACGATCCTCGCGGCAGGCCTGTACTTCGGCGCCGGGCTCCTCGTGTGACGAGCTCCGTCGCGATCAACGTCCGGATCCGGCTCTTCGCGATCCAGCGCGAGCTCGCGGGTGCGCGGACCGTCGATCTCGAGTTGCCCGCTGGCGCGTCGATCGAGGCCGCGTGGTCGGCGCTCGTCGCTCGTCACCCGAGCCTGGCGCCGGGCCGGGCGTACGTTCGGTTCGCCCGGAACAACGACTACGCGGATGCCGGGACGCTTCTCGCCGACGGTGACGAGCTCGCGATCATCCCGCCGGTCAGCGGTGGCGCGATCGGCGATCCCGCCGGCCGTCGGATCCTCGAACTCCGCGAGGAGGCGTTCGGGACAGCCGTGCTCGGCGAGCTCGGCGACCGACTCGCGACCGACGTCGACGGCGCGATCGTCGGATTCCTCGGCCGCACGCGGAACTCGCCTGGCACCGCCGCGCCGGGGCAGGAGGCCGAGGCCGCTCGCCATGAAAGCCGCCTCGTCGAATCGCTCGGTTACGAAGCCCACGAGCCCATGGCGCTGGCCATGCTTGAACGAATCGCCGACGAGATCGCCGAACGCTTTGGCGTCGAGCGAATCGCGATCGTTCATCGCTCGGGTGACGTGCCGCTCGGCGAGCCGAGCGTCGCCGTCGTTGCGGTCTCGCCCCATCGGGATGCCGCCTTCGCCGCGGCTCGCTACGCGATCGACGAGACGAAGGCCCGCGTGCCGATCTGGAAGTCGGAGCGGTTCGCCGATGGCCACGTCTGGGTGGGGGAACCAGCCCGGGAGCGGCCGCCGGTCGCCAGCGAGGAGGGTCGGTGAAGGTCTACATCAGCGTCGACATGGAGGGGATCGCCGGCGTCAGCCATCCGAACCCCACGGACCGGAAGGACAGCGGCTACGCGGCCGCGGCCGACCTCATGGTCGGCGAGACAAACGCTGCGATCGAGGGCGCCCTGGCCGGCGGCGCAACAGAGGTCCTCGTCAACGACAGCCACGGCGGGATGTACAACCTTCGCCCGGCCGATCTCCATCGAAGCGCGCGCGTGCTCCAGGGCCAGAAGGCGTGGTCGATGGTCGCCGGCGCCGGGCCGGATGCAGGCTTCGGTGTCGCGCTGTTCGTCGGCTACCACGCCCGAGCCGGTCACCCGACCGGCACGATCGCCCACACGT
>JBBSCI010000097.1:0-11945 GCA_038250445.1 Candidatus Limnocylindrales bacterium | reverse complement strand
TCTCTGGTCGGCGATGACGTATGCGATCGCGATCGCGATCGGGGCGGCGGCGCTGCGGGCGATGGCGATTCCTCGGCTCATCGGGCCGGCGCTGCTCACGCTCGGCTTCTACCTCTGGGACACGTTCCACGGCGCCTCGCCGTCGCGCCGTCGCGATTCGGGCTGGATCTGGCAGACGCTTCTGCTCCTCGTGCTCGGGATCATCGTCGTGGGCTGGAACATCCTGATCCGCTCGTAGGTGGTGCCGGCGGCCCGCCCGGCTCGCCCGGCTCGCCCCACCCTCCCGTGGCGATAGCCCCACCTCGCCGGCGCCGTCCGCCCCGTGGAGCAGTGCTTCTGTATCGGTATTGCTCCGTAGCAGCCCGCGAAAGCTGCTCGGCCTCGGGCGGACGCCACCCCGCGTCATACGCGGTCACCCCGTCAGTCTCGCCGGCGTCGCAGACGACCCAGGCAGCCCACCGCCGACATGGCCCCACCCGCCAGATGGTTCCGCTTGAGTGGAACCATCTGACCCTTCGCCAACCCACGAGATCGTTCGAATGAAGCGGAACGATCTCGACGGAGGGGTGTCACCGGCGGTCCGGTTCCTCGGCTCTCCATGACGACACACGACCGCGGTGGCGACCGCAGGAGACGACCCTGTGGCGCCCGGGCCTGACGGCCAATGTCGAGGCCCTCTCACACAGGATTACAGACGCGGCTACACCGCTACGGCCGTAGTCGACGGCCATAGTGAGGACCCGCTGCCCGTTCGAATCGACGGCACCCTCCTCGGCATGGAGCGTGATCTCGTCGACGGCGCATGTGCCAGGTCTCTGCGGTCAAAGACTCCAGTCGCCGCGGCAAGATGCTCGTGGCAGTTCACGTTCTCGAAGGCCGCGGCTAGGCAGAATTCAGCACGTGATCCACCTGCTGGCCGCCGGCGGTCCGGGCCTGGTGGACTTCGGTGAGGACAACGTGCCGCCGGAGGGTGATACCCGGGCATGGGGCTCGATGGATGGGATCAGCTGGCAACCGATCGATCCGGCATTTCCCGGACCGGCCGGTTCGGTCCAAGCCGCCGTCGCGGTCATCGGCAGGCGGATCGTCGCGGTCGGCGAGAACACGGCGATCGGGACGGGCGTCGGCGTCACGATCGGGACGGCGCGGTAGGGACGCCTCGCGGTTCTCTCAGTTGCCAGTGGACCGGGCATCACAAGCAGGATCCGAGGCTTGGAACGTTCCCGATGGCGGAATCCGCCCTCGTGTGCTGTCCAATGCCACGCTGAGGTGGCAATAGGCAGAATCGGCGCGCGATCCTCCCGATAGCGTCATCCCGAGTGGCGTATGGCGGAATCCCATGGGCGAGGCCCGCCCCGCCGTTTGACGAACGGTCGCCGCGATGCTAGAAAGCTGTGCTCCCTCCGCCCCGAAAGGACGTCCTCCTCGTGACCTTCCCCGAAGTCGATTCCCAGCCATCGAGCGCCGTCAACCAGACGCGCCTCAAGCGCCAGCTGGCCGACCAGGCGATCGCCCAGGCGACCGCGGCGCAGTGGACCGAGGCGGCGGAGACGAACCGACGGCTGATCGAGCTGGGCTCCGACGCGGAGGCGGAGAACCGCCTGGCCAAGTCGCTCTGGGAGCTCGGCGAGCTGGGTGCGGCCCGGGAGCACTACCAGACCGCGCTCGCACTCGACCCGACGAACCGGATCGCGGAGCGCAATATCGACCGCCTGCGAGTCCTCCTGGTCGACGCCGGCGACACGACTGTTCCGGCCCAGGCGGGCAGCAAGGCGCCGGTCTCGATCTTCGTCGAGGAGACGGGCAAGACCGGCTTCGCCTTCCTGACGGACCTGCCGAACCCCCGCAAGCTCGCCCAGGTGAACCCGGGCGACGCGGTCGAGCTCGCGCCTGAAGGCAGTCGCCTGATCGCGACCAGCAACGGGATGCGGATCGGTGTCGTCGAGCCCCGCGTCGCCGCCCGCCTGCTCAAGCTCATCGCCGAGGGCAACAAGTACGCCGCGGGCGTGACGTCGCTCGGCGACAAGGACGTCCGGATCATCATCCGCGAGATCTACCAGGACCCCCGCAACTACGGCAAGGTCTCGTTCCCGACGGCCGCCAAGTCGACCGACCTGCGGCCGTACACGAAGGGGACCCTCGTCCGCGAGGAGATGGAGCTCGAGGAGGATCTCGAGGACGACGAGGAGGACGAGGAGATCGAGGACCTCGATCGCGTCCTGCCGCCGGAAGCCACCACCGACGAGGCGTTCGAAGAAGAGGCCGACGACATCGACGAGGCGTAGCCGCCCGGCCGCTGCGCCGGTCACGGCCGGCGATGCCAGGTAGTCTCTTACGATGGCAGGTCGCGCGTCCCTCGTTCGGGCCGAGCCCGGCTTCTCGCTCCCGTTCTTCGATCGGCTAGCCCCGGCCCCACCGCCGGCGCTGGTCATCGCCCGGATCGAGGCCCACTCTTCGCCCGGTGACGTCGTCCTCGACCTTCATGGTCGCGGCGGTTGGGTGGCACACGCCGCGATCGCCCGCCAACGGCCGACGATCAGCCTCGAATCAAGCCCGCTGACGAGGCTCCTCGCCGAACTCGTCCTCCGGCCGCCCGACCTCCGCCATCTCGACGCCGCGTTCCAGGCGATGTCCGCATCGCCGCGGCGCCAGTCGAGCCTCAAGGTCGCGGTGGGCGAGCTGTTCGCGACGCGCTGCGCGACCTGTGAGCGGATGCTCACCGCCGACGAGTTCATCTGGGGCGGCACCGGCACGACGGACGTCCCGAACGCCGAGACCGCGCCCAGCAGGAAGCACTACCGCTGCCCGGTCTGCCGCGGCCAGCGCGGCGGCGCCGATCAGCGAACGGCGCCACTCGACGACGACGACATCGCCCGGGCCCGCGCGATCCCGGACGACGCTGACGTCGCGCGCGGGCGCCTGCGCGACCGCTTTCCGGTGACCGAAGGCGGCGACGCCCTGATCGACGGCCTGCTCGATCTCCACACGCCACGCCAGCTCGTCGGGCTCGAGGCGATCCTCGAGCGGGTCGAGGGCGACCTCCGGGCGGCGCCAGTCGAGGCCGCACTGCGCCTGTCGTTCCTCCATGCTCTCCTGCCGGCGAGCCGGCTCAACGGCTATCCGGGACGGGTCGGGTCGCTCCGCATCCAGGGCGGCCGCGTCCGACCTCCCGGCGGCGGCCAGTGGCGCGAGCGGAATCCGTGGCTCGCCTTCGAAGACGGCATCCGCCTCGTCCGAGGCTTCATCCAGCGGCTGGAGGGCGGCTCGCTCGGGTCGGTCCAGGCGCGCATCGGCTCGGATCTGCGCAGTCTCGTCGACGGTACCGCGACCGCGCTGCTCGGCGTGGCCGGTCCCTCGGCGGCCCGATCGCTGATCTGGGACCCGGGCGAGGGCGGGGCAGGAGGGTCGCGTCGGCGCGTGCGGCTCGTCCTCGGCCAGCCGCCGGTCCGCCCGAACCAGGAGCGCCTGTCGCTCGCCTACTGGGGCACGGCCTGGGTCCTCGGTCGCGAGGCGGCATCGGTGCTCCCGCTCGAGGCCCTGTCCGGCGGTGCCATCCGGGCGCCGTGGGGCTGGCAGGCGGCGGCCCTCGGCCGGTCGCTCGCGGCTGTCGAGCCATCGCTCACCCGGGACGCGCGGGTCGTCTTCCTCGTCGACGGCGGCGGACCGGAGGCGCTCGTCGCCGCCGCGCTTGGCGGCGTCGGGGCGGGGTTTCGGCTCGTCCGGGCTCGTCTCGAGGACGGTGACGACGAGCTGGCCGGGCTGATCGAGCTAGTTCCGCCGGGCGCCACGATGCCGCCCGGGGCGCGAACCCGGGCAAACGTCACCCTCGACGCCCTGCCGGGCGGGGCGGGCGACACGGAGGTCGTCCCGGGGCCCGGGCTGTTCGTCGCTCCCGAGCGCTTCGACCGCCGGCCGTTCTCCGCCGCCGAGGTCGCAAAGACCGTGACCGAGGTCGCGGTCGAGACGATCAAGGCCCGCGGCGAGCCTGCCCGGCACGAGCGGCTGCTCGGCGAGATCCTCGTCGGGCTCGATCGGGCGGGCCAGCTGCGCCGTCTCATGGCCGCCGGCGAAGACGATTGGCTGCCCGACGGAGATGCCGCCGGCGACGCCCGCGACACCGGCGACGCTGGCACGCGGCGAACCAACGATGACGAACCCGATCTTCCAGCCCTGCGCAACGAAGGCCCACCGACCCCTGCCCGCACACGCCGCGCGACCCGCCCGGCCGACGGGGCGACGGACCACGTCGAGGCACTCCTGTCGCTCATCCGCCACGAGCTGGGCCGCGAGGGCCATCGTCGCCTCACCGAGATCGAGCCCGGCCGCTGGTGGCTTGCCGACCCGGCCGACCGCGCCGCCGCAGCCGCTCCGCTCGCCGACCGCGTCGAGTGGGCGGTGTACAGCCTCCTGTCCACGGCCGGCAACCTCTCGGAGTCGTCGTTCTTCGAGCGGATCGCAGCGCTCTTCTCAGGACACGACCTGCCCGACGAGGCTCTCGTCCGGGCGTGCCTCCAGAGCTATCGGAGCATGGCCAGCACGCCCGACCGGTTGCTCACCGGCGACGATCTCCTTCGCCGCACCCAGCAGCACGCCGAGACGATCGCGCTTTTGGCCGACGGCGGCCACCGCCTCGGGATGAACGTCTGGATCGGGCGCCGAGAGCAGGCTCGCAAGCTCGGTTCGCGCCGGCTCGGCGACTGGCTCGACGAGCGCGAGCATCGGGCGTACCTCGTCCAGATCAGCCGGGCCGTCGACGAGGTGTCCGAGGTCGACTGCATCTGGTACGTCCGCGGCCGCGCGGCCTTCCTATTCGAGGTGGAGTGGACCGCGATGCTCGGCGAGCCGATGCTCCGTCGCCATGCCCGGATAACGGCCGACGAATCGATCGTCCGGTTCCTCGTCGTCGCCCCGGAGCGGACCGAGCTGATCCGCCACAAGCTCGAGCGCTCGCCGCTCCTGCGCGAGGCCGTCGAGCGCGACAACTGGCACTTCATCAAATGGAACCACCTTCACGGGTTCCTCGGCCGCGACCCGCTCGACCTCGACGGCCTGGAGCCGTACCTCGGGCTCGACCCGATCGTCGAGCGCTCCGGCGAGCAGATGCCGCTCTTCGAAGGCTGATCGAAGTAGGAGGATCAGGTGACCGATTCCAAGCTCCCGAGCTCGCCCATCGACGAGCTGTCCGATCGCTTCTGGGAGAGCATCCTCGAGCTCAACCCGACGACGGCGACCGTCTACGGCGACGAGCGCTACGACGACCGGCTCGAGGACCCGAGCCCGGCCGGGCGAGCCAAGGTTCGCGCCCTGATGGAGCGGACGAAGGCGGAGGCCGAGGCGATCAGCCCGGACGGCCTCTCGCTCGAGGACCGGATCACCCGGGACATGCTCGTCGTGATCGGCGACCTGGGGATCGAAGAGGACGAACAGGGCACCCATCGGCTGCGCGTCGTAGACCAGATCGGCGGGCCCCAGACCCTGCTGCCGCAGCTCTGCCAGTTCCAGCGGGCCGACACCCCGGAGCGCCTGGAGAAGTTCCTCGCCCGCCTGCGCGCCTATCGCGGCTACATGGACGCGAACATCGGGATCCTCAACGAGGGAATCGAATCGGGCCTGACCGCGCCCCGGATCGTCGCCGAGCGAACGGTCCAGCAGCTCGAGCGGCTTCTCGCGATCCCGATCGAGGAGGCGATCGTCCCGTCAATGGCCCAGGTCGCCTCGGAGGCCGATCGCGAGCGCGTCCGCGAGGCCGTCCGCGACGTGGTCTACCCGGCCGACGCCGCCTTTCTCGAGGCGCTCCGCGGCGACTATCTGGCGGCGACGCGTGTCGAACCCGGCCTCTGGTCGGCACCGAGCGGCGACACCCTGTACAAGACCCAGATCCGGGCGTGGACCACGCTCGATCTCGACCCGAACGACGTCCATCAGATCGGCATGGAGGAGCTTGAGGCGACGAACGCCGGCCGCCGCGAGATCGCCCGGAACGCCGGTTTCGGCGACGACGTGAAGGCCTATCGGGCGTCGCTCGCAGCCGATCCCGATAACACCCCGAAGTCGAAGGACGACCTGATCGCTCGCGCTCGCGAGGACATCGAGCGGGCAATGGCGGTGGCGCCCAGGTTCTTCGGGACGCTGCCGCGGGCCGGCCTCGAGGTCAAGCCCGTCGAGGAGTTCAAGGAGAAGGACGCCCCGTTCGCCTACTACTTCCCGCCCTCCACCGATGGGTCGCGACCCGGCATCTACTACGCGAACGGCTACGACCTGCCGAACCGCAAGTTCTCGAGGCTGGCTTCGACGACCTACCACGAGGCGGTGCCCGGCCATCATTTCCAGATCGCACTCGAGATGGAGAACCCGAACCTCAACACGTTCCGCCGGCTCGGCGCCCGGATGGTCGGCGGCGCCTACGTCGAGGGCTGGGGCCTCTACAGCGAGAAGCTCGCCGACGAGATGGGCCTCTTTCGCGACGACGCCGAGCGATTCGGGATGTACGACGCGGTCGCCTGGCGGGCCGCCCGATTGGTCGTCGACACCGGATTGCATGCGCTGCGCTGGGAGCGCCAGCAGTCGATCGAATTCCTGCTCGAGGCCGGGCTGTCCGAGACCGACGCGGTCATCGAGACCGATCGCTACATCGCCTGGCCCGGCCAGGCACTGACCTACATGATCGGTTGCCGCGAGATCGTCAAGCTCCGCTCGGAGATCGCCGCCCGCGACGGCTCCGCGTTCGATCTCAAGTCGTTCCACGACGCGATCCTCGGCCACGGCTCGCTGCCGCTCGCGACGCTGTCGCGGGAGTTGCCGAACTGGGTCGCGACGCCGGCCTAGCCCAGGCGCATTCCGGCGACGCACCCCAGATCGGACCGCCCGCCACAACTATCTGTGTTGCTCGCAGGGAGCCCGCCAAGTCCGACCGGCGGTTTCCGGCGCCATCGCTTCTTGTCCGTGGGCGCTCGGTCGCTGGGAGGGCGTCGTGAAGGGTCCCGAGGCTCGCCCGACGGCAAAGGCCCGCCCGCGCAATAGTTCCGCTACGCTGGAACTATCGACGGAGATGAGCCGGCCAGGTGAACCCGAGTAGTCCGGACGGTCTGGCGCGATCTCGATTGCCTGCCGACCCGAGCTCGGCATACGCTGCGGCGCATCTGTGGCGTGTTCCTGCCCAGGGATAGTTCGAGCCAAACGGAACTATCTCGACGGGTCGCCCTCAGCATCAGTCGGTTTCCTCGGTCGTCCAGGAGCATGCCCAACCGACGAGAGGGCCGCCGCCCGACGAACGATGGCGCCCGGCGAAGGCGGCCAATGTTCGAGGGCCTACCACGTCGCAATACAGATACGGCGGAGCCGCCAGCGGCGGCGCGGGCGGCGATGCGGCGCCGCGGCGGCGATGCGGCGCCGCGGGCGCCCTAACTGTCGAACCCGATCCCCAGGGCGTCGAGCGTCCGAAGCAGCAGCCCGCGGCGACCCTCGTTCCGGTCGGCCCGGGCCAGCTCGTGGCGGACCGTCTCGACGACCGCAAAGCGGAGCGGTTCCGGCGGGAACGGGATCGGCAGGCTCTGGACGAAGCGCAACCGCAAGAGGTCGGAGTCCGGCCGGAGGATGAAGTCGCGGATGACGCCGCCGGCCCAGCGGCTCGCCCCAACCCCGAGCCCCGTGTAGCCCAGTGCGTACGTCAGCCGCCCGCCGAGCCCCTGGCCGAATGTGACCGTGAACCGCGAAGTGGTATCGATCGCGCCGCCCCAGCGGTACGGGAACCGGAGGTCGGTGAGCTGCGGAAACGCCGCCCGGAACTGGGACTCCAGCATCCTGAAGGTCCTCGATCGCCGGTCGAGCTTCGGTCCGACGCGGTTGCCGAAGTAGTAGACCGCGTCATAGCCACCCCACAGGATCCGATCGTCGGCGGTCAACCGGAAGTAGTGGAACTGATTGTTCGAGTCGGACATCCCCTGCCTCCGGCGCCAGCCGATCGAGGCCCGCTGTTCGGGCGTCATCGGGTCCGACACCAGGACGTAGTCGTAGACGGGCACGAAATGGTTCAGCAGCCGCGGCATCCAGCCGGAGTAGGCAGAGGTGGCGACGACGACGTGGTCGGCGGTCACGACGGTGCCGTTGGCGGTTCGGACCCGGACGCCGCCTGCCCGTCGATCGACGCCGGTGACCCGACTCGACTCGTGGATCGTCACCCCACGCTCCTCGGCGACGCGGGCTATGCCCCGGACCAGCTTGGCCGGGTCGAGCACTACATCCCGCCCCGGCTTCCGATAGAGCCCGGCCTGCCAGAGCGGCGAATGGACCTCCGACTGGACTCGCTCGCGGTCCATGAATTCGAGCTCCTCGCCCCACGCCGCCGCCTCGTCGACCCAGGCTCGAAACTCCTCGACCTGGTGGGGCTGGTCGGCGACGTCGAGGATTCCGGCCTCCTCGAGGTCGCATTCGATCCCGTTCCGCCTCGTGAAGGCGACGAGTTCCCGCAGGTTGAAGACGCCCTCCCGTTCGAGGATCGCCAGCTCATCGGCGAAGTGGCGGATGCCGTTCGCCAGCCCATGGGTCAGGCTTGCCGAGCAGAACCCGCCGTTCCGTCCTGTCGCCCCGAAGCCGACGCTCTCGGCCTCCAAAACGACGACTCGAAGCCAGGGATCCGAATCGGTGAGAGCAATGGCCGTCCAGAGCCCGGTGAACCCGGCGCCGATGATCGCCACGTCCGCCCGGCGGTCGGTCCCCAGAGGCGGCCGGGCCGGGCCGGCCTCGCTCGCCGCCAGCCAGTAGCTGATCATCGGCGCCATGCTAGGCCAGCGGCGTCTACTGGTGCGTCGTGTCCACGCATTGCGCGGGATTGGTTTGCGATGCGGTGCGTAATTCGCACGGAAGGGTGGCTTCCGCTGCGATATCCGCGTTGACGACGCGCAGCGGCATATGACAAGATGACGGCCCGGCGTTCCGCCCCTCGCAACGGCTGTCCCGCCCACCGGATCGACGATCCGTAGCAACGGAGTAACCATGACGACTGAGCCCGTGGCCGCCCCAGCCCCGAAGGCCCTCCGACGCGAGCGCCAGGCGGCCATGTACCGCCGCGCTCTCGAGAGCATGCCCGGCGGGACGAACTCCAACTTCCGCGCCTGGGGCGAGGACACGATCTACATCGATCGGGGCAAGGGCGGCACGATCTGGGATATCGACCAGAACGAGTACATCGACCTGCGGATGGGCTACGGGCCGGTCATCCTCGGTCACGGCGATGATCGGGTGGACGACTACGTCAATGAACGGATGCGGAAGGGCGTCAGCTTCTCGATCACGAGCGAGGACGAAGTCCAGGCCATCGAGCTCGTCAAGGAGTTGACCGGCTGGGTCAAGAAGGCCCGGATGACCGTGTCGGGTACCGAGGCGACGATGCACGCGATGCGCGTCGCCCGGGCCTACACCGGCCGGACGAAGATCGTGAAGTTCGAGGGTCAGTACCACGGGGTCCACGACTACGCGCTGATCAGCGTCACGCCGAACGACATGTCGGAGCTCGGCGACGAGGAGAACCCGGTCGGGCTGGCCTGGGGTCGCGGCATCCCGGAAGCGGTCGGCCGCACGATCATCCCGGCCCGCTACAACGCGATGGACGTCCTGCGCCGCATCTTCGAGCGCGACGGCGACGACATCGCCGGCGTCATCATCGAGCCAGTCCTCGGCAACGCCCAGGCGATCATGCCCCAGCCGGGATTCCACGAGGCGATCCGGGCCCTGACCACAGAGTTCGGATCGATCCTGATCTTCGACGAGGTGAAGACCGGCTTCCGATTCGCCCGCGGCGGCGCGGCCGAGCACTTCGGTATCACCCCGGACCTCGCGACCTTCGCCAAGGCGATGGGCAACGGCTACCCGGCCGCCGCATTCGGTGGCACCGAGGAGGTCATGAGCGTCCTCCCCGACCACGTCAGCCACGGCGGCACCTATGCTGGGAACCGCGTCGCGGCGGCGGCGGCGGTCAAGACGCTGACGATCATCAAGGAGACCAACGCGATCGAGAAGATCCGCGACCTCGGCCTGACGATCCAGGCCGGCCTCCACGAGATCCTCAATCGCAAGGGCCTCGCCCACACGTTCACCGGTCACCCGACGATGTTCGGCATCTACTTCGCCGACAAGGCGCCAACCGAATACCGGGACTGGGCGAACTCCGATCACGACCTGTACGACGCGATCGCGCTCGGGATGATGGCTCGCGGTGCGATGCCGGAGCCCGACTCGCGCGAGCCCTGGTTCCTGTGCGAAGCCCACGCCGACGGCAACTACGCCGATCGGATCATCTCGATCTTCAGCGACTCGGTCGACGCCGCGCTCGAAGACCGTGCCGGCGGGGTAGCACCCGTCGACGGCCACGGCGCCCAGTCGCATCCCGCAGCCGGGTAGGACATATTGGAAGAGGGGCACGTCGATGGTTCTTGACGGCAACGCAGTCCGGTCGGTCGATCGCGCCGCCGCGCTGCTGCTCGCGCTCGGCGACTGTCAGGGCGAGGCCGGCGTAACCGAGCTCGCCCGGCGGCTCGGGCTTCACAAGTCGACCGCGTCGCGGCTGCTTGCCACCCTCCAGAAGCGCGGCCTCGTCGAGCAGGACGAGGAGACCGGCAAGTACCGTCTCGGCCTGGTCGTGATCCGCCTCGCTGAGCGGGCGGAGCGGACCCTCGACCTGCGCGGAATCTCGATGCCGGAGCTCGAACGCCTGGCCCGTCTGACCCACGAGACGACCGGGCTCGGGATCCTCGATGCCGATGCGCTCCTGACGGTCGCCCAGGCGGACGGCCCGAATCTGATCGCCGTCGGCGATTGGACCGGCCGCTCGACGCCACTCCACTGCGTGGCGTCGGGGAAGGTGCTGCTCGCGGCCGTCGCCGAGCGGGAGGTCCTGCGCATCGTCCGGCGTGGCATCGTCAGCTACACGGAACGCACGATCACCGAGCTTGAGCCACTGCTCGAGGAGCTGGCCCGGATCCGACGGCGCGGCTACGCGACCGCCCTTGGCGAGTACGAGATGGGACTCAACGCGGTCTCGGCGCCGGTCCACGATGCGCGCGGCAATGTCGTCGCCGCGGTCGACATCTGGGGACCCGCCTTCCGCCTCACGCCGCGTCGGATTCCGGAGCTCGCGATCCAGGCCCGCGAGGCCGCTGCCGCGATCTCGATCCGCCTTGGCGGACCGGGCCAGTCGAACGGCTCAACGGTCGCCCCGTCGGTCGCCGGCCTGCCCGCCGGAGTCGCCGCAGCGTCCTAGGCTCCCGCAGCGCTAGGCTACGAACCGATGCCGGACTTCACGAAGACACCCTGGACAGAGGTCGTCGCCTGGCTCAGGGGTGACGGCTTCCACATCCTCCTGATCATCGTCTTCGCAGTGCTCGCCCTCAGGCTGGCGCGGCTGGCCGTCCACGGGATCATCAAGGCCCTGCTCGACCGGGAGGCGACGGAGGGGACTGCCCAGGAGCTGTCGGCGATCGAGGTCCGGAAACGGATGGACACCCTCGACCAGCTCGGCAGCAACGTGATCCGGTTCTTCGTCGTCGTCGTCGCCGGCCTCATGATCCTGCGCGAATTCGGGCTGGACATCGGGCCGGCCGTCGCGGGCCTGGGCGTCGTCGGGATCGCCGTCGGCTTCGGGGCTCAGAGCCTCGTCAAGGACTACCTGAACGGTGCACTCATCCTCGTCGAGAACCACTACAGCAAGGGCGATGTCGTATCGATCGCCGGCGTGAGCGGCCAGGTCGAGGACTTCAGCCTGCGCCGGACGACGCTGCGCGACCTCGACGGAGTCGTCCACACGGTCCCGAACGGGGAGATCAAGGTCGCCAGCAACCGGACCCGGACGTGGGCCCGGATCAACCAGAACGTGACGGTCGCCTTCGGCACGGACGTCGACAAGGCGATCGCGGTCGTGGACACGGTCGGCCGCGAGATCACGTCGGATCCGG
>JBBSCI010000096.1:0-12078 GCA_038250445.1 Candidatus Limnocylindrales bacterium | reverse complement strand
TCGCCGCCGCACAGGCCTGGGACGCGGTGCCCATGCCAGACCCAGCGGCCCGGGCCCGCGCCCGTGCCGGAGAGGCCGTGCTGCTGGCTCGCGGCCCGCGCGACGAAGCGGCGAAACTCCTCCGCGAGGCGTACGCAGCGGCGGCGGGCCTGGGTGCGGTCCCGTTGCGGACATCGATCGAGTCGATCGCGACCCGCTCGCGGGTCGTCCTCGACGCGCCGCTGGCGGCCGTGCCTGCCGGTGTCGAGGAGGAGGTCGGAACGCCGGTCGGGCCGGCCGAGCCGGCGAAGATCCTGGGCCTATCGGCGCGCGAGTGGGAGGTCCTCGAGCTTGTCGCCGCCGGGCGATCGAACGCCGAGATCGCCGACACGCTCTTCATCAGCCCGAAGACGGCGAGCGTTCACGTGACCCATATCCTCGACAAGCTGGGCGTCAACAACCGGGTCGAGGCCGCGACGATCGCGGTGCGGGTCGGGGCCGGTCAGGTCAGCGACGCCGGACGCCCTCCTGGTCAGACGGCCGTATGAGCTGGTAGAACCGCCGATCGTTGGGGCGGACCTTCGGGTTGTCGAAGTCCGGGATCAGCCGCTCCGTTCGATCGTCCCACTCATCCCACCAGCCATCGCCTTCCGGATCGTTCGGGTGGCGACGAAGGCGGGCGTTGTGGCTTTTGAGCCTCGTGATCGCTTCGCCTACCTGGCTCGGCCTGACGCCGAGGCCGATGAGCGCATTGGTCCCGTCCGTCTCGAGAATCGTGACCGCGTAGACGTTGATGTCGCCGAGCGCCGTCGCCGCGCTTCCGAGCGCACCCGGCTCGTCCTTCAGCTCGACCTCGATGGTCCGGAACACGAGCCAGGGAAACTCACCCTCGGCCATGACCTCGGCGAAGCCGCGAATCTGATCGTCAGGGCCCGCGCCCCAGTCGTTCTTGATCGTCAGCGTGACCGGCCCGTGGTGCTTCCATTCGGCACCGCCGGTTGTCGCGATGTCGATCCTGCGCGCACCCAGCGCGCTTCCGAGCTTCGCCAATCGGCCGGGCGAGCTCGTGGAGAGTAGGGATGCCACCTGTCTGTGCATGCTGGTCGCTCCCTCTTCGGCTAGGCGCCTTGACCGGGCACCTGCCAGAACGCTGGATCGTCCTTCGACGCGTTCGGATCTTCCCATCTCGGCAGGAGGTCCTCGGTCCGGGCGTCCCACTCGGCGCCATCGTTGGGATCGTCTCCGTGTTGAAGCACTGTTGCCGTGTAGTGGTTGGGCTGTGCCGTCCGCAACGCCCTCAGGGCATCCTCGACCTTCGAGGGACGGATCCCGAGTCCGACAACGGCCATGGTTTCGGTAGGCTCGAGGAGGAGCACCGAATAGATATTGATGTCGTTGTTGCCGAGCACGGCGGCCATCGCCCCCAGCGAGCCTTGGACGTCGGCGAGCTCGACAGCGACAATCGGAAAGCTGAGCCATGGCAGTTGCAGACGAGCGCAGACCCCTTCGAACGCCCGTCTCTTGTCTTCGCCGTCCTCCCGAAGAATCAGGGTCACAGGACCGTCGTTGAGCCACTCGGCGCCACCGATCTTCTTGATATCCAGTTCCGACCCACCGAGTGCGATTCCAAACGCCGCCAGCTTCCCGGGTGAACCGCCAGCGGAAAGCAACGCGCTGACCTGCTTGTGCATCGTGGTCTCTCCTAACAGCCTCGATAGGCCGATTGAGTGGCCTAGGCCGGGTGCCTCGGGTCGGGCCGAGGGTTGGTGTTCGTCCCGTCCCAGTCCTCGTGTTCCTGCCAGGCCCGCGACAGGTCGTGCTCATTGCGTACAGCGAAATCGCCGAGGAGACCTACGGCCTCGTAAGCCTCTTCGTGCGTTTCGAACCCGAAGCTCACGAGACCCACGCCGCCATGCGTGTCCGCCACAAGCACGGTCAGGATATTGAGATCGCCGATCCGCTCGGCGGCCGTGGCGAGCGAACCGGGCTCGTCCGGGAGCACCGCCTCTGCGCAGTGGAGCTCGCGCGTCGGGTAATCGTCTCCCAAGAGGCCAATCAGCTCTTCCAAGTTGGTATCGTCGTCCACGAGGACCGCTACGGCACCCCGATGGTCCCATTCAGAGCCGCCGATGGCCCTGATGTTCACACCGGCCTCCGCAAGAGCACGGGCGTACTTGGCCAGCTGACCGGGCGATCCGCCGTTCGAGAGTAGAGAACTCACCTGCTTGTGCATCCGGGTCCCTCCTCACCGCGCGCTCGAGCCGGGAGTGGGGCCTGCGATGGCGCGCGATACGGGCGATGCTACACCCGCGCCTGAGGCGTTTTCGGGTCGTCAGACGACGCGAAGGCCCAGAATCTTCCGCGCGATCACGAGGCGCTGAACCTGGCTCGTCCCCTCGCCGATCTCGGTCAGCTTGGCGTCGCGCATGAAGCGCTCGACCTTGTACTCCTCGACGTAGCCGTAGCCCCCGTGGATCTGGATCCCGTTGTTCGTCGCCCGTGAGCTGACCTCCGAGGCGAAGAGCTTCGCCTGGGCCGCCGCGAGGCTGTAGTCCCGACCCTGGTCCTTGAGCCAAGCTGCGCGCCACACCATCTGTCGGGCCGCCTCGATCTCGGTCGCCATATCGGCCACCATGAAGGCGACGCCCTGGAAACTGCCGATCGGCCGGCCGAACTGCTCGCGGGTCTGGGCGTACGGGATCGAGGCGTCGAGGGCGGCCTGGGCGAGGCCGACCGCGAGGGAGCCGATCGAGATCCGGCCGCCGTCGAGGATCTTCAGGAACGTCCGGAAGCCGTCGCCCTGTGGCCCAAGCATGTTGGCCGCGGGAACCCGCGCGCCCGAGAAGATCAGCTCGCCGGTCGCCGACGCGTGGAGGCCGAGCTTCTCCTCGAAGCGGCCGACGCTGAAGCCGGCAGTATCCGCAGGCACGATGAAGGCGCTGATCTCCGCATCGCCATTCTCGGTCTTGCCGGTCCGGGCCGTGATGACGTAGGTCCCGGCTTGGCCCGCGTTGGTGATGAACCGCTTGCCCCCGTCGATCACCCACGACCCGCCATCTGGCCCGTCCTCGTGCCTGGCGGTCGTTCGCGTCCCCCCTGCGTCGGAGCCGGCGCCGGGCTCGGTCAGGCCGTACGCGCCGAGGACCCTGCCGGACGCCATCGGGGCGAGGAACCGCTCCTTCTGTTCCGCCGTACCCGCCAGGTGGATCGGTCCGCAGCCGAGGCTGGTGTGGGCGGCGACGATCAACCCGAGCGAGCCCCAGACCCGCCCGATTTCCTCGATCGCGATCGCATACGCGAGGGTGTCGAGGCCGGCGCCGCCCTCGTCCTCCGGGATCGGGATGCCGAGCCAGCCCATTTCGCCGAGGCGGTTGACGATGTCGACCGGGAAGCGGCGCGCCCGCTCGTGCTCGTCGACGACCGGGGCGACCTCCTTGACCATGAAGTCGCGGATGGTTCGGCGGAGAAGCTCGTGCTCGGGCGATAGGTCGAAGTCCACGGAGCCGAGGGTACCGCATGACCCAGCGGCCGCGCCGATCCTGCGACGTGCGCCCCCGAGTGCTAGCCTTCGGCCATGCCTGCGCTGCACTCCCAGGCGTCCCTGACCCCGCGCTCGCCCAGAGGCGGATTCGACACGGCCCAACGGGCCGCGTCGGGCCTGCGCCGCGAGATTCTCGTCCAGCTCCGTCGTGACGGTCCCAGCTCACCAGAACAGCTCGCGACGGCCGTCGGTGCCAGCCGCACCGGCATCCTCCAACAGCTCCGCTCGCTCGAGGCAGCGGGCCTCGTCGATCGACGAACCGTTCGCCACGGCGTCGGGCGACCGCGACACCTCTACGACGTGACGCCCGATGCGCAGATCGTCTTCCCTTCGAACTACGACGCGCTGGCGGCAGGCCTCCTCGCCGCAGTCGGGACCGTCGGTGGCGACGAGCTCGTCGCCCGCGTCTTCGCGGTCCGCCGGCAGCTGATCGCAGAGCAGGTCAGGAACCGACTCGCGGAACGCCTGCCGGCCGACGCAACGCTCGAGGCGAAGGTCCAGGAGCTCGCGATCATCCAGGATGAGCAGGGCTACCTCTCGAGCGCGAGCGTGAACGAAGACGGCGTGATCCGCCTCCGCCAGTGCAACTGCGCGATCTTCGGGGTCGCCGCCCAGAGCTCCATGCCGTGCGAGGCCGAGTTGGACCTCTTCCGCGACGTCCTCGGGGCAAACGTGGTCCGGGAGACGCACATCGCGTCCGGCGACCGGAGCTGCACGTACCGGATCGTTGAGGAGTCGGGGCTCAACCTACGAGCGATGGTCGCATCGGGTTCAGAAGCCTCGCGTTAAGCCTCTTCGCGCTCGACGACCTCGCGGGTCGCCGGCGACAGCCGCGGCGTCGGAACATCAGAGACATTCGGGACGAACGATGAGGCGAGCGACGTCGCAGCGGCCAGCTCCAGGTCCTCGACCGACAGAATCCCCAATCGGCTGAGCGTGGCCATCTCGTCGCGGATGTAGGTCTGAAGCATCTCCGGACCGTCGGTGTTGATCGTGAAGCGGATCTCGTTGCGCCGGAAGGTGTCGAAGATCCAGCGGAACTCGTCCCAGCCCGACACGACGCGGGTGTTGAGATTCGACGTCGGGCAGATCTCGAGGACGATCCCGCGATCGCGGATCATTGCCATCGCCCGCGGGTCGTAGGCGGCCTTGACCCCGTGCCCGATCCGATCGGGCTCAAGCAGCTCGACGACCCGGGCGACCTCGTCGACCGATCCCGATTCGCCGGTATGGACGGTCAGCCCGAGGCCGTACTGGCGGGCTCGCCGGAAGAGTCGCTTGTAGTCGGCGACGCGGAAGGTGGCCGACTCCGGGCCGGCAATGTCGATCCCGACGACGCCGCGATCATGCGAGCCAATCGCCTTCTCGGTGATGATCTCGTTGAGCTCGAACGGAAAGGCCCGGTCGAGACAGAAGATGAGGCCGGGCTTGACCGGGTACTCGAGGGTCGCCCGGTCCATCCCCCGCAATGCCGCGGCGATGATGTGGTCGAGGTCCTGCTCGCCGCCGCGGTTGCGCTTCATCGGGTTGAAGCGGAGCTCCATCGTCGTGACGTTGTTCTTGCGATAGGCGCCACCGACGACCTCGTAGACCGCCCGCTCGACCGCGATCGGCGAGGACTGGATCAGCTCGGTCCAGTGGAAGAGCTGGAGGTAGCCGTCGAACGAGCGGTTGCGCTTGTCCGAGACAGTGATCGTGTCCCGGAACTCCCAGTAGTCGCGCGTCGGCAGCTTGATGCCCTGGGCGTGGGCAATGCTCCACATGATCGCCGGCGTCACCGCGCCGCCGAGATGGCAGTGGAGCTCGGCGAGCGGGACCTTCCGCGAGAGCTGACGAACCATGATTGCCAGCATAGCGGAGGGCGCGGCAGCGGAGCGGTCAGGCCACGCGCGTGACAGCCGACTGCCGGCGCTTCGCCGGCATTTCGAGGTCCAGCTGGAGGTGCTGGTCCGGCTCCGACGCCGGCGCCGGCATCAGTCGCACCTGGCACTGATCCGCGATGTCGAACCGATGGCGAAGGTCTGCGACCTCGCGGCGGACCGTCTCGACCTGGCTCTTCGGCAGGAAGGCCCGGCCGGCGTACTGGCGCTCGTAGCGCGGCACGAGCTCCGGCCAGTCGCGGCCGAGGTTCTCGAGGAAGTGCTCTCGGGTGCCCGGGCGCAGGTAGAGGACGTTCGTCCATAATAGAACATCCGTTCTCTCTTGTCGAGAGCCCATCCGCTACGATCATCACGAGGTGGACGGCGCGGCCGCCGACGAACACCGCCGACAGGGTTGGGCGTCTCCCGGTCACGCGCACCCGATCGACGAGGAGCTCCGTGGCGTAAGGAACGGGACTCACGTCGTCCGCCCGGGCCAGTGCCGGGGGCCTGGATCAGCTGGCTGCGGGGACGACGCGTCCCTGGGCATCGATCGTCGCCTGTCGCCGGCGGAGTGCACGAAGCTCGGCGCCCGGAACCTGGTCGCGGGCGTGGTAGCTGGAACGGACGAGAGGCGCCGACTCGACGTGCTTGAACCCGAGCCCGAGTGCCTCGACCTTCATCTCGGCGAACTCGTCGGGGTGGTAGTAGCGCTCGAGCGGCAGGTGTTTCTCGGAGGGCCGCAGGTACTGGCCGATCGTGAGGATGTCGACCTCGACCTCGCGCAGCGCCTTGAACGCCTCGGTCAGCTCCTCGCGGGTCTCGCCGAGTCCGACCATCAGGCTCGATTTCGTATGCGCCGCGTAGCCGATCTCGACCGCCATCTCCTTCGCCCGGCCCAGGACGTAGAGGCTGCGATCCCATCGGGCGCGCTTGCGGACCGGCTTCTGAAGCCGCTTCACGGTCTCGAGGTTGTGGTTGAGGATGTCGGGCCGGGCGTCCATCACGGTCCGCAATCGGTCGTCCGAGCCGTCGAAATCCGGGATGAGCACCTCGATTCCCATCCCGGGGCTCGCCTCGCGCATCGCGCGGATCGTCTCGGCGAAGATGCGCGAACCGCCGTCGGGCAGGTCGTCGCGGGCGACGCTCGTGACGACGACGTGCTCCAAGCCGAGTCGGGACACCGCCTCCGCCACCCGCCGTGGCTCGTCGTCGTCGAACCACGTCGGCCGGCCGGTCTTGACCGCGCAGAAGCCGCAGGCCCGAGTGCAGGTATCGCCGAGGATCATGATCGTCGCGGTCCGCTGGTCCCAGCACTCGCCGATATTCGGGCAGTGCGCTTCCTCGCAGACGGTGTTGAGGTTGAGGCCGCGCATGAGGCCCTTGAGGTCGTGGTAGTTCTCGCCCGACGGCAGCCGCGACCTGATCCAATCGGGGTGCCGGCGCAGCGGCGTCACGGAGCCGCCCATCGCGATCGTCTCGGGCGCGGACGAGCCGTGATGCGGCGCATCGGGCTGGACGAACATCGGAAGCTCGCGGGTCATCGGTTCGAGTGTAGTCAGGCCGCGCCGAACGTGTCGCGCAGCCCTTGTTCGATCTCGCGTGGTGCGAAGCCCAGCTCCTTCGACGCCTTTGCCGCCGATGCCCAGTAGGTGACTCCGGCCGATGCCGAAACCACCTCGCGCAGGTTCGGTTGACCGATCAGGCGCCCCAGCGGCGCCATGGCCCGGAGCAGTCCCGTCGGGATCCGAAGGCGCGGCACACCGTGCCCGCCGATCCGGGCGGCGATCTCCACGGCGTCGCGCAGCGTGGTGACAGGCCCGGTCAGCACGTACGATTGGCCGACGACGCCGCGATCCAGCGCGGCGACGATCCCGGCCGCGAGATCGTCGACGTGAACGAGACCGACCCCGACGTCATCGGCCGCCCGGTAGCGAAGGCGACCCGCGTTGGCGAGGCGCATCTGTTCGCCGAACGCCGTGTGGTCGCCGGGACCGTAGACCTGGCTCGGCAGGACGATCACGACCGGGGCGCCGCTGGCGATCCGCTGCTCAGCGACCTCGTGGGCGCCGTACTTCGTCTCGTCGTACCAGCTGAGGAACCCCGCGCCGAGGTCCCGCCTGTACGTCTCGTCGACAACCTTGCCGTGGGTGTTGCCGACGACGTTGACCGTCGAGACATAGACGATACGCGGCACGCCGGCGGCTTCCGCGGCGTCGAGGACGCACGTCGTCGTGCCGACGTTGGCGTCCCACATCGCGCCGTGCTCGCGCTTCGGAGTGCCGATCCGGTAGCTCCCGGCGGCATGGATCACGCCGTCGGCCCCGCGCATCCGATCAGTCAGCTCGTCGACGTCGGAGAGATCGTCGGCCACGAGCTCGACGCCGAGAGCCGCGAGGTCGCCGGCCCGTTTCGGATCGCGGACCAGCGCGACGACCGTGTCGTCGCGCTTGCGCAGTGCCCTGGCAACGGCTCCGCCGACGAAACCCGTCGCGCCGGTGATCAAGACGCGCATCAGCTCGGTCCGTGGGGGCTGTAGATCGGCGAGTCGATTACGGTCAGGGTCGTCGCCGCCGAGAACGGGTCCCGCTTGCCCGACACGGCCAGAAACCACGGCGGCCCCGAGTCGTTGAACAGGTCTGCGACCCCCGGCGCTAGAGCCAGCGCGTCGAACCGAGCCTGAAGCACGTTGCCGCTGGTGGACGACTCGAGCGGGACGCAGCCTGCTGCAGCGGCCGGCTTCGGGCTATCAATCGTGAATTCGGGGCCGGGCTTGCTCCGGCAAAGGAAGGCGACCGTGGCATCGAGCCGCCACGGCGAGACCGTGAAGACCATCGTCGTGCCCTGGAACGCGGCCTGGACGGAAGTCGCGATCGGCGGCATGGTCGGGACCGTTGGGATATTGGTCGCAGTGCAGCCGACGACGACCACGATCAGACCCGCCAGTCCCGCGCCGAGGGCGATAGGCCGCACGAGGTCAGTAGACCGGCGTGTCCGGTCCCACCGATTCCAGCCACGCCTTGATATCCCTGAGCAGTGCCGCGCCACCTGCGCCGTCGTTCGCCCGGTGATCGACGCCGAGGACCATGTTCATCACCGGCCGGATCGCGATCACGTCGCCATCCGGCGTCGAGACGACGACCGGGCGCTTGGTGATCGCCTCCATCGTCACGATCCCCACCTCGGGGACGTTGAGGATCGGCATAACGAGGTTCGTGCCCAGGTATCCGGTGTTGTCGATCGTGAAGGTCCCGCCACCGAAGTCGTCGATCTTGAATTTGCCGGCCTTTGCCCGGGCGGCCACGTCGGCGATCGCGACGTTGAGGCCGTGAATCGACAATTGATCCGCGTCGCGGATCACGGGCACGATCAGGCCGTCGTCGACCGCGACGGCGACCCCGATGTTGACCCGGCGCTTGGCCATGAGGCCGTGGTCGGTCCAGACGGCGTTGAAGGTCGGGTTGCGCTTGAGCGCCTCGGCCGATGCCTTGACCACGAACGGAACGAAGCTCAGGCCGATGCCTTCGCGGGCCTGGTAGTCGCGCTTGGCCTTCTCGCGGAAGGCGACGAGGCGGGTCACGTCGACTTCCATCTGCACGTAGGCGTGCGGCGCCAGGAGCGCCTTTGTCATCTGGGCCGCGATCCCCTTCCGCATCTGGGTCATCGGCACGAGGTACTCGTCCGCGCCCTCGGGGAAGGCGATCGATGTTCCGCTCGAGGCGGCGACGCGGGCCGGCGCGGGGCCCGATGACGCGGGTGCCGGCACCGAGGTTGGGCCCGGGGCCGTCGCGGGGGCCGTCGCGGCCGGCGCCGTTTCAGCGGCGGGCTGCTCCTGCGTCGCCGCGGCTGCTGCCGACTGCGCCCCGACGGGCTGGCCGGTCCGTTGCGATTCGACAAAGTGTGTGACGTCGTCGCGGGTGATCCGGCCACCGCCGCCGGTCCCGACGATCTGGGCCGCGGTAAGGCCATGCTCGCGAAGGAGCCGCCGAACGGCCGGCGTCATCCGGGCATCGGGATTGCCCGGTGCGTCGGTCTCGGTCGCTGTTGGAGCCGCCGGTGCCGCGGTCGCGACCGTCGTTGGAGCTGTTGCGACGGGCGCCTCGGGCGCCACGTCGGGGGCTGGCGTCGCCTTCGCGGCGGAAGGGATATCGGCGGGCGCCGGGCGCTCGTCGGAGCCAGCGGGGCCGGCCGCCGGTTCGGCCGCTTCGGCTGGCTCGGCAGTGGCAACGGCGGCAACGCTCGGTGGGGCCTCCGCGGCGGCACTCGTCCCGTTGCTTTCATCGGCCGTCTCGATGATGGCGATCTCGGCGTTGTTCGGGACCGTCGCGCCCTCTTCGGCGAGGATCTCCTTGAGGACGCCGGCGAACGGCGAGGGCACTTCGGCGTTGACCTTGTCGGTGATGACTTCGACGAGCGGTTCGTACTTCTCGACCGTGTCACCGGGCTGCTTCAGCCACTTGCCGATCGTCCCCTCGGCCACGCTCTCGCCGAGCTGGGGCATCGTCACCTTGGCCACGGTGTCATTCCTCCGGGTCGCCGGGCGGATCGGGCCCGCCATGCTTGTTCGCCGCCTAGTGTCGCGCATCGAGCCGCGATGCGCGCGCACGAACGTCCGTGGCAGACTCGAGCAATGCTCCGCCCATTCCGCCAGGTCGACGTCTTCACGAGCGAGCCATACCGCGGCAACCCGGTGGCGGTCGTCCACGACGCGGCGGGAATCGACGAAGAGTCCCTTCGCCGGTTCGCCCAATGGACCAACCTGTCCGAAACGACGTTCATTCTGCCGCCGACCACGACCGATGCCGACTACCGGGTGCGCATCTTCACGCCGGCCCAGGAGCTGCCGTTCGCTGGTCACCCGACCCTTGGGACGTGTCACGCCTGGCTCGAGGCGGGCGGGAAGCCGCGCGATCCGGAGATGATCGTGCAGGAGTGCAGCGCGGGTTTGATCCGTGTCCGGGCGTTGGCGGCCGGTCTCGCGTTCGCGGCTCCGCCGCTCGTCCGCGACGGGCCGGTGGACGAGACCACCGTCGCCCACCTGGCCGAGGTGCTTCGGATTCCGCGGTCGGCCATCGTCGACGCGCAATGGGCCGACAATGGGCCGGGCTGGGTCGCCGTCCTACTGGCGTCCGCCGACGAGGTCCTGGCGCTGCAGCCGGGGTTCGTCGATCTGGATCTCGGAATCGTCGGGCCGTATCCAGCGGGCGCGCCGGCCGCGTTCGAGGTCCGGGCGTTCTTCCCGGTGAATGGAGCGACGGTCGAAGACCCCGTGACCGGCAGTCTCAACGCCTCGCTTGCCGGCTGGCTGCTGCGGACCGGGCGAGCCACCGCGCCATATGTGGCCAGCCAGGGAACCGTTCTCGGCCGGGCCGGTCGGGCCCACATCAGCCAGGATCCCGACGGCACAATCTGGGTCGGCGGCGGCACGATCACCTGTATCCGCGGCGAGGTCGAGATCTGACGATGGCGACCGCTGCCGCGACTCGCGTCGCGACCACGTGGGCGCAAGTCGCTGCGCTCCGCCTCGAACGCCAGCACCTCACTCAGCGGGTCGGTAGAGATAGCCTCATCGACGTCGTCACGGAACTCGTCGGGATCCAGGCCCAGGTCGCCAGCTTCGCCGAGCTCCAGCTGGCCGCGCGCATCGACGGCCTCCGGCCATCCGACATCCGCGACGCCCTCGCGGACAAACGGCGTCTCGTGAAGACGTGGGCGATGCGCGGCACACTCCACTACCTCACCGCCGACGACCTGTGGCGCTTCGTCGAGGCGTATCCGACGCGCGACAACACCCGGTCACCAGCGTGGGTCAAGTACTTCAATCTGACGCCTGATCAGCTCGATCGCATCCTCCGAGCGATCGGCGACGATCTCGATGGCACGCCCCGGACACGCGCGGCGCTGGCCGAACGCGTTGGGCGCAGGCCGGGCGACGCCGCCCTCGGCGAACGCCTGAAGTCCGGCTGGGGCGAATTCCTCAAGCCCGCGGCAGGCAGGGGCCTCCTTTGTTTCGGGCCCGGTGCGGGACGGAAGGTGACGTTTGTTCACCCAGAAGACTGGCTCCCCGGTGGCCGGCAGGCGGCCGATGTCGACCCGATCGCTGCCCTCGGCCGGCTGACGGAGCGCTGGCTGGCGGCCTTTCCGGGGCCGGCCGCGACGCCGCCGCGAGGTGGTGGGGAACCGCCAGGAAGCCGCTGATGACGAATGGTCTTGCCCAGGCGGGCGCGGACATCGTCGACATCGACATGGAAGGCGTCGCCGGCTGGGTGCGGGGCGCCGACGTCGACGCGCTCCTCGCCGCCGATCCGCCAACCAGCGTCCGGCTCCTGCCCGGCTTCGATCCGTTCATCAACGAGCTGCCGCGGCGAGTCGACGCAGTGCTACCCGATGCCCATCACGATCGCGTCCATCGGACCGCCGGCTGGGTGAGCGCCGTTGTGCTGGTGGACGGCCGAGTCGGCGGGACGTGGGAGATCGAGCCCGGCAAGGGGGGCGCTGGGAAGGTCGTCGTCGAGCCGTTCATTCGGTGGCGTGGCGATGCCAAGCGCGAGCTACAGGCTGAGGCGGACCGAATCGGCGCCTACCTCGAGCGGCCGCGCCCCGCCGACGTCCAGCCCGAAGGTGCGCGCCTGCCCGTAGACGCGCAGCAATACGCCAACCGCGTCGCCACGCGGCTCCTGATGCCGTAACAAAATAACC
>JBBSCI010000095.1:0-12091 GCA_038250445.1 Candidatus Limnocylindrales bacterium | reverse complement strand
GGCGAAGCGGATGAGTGCCCGCAGCTCGTGGACGTTGTGGACGGTCGCGAAGAGGTCTGCCGGGCCGCCGACCCGCATCGTCGTGAAGCGAGCCAGGGGTTCGTCTCGGACGGTCTTGACGCCGATCCGCCGCTGGATCGCGGTCCCGATCGCGATCGGATCGAAGCTGCTATCCGTCGCCGCGGTCATGCCGCCGTCCCACGCGAGAGCCGCTCGATCTCGGCGGCGTCGGGAAACGGCCGCCGGTCGGCAGCGGCGAGCACGAGAGCCGCGACCGCATCCGCCGCGCCAGGCCGTCCGAACGCGCGTGCCGCCTCGGCCAGCCGAGCCCGGGCCGGGCCGTCGGCGAGGAGGTCGGCCACCTCGACGAGTGTGTCGGCGTCGAACGCCTCGTCCGCGACGAGCCGGGCTCCGCCCGCGTCGGCAAGAACTCGGGCGTTCGCCGTCTGATGACCCGCCGCGTGCGGATACGGGACGATGACCGATGGAATCCCGAGCGCCGTCACCTCCGCGAGCGTCGACGACCCGGCTCGCCCGACGACGAGGTCCGTCGCAACGAGCGCCGGCAGCATCTCATCGCGCAGGAACGGGAACGGCCGGTAACGCGGGCGCTGATCCTCCGGCAGACGCTGCCGGTCGGCGAGCGCGGCCGCGTAGCCGTCGTCGCCGGTCACGTGAAGGACGTGGCCGCGCTCGACGAGCCGTGGCAGGGCTTCGCTGACTGCCGCGTTGAAGCGACGAACCGCCTGGGAGCCACCGAAGATCAGCATGACGCGCGCGTCCGCCGGCAGATCGAGCCTGGCCCGGGCCTCCGCGCGATCGATCGCCGCCACGTCGCGGATCGGCGTGCCGGTCACGTACCACGGGATCCCGCCCCTCGCCAGCGCCCGCCCGGTCGACTCATGGGACACGGCGATCGCATCGGCGAGCCGGGCGGTAAGCCGGACCCCTCGGCCAGGGACGACGTTGCCGTCCCAGAGCACGACCGGGATCCGGAGCGGCTCGGCGGCCATGATCGTCGGCACCGCCACGTAACCGCCGGTCGTGAAGATCGCGGCTGGCCGTTCGCGGGCGAGGATCGCCGCGGCCTGGGGCACGGAGAATGCCAGCCGGATCGGGTCGAGGACGGCGTGGACGCTCATGTCGACCGACCGCAGCGAGCGCAGGGCGAGGCGCCGCACGGGGATCCCGGCAGCGTGGACGAGGGCGGCCTCGAGCCCCCGGTGGCCGCCCAGCCAGACGAGATCAGGCGCGTTCGGGCGATCGCGGAGCGAGCGGGCCACGGCGAGGGCCGGGTAGATGTGCCCGCCCGTGCCGCCGCCCGCGATCAGCAGGCGCATCGTTCCACGTTCCTCGTTCGACGGTTTCTCGAGAGACCGATAACAGGATGCCGACTGCCGCGAGGCTGATGGTGAGGGATGAGCCGCCGGCGCTGATGAACGGTAGCGTGATACCCGTCACGGGAATGAGGGCCACGACGACGCCGACGTTGATGAACGCCTGGATGCAGAGCCAGGCCGTGATGCCCGCGGCGAGCAATGCCCCGAAGGTATCAGGCGCCGAGAGGGCCACCCGGATCCCCGAGTACGCGAGCACGACGAACAGGCAGATGACGACCGACGCCCCGATGAGGCCGAACTCCTCGCCGATGATCGCAAAGATGTAGTCGTTGCTCGCGTTCGGCAGGAAGAGGCCGCCGGCGAGCCGGCTCTCGCCGAGGCCCGCCCCGAGGAGCCCGCCGAGACCGAGCGCGAGCAGCCCCTGGATCGTGTGGAAGCCCTTGCTGTCGGGATAGGCCCACGGGTTGAGCCAGGCCTGGATCCGGTCCATCTGGTAGCCGCGCAGCCCGGCCCCGATGATCGCGACCATGGCGAGGACCGCCATCGCCGCGAGATGAAAGAGGTTCGCCCCGGCCAGGTAGAACATCGTCACGGCCGTCAGCCCGAGGACCATCGTCGTCCCGAGGTCCGGCTCGCGGAAGACGAGCGCGAGGATCGGGACCGTGATGATCAGGAACGGGATCGTACCCGCCCAGAACTTCGAGATCTTCGTCCCCCGCTTGGCGAACCAATGGGCCAGGTAGACGACCATCGCGAGCTTCGCGATCTCGGCCGGATGGATGGCCGGCAGCGGCCCGATCTGGAGCCAGCGAGCCGATCCGCCGACGGAGATCGCGCGAACCGGCCCGCTCTCTGGCAGCGCCAGGACGAGGACGAGGAGCCCGACCGCGACGACAAAGGCCGGTACCGAGATGAGCCGCAGGTAGCGATAGTCGATCCGCATCATCGTCGCCATCGCCGCGAGCCCGAGGGCTGCCCAGCCGATCTGCGGGCCGACGATGACGAGCGTGTCATCGTCCTGGAGGTAGGCCTTCATCGCCGACGACGAGTAGACCATCAGGATGCCGATCGCGATGAGGGCGACGACGACGACGAGGATCGTGTAGTCGGCCTGATGGCGCTCCCGCTGGAGCGCGCCGGCGCGTTGTTTTGCCGGCGGGCGGGCGGTTTTGATGGCGGCTCGCGGAACCGGCAGCGTCGCGCTCATCGCCCGCTCCCCTTTCGTCGCTTGGCGGCAAGGCGGCCGACCGCCTCCTTGAATGCCCGGCCGCGGGCCGCGTAGTCGACGAACATGTCGAAGCTCGCAGCCGCCGGGCTCAGCAGCACCGTGGCGGGCTCGGGATCGCCCGTGGCGAGCCTCTGACGAGCGAGGTTGTCGGCGATCCTTACGGCCTCGTCGAGGGTCGTCGCCCGCCGCGTATGGGCCAGTCCGGAGTCGCGGAACATGCGCTGGAGCTCCGGCCCGCTCTCGCCGATGAGGACCGCGGCCGCGGCCCGGTAGGCGACCACCGGCGCGAGCCCCGACAGGTCGACGCCCTTGTCGCGGCCACCGGCAATGAGGATGAGCGGCGGCTCGAACGCGAAGAGCGCGGCGACGACGGCATCGGGTTGCGTCCCCTGCGAGTCGTTGACGAACCGGACGCCGTCGACGATCGCGACCTGTTCGAGGCGGTGCTCGACACCGTTGAACGCCGCAGCCGCCGGCCGAATGGCGTCCGCCGACAGCCCGAAGAGCCGGCCGACCGCGACCGCGGCGAGGGCGTTGCTGACATTGTGGCGGCCGGGAATCGACAGCTCATTGATCGGCATGATCCGTCCTTCCGTGCCTGGACCGCCCGCGGCGGCTCGGGCGGCCCCCAGCGGCTCGACGCCCGCGTCGACGATCCAGCCGTCGACGACGCCAACCCCGCCGGCAGCCGGCCGGTAGAAACGGTAGATGATGCTCTGTGCTCGGCCCATGTCTGCGTAGGCCGCGACGATCGGATCGTCGCCGTTGAGAACGAGCGCACCGTCGCGGTCGACGAGTTCCGCGAGGCGTCGCTTCGCCGCGCGGTAGCGGTCGAGCGAGCCGTGCCGGTCGAGGTGATCGGACGTCATGTTGGTGTAGACGGCGACGGTCGTCCCGCGCGACAGCGTCGGCAGTTGGAGCTCCGAGAGCTCGATGACGACGCGATGATCCGGCGTGAGCTCCGGCAGCCGCTCGACGAGCGGGATACCGATGTTGCCGCCGAGGAGGACCGGATGATCGGGGTCAGTGGCGAGGATCGCGGCGATGAGCGACGAGGTCGTCGTCTTGCCCTTCGTCCCGGTCACACCGATCGTCGGCGCGGGACAGAGCCGCAGGAAGAGGTCGGCCTCCGAGACGACGGCAGGAACGCTGGCATCGCCCGCCGAGCGCCGTCCGACCAGATCGCGGAGGGCGTCGCGGAGGCCTGGCTCGGTTGTCTGGTAGTCGGGGTTGATCGAGGGCGATGTCGCCACCAGGGCGGCCCCTTCCCATGTCGACTCGGGAGCAACATCGGGGCCAGCGAGAACCTGGACCGGCCGGCCCTCCAGGGCGGCGATTGCCTCGCCGAGTTCGTCGACGGGCCGGCCGTCGTAGGCCGAAACCACGGCTCCCGCATCGGCGAAGAAGCGGGCCAGGGCGATGCCGCTCCTGGCCAGGCCAAGCACCGTCACCGGCGCGTCGCGAAGGGCGCCGCCAACGATGCCATCTAGCGTCAGCGCCTCGAGGTCGATCGGTCGTTCGGTCGTCATCCGGGCACTCACTCGAGACTGTTGATCGAAGCGAGGAACAACGTCACCCCGAGCAGGCCCGACAGGATGCCGACGATCCAGAACCGGAGCGTGATCTTCTCCTCGTCCCAGCCCGCGAGCTCGAAGTGATGATGGAGCGGCGCCATCCGGAAGATCCGCTTGCCCCCGCTGATCTTGAAGTAGCCGATCTGGATGATGTCCGACGCGGTCTCGATGACAAAGATCAGGCCGATGAGCGGCAGGACGAGGATCTGGCCGGTGATGAGCGCGATGACCGCAAGCGTCGCCCCGAGCGCCAGCGATCCCGAGTCGCCCATGAAGATCTGGGCCGGATGGACGTTGAACCAGAGAAACCCGAGCAGCGCCCCGATGATGAGCGCGCAGAGGAAGGCGAGGTTCGGCTGGGCGGGCGCGTTCAGCAGAGCGACGAGCAGGAACGCGACGTAGGCGAAGACGAGCGTCCCGCCGGCGAGGCCGTCGAGGCCGTCGGTGATGTTCACGCCGTTGCTCGCCGCGATGATCGCGAACGCCCCGAAGATGACGTAGACGGCCGGATCGACGAAGACCGGCCCGTAAAACGGGACCGCGATCTGGTCGATGTCGTACGTGCGCTGGATGAGGAATGCCGCCGCGAACGCGAAGACCACCTGCCAGATGAGCTTCTGGCGGACGCGGATCCCCTCGCCCGTCTTGGCGTTCAGGTAATCGTCGAACGCGCCGAGGATGCCGACGCCCGCGAGGGCCGCAAGCGGGGCGTAGATGCCGCCCTCGGGCGGCCGGCCGAGCAGGAGATAGAGCGCGACGACGACCGCGATGATCAGCGCGCCGCCCATCGTCGGCGTCCCGTGCTTGACCTGGTGGCTGTCCGGGCCCTCGACGCGGATCTGCTTCGTGAAACCAGTCGTCCGCAGCAGCCGGATGTACGGCGGCATGAGGATGACGACGATCGCGAACGCGAGGAGCAGGCCCTGGATCAGCTCGACGGTCATCGCGGGCGGGTCCGGAGCTGAATGCGGAGCTCATCGACAAGGAGGTCGAGCTCGATGCCGCGCGAGGCCTTGACGAGGACCACGTCGCCGCCGCGAAGATGTCGCTCGAGTGCGGTAAGGGCCGCGTCGCGATCCGCGACCTCGACGATCCGGTCCGCCGCGAGGCCGCCGTCCCTAGCGCCGCGGGCGATCCCGGATGCCCCGTCACCGACGACGATGAGCAGCTCCGCCACGGCCGCGGCCGCGACCCCGACGCGCTCGTGGCCGGAAGCCGCGCCGTCACCCAGCTCCAGCATCTCGCCGAGGACCGCGACCGGCCGGCCCGGCATCCCCGCCAGGAGGTCGAGGGCCGCAATCACGGACGCCGGCGAGGCGTTGTACGAGTCGTCGACGATCACGACGTCGCCCGCCCGGACGAGCGCCCCACGGTGGGGTGCGGACCAGCCGGCAGCGAGCGCAGCCGCGACCCGCTCGGGATCCACGCCCGAGGCGAGCCCCACCGCCGCAGCGGCAAGCGCGTTGTGGACGGCGAGCCGGCCGAGGGTCGGGATCGTCACCTGGCGGCGTGATCCGTTGGCGAGCAGGCTGAAGCGCATCCCCTCGGCGCCGGCCGACTCGACGTCCTCCGCCCGCACAGCAGCATCCGCCGCGAAACCGTAGGTGATGATGCGGGCGGACGTCCGGTCGGCCATCCGGCGGACCCGCTCGTCATCGGCGTTCAGGACCGCGACCCCGTCGACGGGGAGCGCCTCGACGAGCTCGCCCTTTGCCTTCTCGACGGCCTCGATCGTCCCGATCCGCGAGAGGTGAACCGGCTGGACAGCGGTGACGACGCCGATCTCCGGCCGCGCGATCCGGGCCAGCTCGGCGATCTCGCCACCGACGTACATCCCCATCTCCAGGACGGCAGCCTGGTGATCGTGGCGGAGACGCATGACGGTCAGCGGGAGGCCGATCTCGTTGTTCTTGTTGCCCTCGTTCTTCAGGGTCACGAGCTCGCTGGCGAGGACCGTCGCGACCGCTTCTTTGACCGAGGTCTTGGCAATGCTCCCGGTCACGCCGACGACCAGCGGATCGAACCTGGTCCGCCAGGCGGCGGCGACCGCCTGGAGGCCGCGAAGCGTGTCGGGAACCTCGATCACGGTCGCACCGATCGTGGCCAGGTCGAGCCCCTCCGGCGGTCGCGAGACGAGGACCGCCGCTGCTCCGCGGGCGATCGCGTCGCCGACGAAGGCGTGGCCGTCGGTTCGTTCCCCCGGCAGGGCGATGAAGACATTGCCGGCGACGACGTCGCGCGAATCAACGGCCGCCCCGAGCACGCTCCGGGAAGATCTGGCGAGGAACCTGCCGCCCGTGGCGTCGGCCATGTCGTCGGCGGTCAGTCCGGGATCGGCGGCTCCGCCATTCGACGGGGGCGGCGACGCGGGATCGGTCACGAACTCCAGTGTCGCATAAGAGGCCATCAACGTTCGGCGACCGTGGGGCCGACCGGCAGCCGCCGATCCGGCAGCAAGCCGGGTCGGGTGATCGCGTCGGTCGCGATCCGCCGGAACAGCTCGAACGACATGACCGGCATCTCGAGCTGGCCGATCCGGGCGACGGTCGGGGTGCCCTCGTTGATCTTGACCGCGACGACGAGGTCCGGGACGCCTACGTCACGGCCGATGTAGCCGACGAAGCTGTAGTTGAAAAGGTTGTGCTTCCAGTCGCCGCGACCCTCGCGCGCGGTCGGGTCCCAGATCTGCGCCGTACCGGTCTTGCCACCGTCGTCGTAGCCCTTGATGAGGGTTCGGTCGCGGTAGAACGGCACCTCGGTGACGACGTGCTTCATCATCGCGATGAGCGTCGTCGAGAGGCTCGCATCGATCACCTTGCCGCGCGACGGAGGTTCGATCTCCTTCGTGCCGATGGCCTTGACGACATGCGGCTGGACGAGTGTCCCGCCGTTGACCATCGCGGCGAACGACGTCGCGAGCTGGATCGGCGTCACCGCCACGCCCTGCCCGAATGCCCCGTTGGCGAGGTCGATCTGGCCCCAGGCGGAGATCGCCGGATCGTTGACCAGGCCGCGGACCTCGCCGGCGACGTCAATTCCCGTCTTCTGACCGAAGCCCATCCGCAACCACGCCTCGTGGAGGATCGCTGCCGACGCCGCGGTGGTCTTCCCGAGGCCAAGGGCAACCTTCGCCGCCACGACGTTGCGCGAGTAGGCCACCGCATCCTCGAACGTCATCCAGCCTTTTCCCTTGTGGTCGGCGTCGTCGACGTGGGTCTTTCCGCCGTCCAGCTTCAGCGTCCCGACGTCCTTGATCTTGGTCGTCGTCGTGACGGTCCCGGTCTCGAGACCGGCGATGGCCGTCAGCATCTTGAATACGGAGCCGGGCTCGTACACGGAACTGACGACCGGGTCGATGAATCGTGACGGATCCGTCGTGGCGACGTTCTGGTAGTCGTTGCCGTCGAACGACGGATAGGTCGCCTCGGCGAGGACTTCGCCCGTGTAGGGATCCAGGACGACGGCCGACACGCTTTTCGCCTTGTCGGCCGCCCAGGCCGCGAGGACCTCCTGCTCGAGGGCGAGCTGGAGCCCGGCGTCGATCGTGAGCCTCAGGTCCTCCCCGGGCGTTCCGGCATCCTCGACAATGATCGTGTCGGGGATCGCGCGGGCCGCGACGTCGCGCTGCGAATGAACGATCCGCGGGCGCCCACTGAGCAGGTCCTGGTAATACTGCTCCACACCGTACTGGCCGACGCCGTCGCGATTGACGAAGCCGAGCAGCTGGGCGGCAAGGGTCGAGTCGGGGCCGCCGCCCTCATGCGGGTAGACGCGGACCGGCTCCGATTCGAGCAATACCGCCTCGACGTCCTTCCTCGCGGCCGCCTGGCGGATCAGGTCGGCGGCCTTGCGGTCGAGGCCGTGGGCGAGGACGACGTACTTCTTGTTCGTCGACATCCGCTCGGTCAGCGCCTTCGCATCGTCGCCCTCGAGCCCGAGCAGGCTGACGAGCTTCGCCGCCACTTCCCGGCGGCGAATCCCGGTCAGCTCCGACGGCATCGCCGCGAGCCGTTCCCGATCGACGGTCGTGGCGAGGACCACAACCCCGCTCCGGTCGTAGATTTCACCGCGCCGGCTCGGCGACTCCTGGCGCATCGTCGTCTGGGCGAACGCCTCCTGGGCGAGATGGTCGTGCTGCGAGACCTGCCAGTAGGCGAGCCGGGTCAGCAATGACGCTCCGACCACGGCGAACGTCACCAGCAGGAATAGCAGGCGGCGGCGCGAATCGGTACGTCCGAGCATCGTCGATGGGTGTTCGGCTGGAGGCCGTTCAGCGACCGGTCAGGACGAGCGGCTCGCCGAGCTGGATGAGGCCGGCATCGAGCGACAGCTTCCTGATCGCGGGCTCCCGACCGAGGCGGTTGAGATCCGACAGGAGCTCCTGCTTCTGGTCGAGCAGCGTCTCCCGCTCCGTCAGCAGCCGGTTGATGTCGTAGCCCGTGGCCGACACGCGGACGGACTGGGCCAGCGAGAAGAAGGCAAGGACGAACGCGATGACGATCCCGCCGAGCACGAACGACAAGCGGTTGGAGCGGCGACGCGCGCGGACTGCTCCGCGGACCCGCCGCCTCGCTGGCGCCGCGGGACCTTCGCGCCGACGGACGCGACCGGGGAAGAACGGAGATTGGGGGCGGGCGCCCTCGTAGATGGCCATCTACTCGCCCAGCGCGAAGCGGAGTCGCGGGGCGCGCGGATCCAGGAAGGCGAACGGGTCGCTCGAGGAGGTGGCCCCGGCGTCGTCGGAAGCCGGCTCCATCGCCTCCGGGAAGTGGCGACGGACCTCGCGCTCGTGCAGCTCGTGCTGACGTCGTCCGTACGATCGACGGCGATTGGCCTGGTGGCGCTTGCTCACGGAGCTCCTCCTTCCATGTGTCTGGTCTTCATGCGGCGATGCGCTCGGCGGCCCGGAGGCGCGCGCTTCGAGCTCGTGGGTTGGCGGCGATCTCGGCGTCCGTTGGGGTGAGCGACGGCTTCGTGACGAGTCGGAGGCGCGCGGTGCGGCCGCAGACGCAGACCGGCACCGAGGGGGGGCAGATGCAGCCCTTCCGCTCGGCGTCGAGGAAGCGCTTGACGATCCGATCCTCGAGCGAGTGGTAGCTCAGGACGACGAGGCGTCCGCCCGGCCGGAGGAGGTCTACGGCAGCGGCCAGCGCCTCCTCCAGGGCGTCCAGCTCCTCGTTGACCGCGATCCGCAGCGCCTGGAACACGCGGGTCGCAGGATGAATTCGGCGGCGTCCCGGGGGGCCGTGCGGCGCAACCCGCTCGACGAGCGCGGCGAGCTCCTCGGCGGTGGCGATCGGCGCGACGCTGCGGGCCGCCACGATCGCCCGGGCGATTCGCGGCGCGTGCGGCTCCTCCCCGAACCGGCGAAACAGCGCGCTGAGCTCGCTCGCGTCGAGGCTCGCCAGGAGCTCGGCTGCGGAGACGCCGCGGCTCGTGTCGAACCGCATGTCGAGCGGTCCGTCGGCTCGAAAGCTGAATCCCCGCTCGGCGTCGGCGAGCTGGAAGCTCGACAACCCCAGGTCGAAGAGCATCCCGTCGACTGCCCCGAAGCCCACCTCCGGAGCGACGGTCCGCAGCTCGCGGAAGTTCGCCTGGCGAAGGATGAGGCGGTCGCCGTAGCGAGCGAGACGCTCGCCCACTCTGGCGATGGCCGCCCCGTCGGCATCTAGACCGAGGAGGCGGCCATCAGGGTTGGTCGCTTCCAGGATCCGTTCGGTGTGCCCACCGCCGCCGACCGTTGCGTCGATATGAAGGCTGCCGGAAGCGGGCGAGAGCATCGAAATGACCTCCTCCGCCAGCACCGGCAAGTGCTGTGCCTTCATCTCTCCACCACCATTGACGAACGGATACCGAGCGGACCCTGGAAGCGCATGTGGTACGCCTAGATCCCGAGGCCCTGGAGGGCCGCGGCGAGCGTGTCGGGGTCCTCGAGGCCGCGCCGGTAGTCATCCCAGCGGGCCGGAGCCCAGATCTCGGCGTGATCGCGCGAGCCGACGACAACAGCCTCACTCTCGAGGTCCGCCATCTCGCGCAGGTAAGTCGGAACGAGCACCCTCCCCTGCCCGTCGAGCGTTGCCTCGACGGCCCCGGCGAAGATGAAGCGCTGGAACAGCCGCGCCGAGGCGTCCGCGATCGGGAGGGTCGCGACCTTCTCCGCGAGCGACTGCCAACCGGCCTTCGTGTGGATCGCGAGGCAGTTGTCCAGCCAGCGCGAAACGACCGCGCCGCTGTCGAGCTGGGCGCGGAACTTCGACGGGACGGCGATCCGTCCCTTGTCGTCCACCGAATGCCGGTACTCGCCGGTGAACACCTGAGGGCTTCCCCATTTGCGGATAGGTCTGAAGCGGCGGGTGGTTCCTCTTACCCCACTTTGGGCCACTTCTCACCACATCCCCGCATTCTAACGGCCGATGAGGCTCCGTCAATGGGCAAATCGACGTAGATGCCGCGGCGAACCACGCGCCAGCGGATGCAGTAGGGTCGGATCAACGCTGGGAGGTAGTAATGGGGAAGCTGATCTACTTGATGAACGTCTCGCTCGACGGCTTCGTCGAAACACCGGACCACAGCCTCGATTGGACCCTGGTCGACGACGAGCTGCACACGTGGTTCAACGACCAGGCGCGCGGGACGAACGCGTCACTCTACGGGCGGCGGTTGTACGAGGTCATGACGGCGTACTGGCCTACGGCCGAGTCGGATCCGTCGGCGACGGGGCCGATGCTCGACTTCGCCCGGATCTGGAACGCGAAGCCGAAGATCGTCTTCTCGCGGACGCTCGAGAGCGTGGCGGGGAATAGCCGGCTCGTCTCGGGCGACATCGGCGATGAGCTCGCGAAGCTCAAGGCGGAGTTCGACGGAGATCTCGAGGTCGGCGGCCCAACACTCGCCTCAGGGTTCGTGGAGCGCGGCCTCGTCGACGAGTACCAGCTCATCATCCATCCTGTCGTCCTTGGGGCAGGCACGCCGTTCTTCCCGCCGCTCAACCGCCCCATCGGGCTCAGGCTGGTCGAAACACGGACGTTCAAGTCCGGAGTCGTGTACCTCGGTTACGCCGCCACCTAGCCGGTGCCGGCCGGGCGGCGACGCTCAGTCGGGGACCGCGAGCTCGGCGAGAGATGCCATGTCAGGCAGCGTGAGGTCGGGCGTCGCTTCTGCCGGCGGGGTGGCCCCAAAGCCCGGGCGATCCCTGCGCCGGTCGATCCAGACCGTCGTCAGGCCAAGGGCCTTGGCCGTGACGTGGTCATGGAACAGGCTCTGGGCGACGTGCAGGATCCGCTCGCGCGAGCCGCCCATCCTGGTGAACGCCAGCTCGAAGTTCCGCGGGTCCGGCTTGTAGCTGCCGGCCTGCTCGGCCGTGATGATCCAGTCGAACGTGACGCCGAGGCGGCGATTCGACATCGCGAACAGGTCGTCGTCGCAGTTCGTGATCACGCCCAGCCGAAAACGGGTCTCCAGGCGCCCGAGGGCAGCCACCGAATCAGGGAACGCCGGCCACTCCCCGACCGATCCGCCGAACGAGGCTGCGGCCTCGTCCGACAGCTCCACCCTATAGTCGCGGCCGACAAGCCGGCTCGCCTCGGTGAGGATCTCGCGGTAGCGCCGATACGGGCCAGCCTCGAGGGCCGCCTCGTGGCCGGCGAAGCGCTGGAGAAGCTCCTCGGTGTCGGGCCCGATCCCGAGCGGCGAAAGGGCCGCGGTAAGCGCCGTCGAGATGCCCGCCTCCCAGTCGATGAGGGTCCCATAGCAGTCGAACGTCAGCGCGTCGAACCGCCCGAAGTCGATCGGCGCCACGTCAGCGCGTCGGAGGCGGCATGCGGATCTTGTCGCCGGCCCGGATCGTCGTTGGATCCGTGATCCCGGGATTCCAGTCGAGCACGGTCGGGTACGGGATTCCGAACCAGTTGGCGATGCTCCGCAGGTTGTCGCCCGATCGAACCGTGTAG
>JBBSCI010000094.1:0-12155 GCA_038250445.1 Candidatus Limnocylindrales bacterium | reverse complement strand
TGGTCGCGACTTCCTTGAGGAGCTGCGCGCCCATGTTCTCGAACGGGTTCTCGAGCTCGATGTCGCGAGCGATCGTCACGCCGTCGTTGGTGATCGTCGGCGAGCCGAACTTCTTGTCGAGCACGACGTTGCGGCCCTTCGGCCCGATGGTGACTTTGACGGCGTCGGCGAGCTTGTCGATGCCGCGCTTGAGTGAGCGACGAGCGGTCTCGTCGAAGATCAATTGCTTAGCCAAAGTGAGTGTCCTCCTGGAGTGTGTTGATGCGTCCGAACGGCTTGGGAATTCAGTCCTCGACGATCGCGAGGATGTCCTTCTGGCTGACGATGAGGAGGTCCTCACCCTCGACCTTGAACTCGGTGCCGGCGTACTTGGCGTAGAGGACCTTGTCGCCCTTCTTGACGTCCATGGCCTCGCGCTTGCCGTCATCGAGGATGCGGCCGGGGCCGGCCGACAGGATCGTGCCCTCCTGGGGCTTTTCCTTGGCGGTATCGGGAAGGACGATGCCGCTCTTGGTCATCTCTTCACGCGCGGATGGCTGGATCACGACGCGATCGCCGAGGGGGCGCAGCTTCGTGGCGGTTACGGTGGCGGTGGCCAACGTGCATTCCTCCTGTGACTGGAGCCGGGGCTCCGTCGAACCTGGATGGACCGGGGACGGCAGCCGTGCTCGCCTGGAGCCGGATGCTCGACCCGAAACGATTCGTGCCTCACAGCGATCGCGATTCGACCTCTGGCCCGCTCTCCGGGCTCCTCCGGGTCGGTGCGGCGATGCTGCTTAGCACTCTCGACGTGAGAGTGCTAATACTGTAGCCGGAGGGCTATCCGGGTGTCAAGCCAGAAATACCCGCCGAGCATCAACGGCTGGTTAATGACCCGATTGGCGGCCGTTTCCCCGCTGGAACAGCCGATCGTAGTTCGCGACGAGGTGCTCGCCGAACGCGTCGGGTTCCTCATCCCGCTGATCTACGACCCACTGCGCCGTGACCTGGACCCACTCCGGTTCGTTCCGGCGCCGCGGGGCGCCTGGCGGCGACAAGAACGGCGAATCGGTCTCGACGAGGATCTGATCCGCGGGAGCCATCCGGGCGACGTCGGCCGACGCCTCCTCGGCGGCCCGGAAGACGAGCCCGGAGAAGCTGATAGTCGCGCCGAGCTCGAGCATCACCTGGGCGTAGTCGAGCGGGCCGGAGAACGAGTGGATGATCACCGTCGGCCGCTCGCTCCCGAATTTCCGCAGCTCCCCGAGCAACGCGTCCTGGGCGTCCCGCTGGCCCTCGGCCGATCGGCAATGGATGATCGCGGGCTTGCCGGTCTCGACCGCCAGCCGCAGGTTGCGCCTAAGGTTCGCGAGCTGGGCGAGGACCGGCGAGAACACCCGGTCGTAGTCGAGGCCCATCTCGCCGATGGCCACTGCCCGCGGATCGGCCGCGAGCTCGACGATCTCCGCCCAGCCGTCGTCGTCGACCATCGCAGCGTCATGAGGATGGACGCCGACGGCCGCGTCGAGCCAGGTGAAGCGGTCGGCGAGAGCGAGCGCGTCGCGGCACGATGCGGGGTTCCAACCGGGGACGAGGATGCGTTCGACTCCAGCCAGACGGGCGCCGCCGATCACCAGGTCGCGATCCTCGTCGAAGCGGTCGGCCTGGAGATGGCAATGACTGTCGACGAGGCGCATCGGCGAATTGTCGCCGATGCGCCGCGGGTTCACCGCGACGTCAGCGCGGAGCTGTCTCGTAGAGGGCCAGCGTGTTTCCCTCGCTGTCCGTTCCCGCCGCGTACCAGCCCATGCCCGGGATCTCGTCCTTGGGCGTTGTGATCGTGCCGCCCAGCTCGATCACCTTCTTGGCGGCCTCGTCGATCGAGTCGACGAGGATGTAGTTCCGCGTGGTCGTGCCGGCCGATTCGCCGCGCTTGCCGAGCCCGCCGCCGAGCTCGCCCGGACCCGCCCGGAAGAGGTCGTAGCCCTCGAAGCCCTGCATCTGGCTGAACTCCCAGCCGAAGACGCCGGCGTAGAAGCGCTTTGCTCGCTCCTCGTCGTCATACGGGATCTCGATGTGGTTGAACTCGCCTTGTGCCATGTCTGCAACTCCTCCGCTTGATTGTGGCGATGGCGGATTAACGATCACGACGCCTCGGAATCGACATCGAGGCGCGGGAAGAGCGGCTCCGCTGCCGCCAATCTTCCGGGCTGCGACGCGTAGGCCCCCCATCGCAGCTCTTCGAGGAGTGGCGGGCCGCCGTTGCCGTCCGCCGCATACGGGTAGCCGTAGCCGAGCTGGGCGAGGACCCGCGGCGCCGTCGCCGGCAGGAACGGAGCCGCCGCAAGGCCGATCAGCCGGCAAGCCTCGACGAGATCGCCAAGGACGCCGCGCAGGCGTTCCTCGGCCGCGGTGTCCCCCGCCTTGGCAGCCTTGGCGAGCTCCCACGGCTTCTCGGCGTCGACGAGCCGGTTGGCGGCCCCCACGACCTCCCAGAGCTGCTCGAGCGCCTCGTGCAGGAGATAACCCTCGAGCGCCGAGCGGTACGTCGTGAGACGCTCCGTCCAGACGGCGTCGAGCGTGGCCAGGCTCGGTGCAGGCCGCTCCCCGCCCAGGTAGCGGTTCGCCATCGAGACCGTCCGGTTGACCAGGTTCCCGAAGTCGTTGGCGAGATCGGCGTTGTAGCGGCGGACGAACGAGTCCCAGGAGACCTCCGTGTCACGGTCGAAGGCGACCTCGCGGAGCGTCACGTAGCGCGTCCCGTCCGAGCCGAGTGCCGCGACAACGTCGTGTGGATCGAGGAAGTTGCCTCGGCTCTTGCTCATCCGCTCGCCGCCCTTCGTCAGCAGCCAGCCGTGGACCCAGACGTGCTTCGGCGCATCGAGGCCCGCGCTCCACAGCATCGCCGGCCACATGATCGTGTGGAACCGGGCGATGTCCTTGCCGATCACGTGAAGGTCGGCCGGCCACCATTTCTCGAAGGACGCCATGTCCTCCGGGAAGCCGGCGCCCGTGATGTAGTTGATGAGCGCGTCGTACCACACGTAGATTGTGCCGGCCTCGGGATCCCAGCTGCCGCCTTCGCGCTGCGTCGTTTCGCCGTTCTCGGCGATCGGGAACGGGATCCCCCAGCCGGACCCCGCCCGGCTGATCGAGAGGTCGTCGAGGCCCTGCCGGATGAACCCGAGCATCTCGTTCCGGCGGAAGTCCGGCTTGACGAAGTCCGGGTGCTCCTCGTAATGGCGCTCGAGCCGCGCCTGGTAGGCCGACAGGCGGAAGAACCAGTTGCGCTCGCTCAGCCACTGGAGCGGCACGTCGGGGTGGTTCGGACAGATCGTGCCGCGGGCGGTTTCTACGACCTCTGAGGCGCTCCGGAATCCCTCGTTCGGGCAGTACCAGCCCTCGTACGTCCCGAGGTAGATGTCGCCGTTGGCCCACGCCCGGCGGACCATCTCCTGGGCGGCGAGGATGTGGTCGGGGTCGGTCGTCCGGATGAAGCGGTCCGGGCTGATCGCAAGGGCATCCTCGGCCGTCCTGAAGAGCGCCACCTTCTCGTCGACGAAGGCCTTCGGCGGCCGGCCCTCTTCGGATGCCTGCATCGCGATGTTGACGGAGTGCTCGTCCGTGCCCGTCAGGAAGCGCGTCTCGTCGCCTTTCATCCGGTGCCAGCGGGCGATGACGTCCGCCCCGATCACCTCGTACAGGGTGTGGAGACCCGGCTTGTTGTTGGCGTAGGCAATCGCGGTGGTCAGGTAGAAACGGTCGCGTTCGGGCATGGGAGCGCGATCGTAGCAGGAGGCCGGAACGCTACGGCGCGCGGCGCCTCAGACAGCGTCGTCCGGCGCCGTCACCTGCTCGACGAATGGCCGCCGCCAGTCAGGCGCCGCGAACGGCTCCGCCCAGTAGACGGTCTCCCGCCAGATGAGCGAATCGCGCATCTCGATGAGCGCGACACACTCGTAGACCTTGCCGTCCGGGTAGGTCATCTTCCACTCGCCCCACCAGAAGTCGCCGGTACCCGCCACCCGGGCCGCGGTATTGCCCGGCGTCACAACCCAGCGATCCTCGGAACCGACGAGTCGATCGAGCTTGATGGTGGGCAGGCCGCCCGGGTAGCTGTTGGCCATCGCAACCCAGCAGGAGTGGCCGACCACCCGTTCGCCCGACTGGGGCCACAGCGCCTGCCAGTCGGCATGCCGGACCCGGGCCAGGGTCTCAGTGTCGCCCGCCGCCGACGCATGCGCGTACACGCGGACCGTGTCCTCGTTCGTCGCTCGATTGCCCATCGCGCCTCCTTGCGGGACGTCCTCCCGGCAGTATCCAACGACCAGCGGGCGAGGGGAAGCCCGATCAGTGGCGAAAGTGGCGAACGCCGGTGACCAGCATCGTCGCCCCGGCGTTCTCAGCCGCGGCGATCACCTCTGCGTCGCGCATCGAGCCGCCCGGCTGGACGAATGCGGCCACGCCGGCCGCGATGCAGACGTCGACGCCGTCGGGGAACGGGTAGAACGCATCGGAGGCACATGCAGCGCCGCGCACGGCCGCCTCGCCGCGGATCGCACGGGCCTTCTCGACGGCCTGGCGGGCGGCGTCGACGCGGCTCGTCTGCCCGGATCCCAGGCCGATGAGCGCGCCGTCCCGGACGAGGACGATCGCGTTCGAAGTGACGCCGCGAACGAGGCGCCAGGCAAGGTCGAGGTCGCACCGCTCCGCATCGGTCGGATGACGGGTCGTGCAGACCTGCCAGGTTGCCGGATCGTCCGAGGTCGTGTCCGGCGCGGTGACGAGGACCGCTCCACCCCCCGACCGGATCGCCCCGAGCGGATCGGCGCCGGGCGCAGTTGTCGTGCCGAGCGTCGGATCGACGATGAGGCGCAGGTTCGGCTTGGCGGCGAGGACCTCGCAGGCGGCGGCGCTGTACCCGGGCGCGACGACGAGCTCGAGGAAGATGCCGGCGAGGCCCTCGGCTGTGGCCAGGTCGACCTCGCGGGTCAGCGCGACGACACCGCCGAACGCCGAGACCGGATCGCCGGCGAGCGCGGCGACCCAGGCCGCGGACAGCGAATCCCGCCGAGCGGCACCGCACGGGTTCGTGTGCTTGACGATGACGCAGGCCGGACCGTCGAGCGCCCGGGCGAGCGCGGCAGCTGCAGACGCGTCGAGGACGTTGTTGTACGAGAGCTGCTTGCCCTGCAGCGGGGCGCCGCCGGTCGCGAACGGGCCGTCGACCGCCCGGGCCCCCGCCCGGCGATAGCGGGCCGCGGGCTGGTGCGGATTCTCGCCGTAGCGGAGGCTCTCGACCTTCTCGAGGCCGATCGTCAGGCTCGCCGGGAACGGATCCGCGGCGCCGGGCAAGCCGGGCTCGTCCGGCAGATCGACGCCCGCGGCTGCCATCCGGCCCGGCAGCTCGGCCGCGATCCGCGCGTCGTATGCCGCCGTGTGGCGGAACGCCTCGATTGCTAGAGCGGATCGGAGACCGGCCGGAACCGCCCCATCCGAACGAAGCACGGCGAGGACGGCCTCGTATCGCTCGGAGGAGGTCACGATCGCGACGCTGGCGTGGTTCTTCGCCGCGGCACGGACCATCGACGGGCCGCCGATGTCGATCTCCTCGACGAGCTCGTCGAGCGTGATCCCGGGCCGCTCGGCCGCGGCGGCGAACGGGTAGAGGTTGACGACGACGAGCTCGAACGGGGCGATCGCAGCGGCGATGAGCTGGCGGCGGTGGTCCGCCAGGCGCCGGTCGGCGAGGAGACCCGCATGGACCCTCGGATGGAGCGTCTTGATCCGGCCGTCGAGCATCTCCGGGAACCCCGTCACAGCGGCCACATCGGTGACCGGCAGCCCGGCGTCGCGGAGCGCCCTGGCCGTGCCGCCGGTCGAGACCAGCTCGAACCCGATGTCGACGAGGCCGCGCCCGAAGTCGACGAGGCCGGCCTTGTCGGAGACCGACACGAGGGCCCGTCGCGGGACCGGGAGCCGCTCGTCCGCCCGGCCGACGTCGACCGTGACGCGGCGCCCGCCGGCCTCGACCGAGAGCGCGCCGGCGAGGAGCAGCGCAACCGAACGTGGGAGCAGGCGGTGCTCGACGGCCTGGATTCGCGCGTGGAGCGTCGCCTCGGTATCGCCGGGCAGGATCGGGACGGACTCCTGGGCGACGATCGGACCGCCGTCGAGCGTTGCGTCGACCAGGTGTACGGTCGCGCCGGTCACGGTCGCACCGTGGGCCAACGCGTCGCGCACGGCGTGCGCGCCGGGAAACGCCGGCAGGAGCGATGGATGGGTGTTCAGGATCCGGCCAGCGTGGGCGGCCAGCACCTTCGGGCCGATGAGCCGCATGTACCCGGCAAGAACGATCGCGTCCGGCGCGGCGCCCGCGAGGGCGGCCGTAAGCAGCTCGTCGTCGCCGTCGGTCACGAGGGCCGTGTTGATCCCCTGCCCGGCCGCCCAGTCGAGGGCCTGACAGGGTCGGTCGGCGAAGACGAGCACGATATCGGCGCCGAGCTCACCGCGGGCCGCGGCGGCGTGGAGCGCCCGCAGGTTCGAGCCAGCGCCCGACACGCCGATTGCGATCCGCCCGCGACCAGCTCCGCTCATGTGAGCGGGCCTTCCACGTAGCGCGCGCTGCCCTGGTCCTCGAGCGCCGCGACGATGCCGACGACGGACGCCGGGAAGCCGTCCTGGCCGAGTCGGGCGATCGCGGTGTCCACCGCGTCCGGGGCCACGACGATGACCATGCCGATCCCCCCGTTGAACGTTGCCCGCAGTTCGTCGTCGTCGAGCCCGCCGAGGGCCCCGAACAGGCGCATGACCGAGGGCGTCGGCCACGTCGAGGGATCGAGCCGGGCGCCGAGGTGCGGCGGAAGGGCCCGCGGGACGTTGCCCCGCAGTCCGCCGCCGGTGATGTGGGCGACGCCGTGGAGGTCGTGACCTTCCTCGACGAGGGCGGCACGGACCGCGAGGATCGCACGAGAGTAGATGCGCGTCGGCGCGAGGAGCACCTCGCCGAGCGTGGCGAAGGCGTGCTCCGGCTCGGCCCTGATCGCGCCGACCGCGGCGTCGGTGCCGAGGCTGCGGTGGAGCTGCTCCTGGTACGGCCGGAGAAGGTCGAGGTCCCACTGGGCGATCAACGCCCGGACTAGCGAGAAGCCGTTCGCGTGGAGGCCGCTCGCGGCCAGGCCGACGATCGCGTCGCCCGGCTGCACGGCCGAACCGTCGATCATCCGATCGCGCTCGACGACGCCGACGCAGCAGCCGGCGAGATCGAACGACGTCGCCTCCATGAGGCCTGGGTGTTCCGCGGTCTCGCCGCCGACGAGCGCGCAGCCGGCCTCGCGACAGCCGGCGGCCACGCCGCCGACGAGCTCGGCGGCCTGCGGTGGGTCCAGCCGGCCGACGGCAAGATAGTCGAGGAAGAAGAGCGGCTCGGCACCGCTACAGACGACGTCGTCGGCACACATCGCCACGAGATCAAGGCCGATCGTATCGAAGCGGCTGAGCGCGGCCGCGATCGCCGTCTTCGTCCCGACGCCGTCGGTCGATGCGACGAGGACCGGCTCCCGGTACCCGGCTGGGATCGTGACCGCCCCGGCAAAGCCGCCGATTCCGCCGAGCATCTCCGGCCGACGGGTGGTCTCGACGGCCGCCCGCATGAGCTCGACGGCCTCCTCGCCCGCATCGACGTGAACGCCGGCCGCCCCGTACGCTGAGCGGAGTGGGTCAGCCATTGCGGTAGGCCCGAATCAGCATCGAACGGTCACCCGCCCACCGAGGCCCGAGGCGGAGCTCCGCGACGCCATCGGCCTGAGGTTTCAGCCACGGTGCGACTCGCGAACTGGCACCCTCAACGTCGACCCGTCACCTGCTCACCGAGGTCCGAGGCGGAGCCCCGCGACGCCATCGGCCCGAGGTCCGGAGGTTTCTCTTCAAGGATGAATTTCCTGGACGCTGAGTCGTACGGGACTGGGTCCGGATAGCGGCCGTCGAAGCAGGCGAAGCAGAACCGGTCGTACGGCAGCTCCAGGGCGGCGAGGACGCCGCGGATCGATAGGTAGCCGAGTGAGTCCGCCCCGATGAACTCCCGGATCTCCTCCTCCGAGTGCGTGGCCGCGATCAGCTCCGTCTCGACCTGGGTGTCGATCCCGTAGAAGCACGGGTGGAAGATCGGCGGCGCGCTGATCCGGACGTGGACCTCGGCGGCACCGGCGCGGCGAAGGATCGAGACGATCTGCTTCGTGGTCGTCCCGCGGACGATCGAGTCGTCGACGACCGTCAGGCGTTTCCCCCGCACGACCTCCCGGAGCGGGTTGAGCTTGATCGTGACGCCCCGCTGCCGCATGGTCTGGGAGGGCTGGATGAACGTCCGGCCGCTGTAACGGTTGCGGACGAGGCCCTCGCGGTACGGGATCCCCGATGCCTCCGCATAGCCCGCGGCGGCGGGCGCCCCGGTGTCGGGGACCGGCATGACGAGATCCGTCTCCGCGGGATGCTCGTTCGCGAGCTGCATCCCCATACGATTGCGGACCTCGTAGAGGTTGCGACCCTCCATGTACGAATCGGGCCGCGCGAAGGAGATCAGCTCGAAGACGCACAGGGCCGGGTTCGCAGCGGCGTAGCGCACGGAGCGCGGCGGCCGGCCGGCCTCGAGGATGACGATCTCGCCCGGCTCGACGTCCCGGACGTACTCCGCTCCGACGATGTCGAGGCCGGCGGTCTCGGACGATAGGCACCAGCCGTCGGCCTGGTCGTGGTCCGGCCAGAGGCCGCCGGTCCGCCTCGCCTCGACCTCGGGCTCCTCGCGCGGCAGCCGGCCCAGGACGAGCGGCCGGAAGCCGAACGGGTCGCGCACGCCGATGACCCGCCGTTCGTCGAGCACCACGAGCGTGAAGGCGCCCCGGACGCGGGGCAGGACGCGGACGAGGGCATCGACCGTATCGGCCGCCGGCTCGTCGGCCAGGAGCGCCGTCAGCAGCTCAGTATCGGTCGAGGCGGACAGACGGCCGCGGCCACCCGCCAGCAACGCGAGCAGCTCGCGAGTGTTGACGAGGTTCCCGTTGTGGCCGATCGCCAGCGCCCGTCGGGGCCCGAGCCGGAACGTCGGCTGAGCGTTCTCCCAGACCGTCGAGCCGGTCGTCGAATAGCGGCAGTGGGCGATCGCCAGGTCGCCGCGGAGCGACGGGATCCGCCGCTCGTCCAGGACCGAGCTGATCATCCCGAGGTCCTTGTAGAGCATGAGCTGCTCGCCGTCGCTCACCGCGACGCCCGCCGACTCCTGGCCGCGGTGCTGGAGCGCGAACAGCCCGAGCGCGGCGACTGCGGCCGCTTCCGCGCCGCTGCCCGGCGGCATCACCGCACCGAAGACGCCGCACATCTCAGTGGCCGTCCCAACCGAGGGCCCGCGACAACCCGGTCTCCCAGGTGTGGCGGAGGTCGTGGACCGCGACGTCGAGCTCATCTGCGACGCGGCTCCCCCGCTCTTCCGACGCGCCCGTAGCCCCCGCGCCGGCCAGCTCGATGACGAGCCGCTCGCCACCGACGAAGCCGAGCTCCTCCGCCACGAGCCCGTGTTGCCGGGCGAGGAGAACGAGCGCCGGGACGTAGCGCGGTCGCGTCGACACGACGACCCGCGACGGGCTCTCGCCGAACAGGTCGACGGCGGGCGAGTTGGCGACGCCGATCCTGAGGCGGGCGCCGATGCCCCGATCTCCATCGCCCCACATCGCGCTTTCGGCGAGCGCGACCGCCAGGCCGCCGCCCGAGATGTCCTGGGCTGACGCGAGCAGCTCGCGATCGGCCGCCTCGCGGACGAACGCCTGGAGCGCAGCCTCGGCCGCGAGATCGAGCATCGGCGCGACGTCCTCCGAGGCGACCCCGGCGAGCCGGGCGTATTCACTGCCCGCGAGGCCGGGCGACGCCTCGCCGATGAGGATCACGGCGTCGCCGTCGGCCGCGAACCCGGGGCCGACGAGCTTGTCGACGTCGTCGATGAGGCCGACGACGCCGATCTCCGGCGTCGGGGCGATAACGCCCCCGGGCGATTCGTTGAACAGCGAGACGTTGCCGCCGGTGACGGGCAGACCCAGGGTCCGGCAGGCGTCGCCGAGCCCGCGAACGGCCTCCGAGAGCTGCCAGAAGGCCTCGGGACGGGTCGGATCGCCATAGTTCAGGCAGTTCGTCACCCCGAGCGGCCGCGCCCCGGTGATGGACACGTTGCGCGTGGCCTCGGCGACGCTCATCGCCGCGCCGAGCCAGGGATCCGTCACGCCGACTGACTGATTGCCGTCCGTCGTCGCCACGATCGCCTTCGAGGTGCCCTTGATCCGGAGGACCGCGGCACCATGGCCGGGTCCGGCCACGGTGTTCGCCTGGACGGTCGAGTCGTACTGCTCGAAGACCGCCCGTCGGGCCGACAGGTTCGCCGAACCGAGGAGCGCCAGCAGGACGGCGCCCGGGTCCATGCCTCGCTCCGGGAGGAGACCCGTCCCGTCGTCAGGTACTCCCGGGGCCGGGGCAGGCCTGCTCCGGGCCGGCGGCGCGGCCAACCGATCGTGTACGATCGCGTCGCTCGTTAGCGCGCTGGCGGGCACGCGGGCGATCTCCACGTCGCGATCGACTACGACGATGTCGCCGTCGTCGGTCACCTCGCCGATCACCGCGACCGGCAGTCCCCAGCGCTCGCAGACCGCACGGATGACATCCCAGCGGTCGGGCCGGACGATCGCCAGCATCCGCTCCTGCGATTCGGAGGTCATGACCTCGAACGGTTCCATCCCGGGTTCGCGCCGCGGGATCGCCCCGAGCTCGATCCGAATCCCCGTCCCGGCCCGATCGGCCGTCTCCGACGTCGCGCAGGTGATCCCGGCGGCACCGAGGTCCTGGAGCCCCTCGACGAGCCCGCGCTCGATCAGCTCGAGCGATGCCTCGATCAGCAGCTTTTCCGCAAAGGGATCACCGACCTGCACCGAGGGCCTCTTCGATGCTTCGGCCTCGCCGAAGGTTGCGCTGGCGAGGACGCTCGCCCCGCCGATGCCGTCGCGGCCCGTCGTCGATCCGAATAGCACCGCGAGATTGCCCGGGCCAGGGGCAGCGGCCCTGGTGAGGAACCGTTCCTCGAGGAGGCCGATCGCCATGACGTTGACGAGCGGGTTGCCCTCGTAGCTCGGGTCGAACACAAGCTCGCCACCGACGGTCGGCACCCCGACGCAGTTGCCGTACCCGCCGACTCCTCCCACCACGCCGCCGACGAGGTGGCGCGTCCGGACCGACGACGGATCGCCAAACCGCAGCGCGTCGAGGACGGCGATCGGTCGCGCGCCCATCGTGAAGATGTCGCGCAGGATCCCGCCAACACCGGTTGCGGCGCCCTGGTATGGCTCGACCGCGCTCGGGTGGTTGTGGGACTCGATCTTGAACGCGACCGCGAGCCCGCCACCGATCGAGATCACCCCGGCGTTTTCGCCCGGACCGGCGACGACGCCGACGCCGGCGGTCGGCAGCGTCCTGAGGAGCGGTTTCGAGCTCTTGTACGAGCAGTGCTCGCTCCACATCACCCCGAACATCGCGAGCTCGAGCTCGTTGGGCTCGCGGCCGTCGAGGCGGTCACGGATCGCGTCGAACTCCTCGTCGCTGAGCCCGAGGCGGCGATGGAGCGGCTCGAGCGCCGGTTCAGCCACGGGCTCCGCCACCGTCACCGCGCGGCCACCTCGACGGGCGCAGCGCCGGCCGCGCGTTCCGCTGCGCTCTCGACGAACGATCGAATGATCCCGAGCCCGTCCGCCGACCCGAGGATCGTCTCCACCGCCGTCTCCGGGTGGGGCATGAGGCCCGCGACATTGCCGGCGGCGTTGGTGACCCCGGCGATCGCGCGGAGCGATCCGTTCGGATTGGCCGGGTCGCCGCTCTCGCCCGCCGCTGTCCCGTCGGCCCGCGCGTAGCGGAACAGGACCTGGCCGTCCCGTTCGAGCTCGTCGAGCGTGTCGTCGTCGGCGTAGAAGCAGCCCTCGCCGTGGGCGACCGGCATCTTCAACGCCCGGCGCTCGCCGATCGCCCGGGTAAACGGGCTGTCGAGTCGCTCCGGGACGATCGACACCTGGCGCGAGACGAACCGCAGGCCCCGGTTGCGGAGCAGGGCGCCCGGCAGGAGATGGGCCTCGGTGAGGACCTGGAAGCCGTTGCAG
>JBBSCI010000093.1:0-12175 GCA_038250445.1 Candidatus Limnocylindrales bacterium | reverse complement strand
GCGCTGGTCGTGGCTGACGATGACGACGCTGCGGCCCTGGTCTTTGGCGATCGCTCGGAGCAGCCGCATGATCTCGTGACCGATCTTCGAGTCGAGGTTGGCGGTCGGCTCGTCGGCGAGGATGAGGGTCGGGTCGTTGATGAGGGCGCGGGCGATCGCCACGCGCTGCTTCTCGCCGCCCGACAGCTTCTCGGGCAGGAAGTCGAGGCGATCGCCGAGGCCCAACTCGGTCAGGAGGGTCGTGGCCTTGGCGCGCGCCGCTCGGCCCTTGTGCCCGGCCAGTTCGGCGACGATCGCGACGTTCTCGAGAACCGATAGCGCCGAGAGCAGATTGAAGTCCTGGAAAATGAACCCGAACTGGCGCAGCCGGATATCCGACAGCCGGCTTTCGGAGAGCTCTGAGATCGCGGTCCCGTCGAGGTGGATCGAGCCATCCGTGGGCTTCAGGAGCGCCCCCATCATCGACAGGAGCGTCGTCTTGCCCGAGCCAGACGGACCCATGATCAGGACGACCTCGCCGGGTTCGACCGCGAGGCTGACCCCGCGGACGGCCAGGACGGCTGTCTCGCCAGCCCCAAAGCGCTTGGTGACGTCGCGGACGTCGAGGGTCAAGGTTCTCACGCTGCGGCTCCTCTCTTGAAGACGACGGCCGGATCGACGCCGGCGACCTGGTGGATCGGCAGGATCGCGGCGAGGCCCGCGATGACCGCCGCGAATAGCCCCACTTTGGCGAGCGAGGCGGCGCCGATCGACAGCTCGAGATTCAAGCCCAGTCGGGGCACGACCAGCGTGAGCAGGCCAGTGAAGGCAAATGCGACCACGAAGCCGGCAGCAATGCTGAGGACGGCCTGGGCCAGGACCACCCGATAGAGCACCACGTTGCGTGCGCCGAGTGCCTTGAGCACGCCGAACTCGCGCCGCCGGGCGAGCGTTGCGATGTAGACGGTGAGGGCGACGACAGCGAGCCCCACGATGAAGCCGATGGCATTCATGATCGAGATGACGTCGGCGCTCATGTCCATGACGAGGCGTCGCTCCTGGCTCGCGAACTCGGCGCGCGTCTGGGCGGTCACGCCGGGGACGGTTCGTCCGATCTCAGCGGCGACGGGGTCGGCCGTGGTTCCCGGGACTACCTTGACCAGGACGAAGCTGATCGCCTGGGCGCCGCCGCGCATCATCCGGAAGTCGTCAAGGGAGACAAACGCGACAGAGTTGATGAGGCTCGCTGTGCCCTCGGAGAGCCCGACGATCGTCGCCTCGCCACCGAGGACGGTGACACGATCTCCCAAGGTCACGTGGGCCTTGCGGGCGAAGCCGCGGTCGACGATGGTTTCACCGGGTCCCACACGATCGGACCCCTCGACGACGTCCCATGGGCCGCCCATCGCCGCATCGGCCGGCAGGCCGATGACGTAGGCCACGGCGCGTTCGTCGCCGGCCGCGATCGTATCGGTGGCTTCGAGGATCGGCGTGACCGCGGCAACGCCACTGACGGCGCGAACTTCGTCGGTGACCGAATCCGGTAGCGACGAGGCGACCATGTGAAGGTTGCGGACGCCCGCCTGGGCGACCCACACGTCGGCGCCCGAGCGATCGATGTACGTCGTCATCTGGTTCGCTACGCCGGCGTAGATCGCGTCGAGCGCGAGCGTCAGCGACAGGGCGAGCGCCACGCCGCCCACCGAGACGAGGAAGCGGACGCGGTTGCCGGCCAGGTTGCGGCGGGCAAGCAATAGGCTCCCGCTCACCCTTTGAAGACCTCCGCCGGCTCGAGCCGAGCGACCGCGCGGGCAGGGATGAGCGCCGCCAGGAGGGCCATGCCGAGACTGGCCGCGAGGACCACGCCCACCGCCGCCGGCTCGATCTCGACTCGGAACTGAGGCCGCCAGGCCATCAGGGCGGAACCCGCCACGAAGGCGAGTGCAACGCCGGCTCCCGCGCCTGCTGCACCGGCAATGAGGGCCTGGGTCGTGACCACCCGGTAGAGCGTCCGGTTGCGAGCGCCGATGGCCTTGATCGCGCCGTACTCTCGGCGCCGCTCGATCGTGGCGGTGTAGATGACGAGCCCGACGACGAGGACGCCGACGATGAAGGCGATCACGACCATCAGCCCGATCGGCGCGTCGTAGACGCGGGCCATCAGCTTGCGGTCGTTGGCGATCACGTCTGACTTGAGAAGGACTTCCGTGCCGGGGATCGAGAGCCGATCTCGGAGTGCCTCCGAACTGGTTCCGGTCACCGGACTCACGAGCAGGAAGCTCTCGAGCGACGGGACCCGAAGCAGCGACTGGAGAGTCGTGATCGGGGCGAACGCGATCGACCCTGCCCAGAACGTCGTGTCATCCGAGAGCCCGACGACCGTGGCCTTACGATCGAGGAGGCTGACCTGATCGCCGATCGTGATGCCGTGCTGTCGGGCGGCGGTTCGATCGATGACGAGCTCGTTGTCGGCGGCGGGCTCCCGCCCGTCGACGAGCTTCCACGGCCCGCCACCAGCCGCCGGGTCATAGCCGATGAGGAAGAAGCCGTCCTTGCGTCCATGGAGCTCGAAGATGACGAACTGCGAGACCACCGGGATGACACGGGCGACGCCCGGCGTCTGGCGGGCGGTCTCGGCCGCCCCGGAGGGCAGCGCCGAGCTCGTGCCCAGAAAGTCGCGGATCCCGCGTTCTGCGACAACGATTGAGCCCGGCGTGTTGTCGAGGTAGGCCGAGGCCTGGCTGTAGACGCCCGAGCGATAGCCCGCGAGCAGGAGGATGAGCCCGACCGAGACGGCGACGCCCAGCACGCTGAGGAGGAACCGCGTCCGGTCACGAAACAGGTTGCGGCGGGCCAGCAGCACCGCTCAGGACTCGACCGGCTGACCGGGGCGGTAGCGGGCCTTCTCGATGACTCGGGCGAGCCACGATGGGTCGGTCTCGGCCGGGTCGTCGTCGACGTAGACCGTCTCGGTGGCGGGAGTCACAGAGCCGCTCAGGTCGCCGTCGTTGGCGGTGAGATCGCGCTCGATCGTTGTGGCTCGCGCCCCGCCACAGCCGAGGTCATCGGCCGGGATCCGGGGCTCTCGCTTCGCGTTCATGCCGCCAGCGTGATCTCAGAGACTGAGCGGTAGGTGAGCGGCTCCTGAGACTTCGGAGCGCGCCGAGCGGTCTGCCTCGGACGCGACTCCAATTCCGGCGCGGGCCGAATCGGCCCGCTAGGTTCGGGCCGTCCGGCGTGCGGTGACGCGCAGTCTGATCTGGGACCCCGGGCTCATCGTTGGCCCGGCTGGATCCCTCCTCCGGCCGGGCTTCGCTGAATGAAGAGGGTCGCGAGGCCGGAAGTCCAAATCGCGCGAGGGTCGCGCCCCGGGGTTATTCGGTCGCCGACGGTCGAACACACCGAGCATGGCGAGGCCCGCCTCGTGCGAGTGCGCCGTTCGGCGCTCGACGAGGCGGGCCACGCGGTGGGCATCGCCGCACGTTCGCGTCAGTTTCTTTCGGTCGAGCCCCGGCCAGATCGCGAGGGCCCGGCTCCGCACGTCGCGTGTCTGGGCGCGCCCAAGTGCTTGGCTACCGACGTTGATAACCGGATTCCTCCTTCTCCGCTCGCAAGGGCCTCATCTGCTCCCGATGGAGTCCGCCTGCGAGACTGACTAGAAACGAACGATGGGCGCGCTCGATGAGAGCGACCTGAAGCGGGCCCAAGAAACGCCCGGCAGCATGAGGGCCCTGCGGACCGATGCCGCCCTGCTCCTCAGGCGACGCCTGACGATTCAAGCAGGGCGCAGGCTCGACGCGCCTGCCGGAGCTGACGGGCGATCACGACGATTCCGATGACGTTCATCGCGATCCCGACAACGAAGAGAGGCGTCCTGTAAGCGTTCAGGAAGACGGCCCCGGCCGAGAGGCCCACGATTGGCAGCAGGTCGACGAGGTGGTGGGCGCAGCAGGCGAGCATCGCCACCACACTGGTTCCGGTTCCCGCCGCTGTGACCGCCACGCTCGCGCGATGCTGTCGCTCCACGGTCCTCAGCTCCGTGAACAGGGCGATCTGGGTGCCGAAGCCGGCGGCAATCAGGCCGACGAAGAGTGAGTCCGCCGCGAGCTGTTCGAGGGCGTGCTCGACGCCTTGGGCCAGGCTGATCACGGCCAGATAGAGGCCGAGGAGGACCGCCGCGCCGAGCACGCCGGCAAGGACCGACCGAGGCGCGACTGGGAGGGCCGGTCGGAGCGGTCGGGCGTCGGCGGTCACGGGCCGGCCGCCCAGCGAAGGGTCCGTTCGGGGATGTCGCCGATGCCGCTGAAGGTCAGCTCGAGCCACTTCGCATCATTGAAGAAGCTCGAAGCGTCGCCGGTGAATGCCAGGGATCCCTCGCGATGGTGCCCGCCCGCTGGCGCCGCCCACGGGCGCGCAGCCAGCGTCTCGCCGCGGTCGTTGCGCAGGACAGAGTTCGAGAGATCGAGCGCATCGAGGTCGACCGAGTGCGTATCGAGCTTGACGTCGAACGCCGCTTCGGCGGTGGACCCGCTCCAGGTAGCCTCCACGGTGACCTGGCCGCCCTCACTTCGCTGCGTCGTCTGGGCCGCGCCGGCAACCGCGGACGCCCGCCTCTGGGCACTCGTCGAAGGCGTGGAGGCGCTTCCGCACGCGACGAGCGTGCCGGCGAGCAAAAGAGCGAAAGACATGATTGCTGTGTGCCTGATCATGATCGTCACGGTGTCTCCGATCGCTGAGTTTCAGATGAGCGCCACGTGAGATGTTCCCCTGGGGGAACAAGGCGACGCCGGCCCGCGTGCGGGTCGGCGTCGCCGCTGGGCTCGGTTCGATCAGCGAGCCGAGTCGGACTGGTGCATCGACTGCATGGTGGCCAGATCACACGTGCCGTTCGTGCCCATCGCCGCCTGCATCGCCGCCATGTCGTCGGCGTCCATCTGGCCGCCCACCATGCCCTGTCCGCCCATCATGCCGCCGCCCATCATGCCGCCGCCCATCATGCCGCCGGATACCCCGGTCGTCGACGAAGGGGTCGGTGAGGGGTCTCCGGCAAAGGCGAGCCCAGCGGTCCCGAGGAGGAGGGCTCCGCCGAGGATCGTCCCGGCGAGAAGGTTCACGCGCTTCCTTGTCATCGTTCGTTCCTTTCGTGTGTCGTTTGCGTTCAACTGATCCCGAACAGGCGACGTGCCTGCTCGTATTCGGCTTCCGTGATCTCGCCGCGTGCAAGTCGCGTCTTGAGGATCTGCGCTTCGTCGCCGGTCGCCGAACGCTGGCGGCCGGGCAGGGCTGCCGTGATCAGCCACACGAGTGACACGACGATGGCGATGCCGACCGCGATATCGAGGATCATCCAGAGCCCACCGTCCAGGCCCCATCCGACACCAGTCATCATTTCGTTGCCTCCGATTGGTTCATCTCACGGCGTTTCCGACAAGACCAACGCTAGAGGGCCGATCTGAAGGCGCCGTGCCTGCTCGGGTCAAGATTTGATCAAGGCTTCAGCAAGCCGCTGGGTCGAAGGCAATCGTCAGGCTGACGCCGCGATCGCCCCGGCGCCGGGGGGCCGGATCAGTCGGCGCGCGGCAATGCGACGTGGAAGGTCGAGCCATGCCCTGGGCCGTCGCTCTCGGCCCAGGTTCGCCCACTCATCGCCTCAGCGAGCGCGCGGGCGATCGCCAAGCCGATTCCGGACCCCCCAAGAGCTCGCGAACGCGACGGGTCGATGCGATAGAAGCGCTCGAAGACCTGCTCGCGCTGATCCTCGGTCAGACCCGGGCCCTGGTCGGCCACACCGATCACGACTCCGTCTGATTCGAGGCCGACCGACAGCGTCACGAACCCGCCCGGCGGCGAGTACCGGATCGCGTTGCTGACGAAGTTGTCGAGGATCTGGGCCAGCCGTCCTCGATCGGCTCGGACGGTCGTCGGCCCCTCATGCACCTCAAGCCGCAGCTCGATCTCATGCTCCAGGGCCGACGAGGAAAACCGCTCACGGACCGCCTCGAGCTCGATCGGGACGTCGACCGACGCGAGCGAGAGTGGGAGCTGCCGTGCCTCGGCGCGCCACAGCTCCTGGAGATCATCGACGAGGTGCGACAGGCGGGCCGTTTCGCGCCGGAGGAGCTTCCACGTCGGATCGGCTGGCGCAATGACGCCGTCCTCCAGCCCCTCCAGATACCCATCCAGCGTTGTGAGCGGTGTCCGGAGCTCGTGTGCCACATCGCCGACGAGCTGGAGTCTCCGCCGCTCGGTCGATTCGAGCGACGCGGCCATCCGATTGAACGACTCCGCGAGCTCTCCGATCTCGTCAGACGAGGCGACCGACACGCGCTCGGCGTAGTGGCCGTCGGCGATCCGTCGGCTGGCGGCGGCGAGGCGGCTGATCGGACCGGACAGGCGCGTCGCGAGAGCAATGCTGATGACGACCGCCGCCACTGCCGCGGCGATCACGGCCACCACGAGCGCCGATTGCAGCGCATTCTGGAACGCGATCCGAACCAGATCGCTCATCATCGTTCCCATGCCCGCCATCGATGGGCCCATGGCGGCATCGAACACCCCGGGCGCAACGAGGCCGACCGTGGCGAAGATCGTGACGGCGCCGACGACGACGACCACCAGGTGGCTGAGCAACAGCCGGCCCCGGAGAGGCACGCGCGGCGCCATCGCTAGCGGGCCTCCCGGAACCGGTAACCGACGCCGCGGACGGTTTCGATGAAGCTCGGCCGGGCGGGATCGTCGCCGAGCTTGCGCCTCAGGTTGGCCAGGTGGACGTCGACCACGTGCTCGTCGCCGACGTGGTCGCCGCCCCACACCTGGTCGAGCAGCTGCTGGCGGCTATGGACGACGCCTGGTTCGCGGATCAGGGTCGCGAGAAGGTCAAACTCGATTGTCGTGAGTGCGAGCGGCTCGTCGGCGCGCGTCACCGTCCGACGCCGAGGGTCGACGGCCAGATCGCCCGACCGCCAGACCGTGTCGCCGGCGAGGCCCGTTCCCGCACGCGGCCGGCGCAGGAGCGCCCGGATCCGGGCCACGAGCTCGCGCGGGGAGAACGGCTTCACGAGGTAATCGTCGGCCCCGAGCGAAAGTCCCACGATTCGATCGATCTCCTCGGCGCGGGAGGTCAGCATGATCACGTAGGCGTCTGAGAACGCTCGGGCGCGGCGCAGCACCTCGAAGCCGTCGAGGCCCGGGAGCATCAGGTCGAGCACGACGACATCGGGCGCGCGCTCTCGGATGAGCTCGAGACCGACCTCGCCGTCAGTGGCGGCGCTGACCTCCATTCCCTCGCGCTCGAGTTAGCCGCGGATCAGGTCGATGATCGGCGCCTCGTCATCGATCACGAGCACGCGGGCGGCGGTCATGACGATCGCACCGGCAGGCTGACCGTCGCAACGGTTCCCCCACCCTCGCGACCCGCCAGATCGATCGTCCCGCCGTGCGCTTCTACGATCCAGCGCGCGATCGCGAGCCCGAGGCCGGTACCGGATGGGCGAAGCTCCCGAGCCCGAGCCCCCCGATAGAGGCGCTCGAAGAGCCGCTCTCGATCCTGTTCCCCGAGTCCGATGCCCGTGTCCTCGACCCAGATGACGGCCCGACCGTCGCGCACCGCGAGGCCGGCCACAACACTTCCGCCCTCCGGGGTGTATCGGGCGGCGTTGTCGAGGAGGATCCCGAACAGCTCGTGGAGCCGATCCCGGTCGCCGTCGACGACAGCCGGCTCGACCATCGCCACGCTCATCCGAACGTGCGCGGCGGCTTGGCGCTGGCGGCGCACCGACTCGATGAGCTGGGCGTCGAGCTCGACTGGGAGGAACTCGATGCGGGCGCCCGATTCGGCGCGGGCGAGCGAGAGGAGGTCGCCGATGAGCCGGCCCATTCGTTCGGCCTCGTCGCGGGCGTCGGCCAGGATCGCCTCACGTTCCTCGGGTGGCAGCTCCGCCCGCTGCGCGAGGTCGAGGTTGGCCCGGATCGTCGTGAGCGGCGTGCGCAGTTGATGCGATGCGTCGCCGAGAAAGCGCTGGAGTGCCTGATGATTTTCCTCGAGTGCGGCGAGCATTTCGTTGAATGCAACGGCCAACTCGCCGACCTCGTCGCCGGCCCGGCCGGCCTCCACCCTCGCCGCGAAGTCGCCCGAGAGCGAGATCGCCCGCGCGGTCTCGGTGACATCGGCGACCGGCGTCAGTGCCCGCCGGGCAAGCACAAGGCCACCCACCAGTGCCAGGCCGACGACCATCAGGCCACCGCCGCCGAGGGCCACTGCAACGGTGGACAGAACGTCCCGCAGCGGTCGGGTCGAGTCGGCCCAGACAACATATCCGACGCGGACGCCGCCGGCCGACATGACCGGCTCGGTCGTCAGGCGGAGCATGTCGTCCGCCACTGCGACGTCGCGTACCGCGTGCGCCTGGCGGTCGGCCGAATTCAAGTCGGCGGCTGTGGTCGGCAGGTTGGGTGTTCCAGGCGGCGCCGAGTCGGCGACCTCGGCACCACGTTCGTCGAGCACCACGACACGCCCACCAGCGCCCGCAAACTGGCTGATCAGACGGCTGGTTGGAGCGATCTGACCGTCAGGCCCGACGTCCTGGGCGAAGGCCCCCGCGGCATGCTCGGCGTTCGCCAGCAAAGCGGCGTCGAACGAGCGCCCGAGTTCCTCGCGCAGGACGACGTAGACACCCGTTCCGAAGGCCACGAGGGCGGCCGCGAGGAGCCCCGTGTAGATGAGCGCGAGCCGGGTTCGGATCGACAGCCGTCGCGCGGGGCGCCTCACTCTTTGAGAACGTAGCCGGCGCCGCGGATCGTGTGGATGAGGCGCTGCTCGCCGCTCGCCTCGAGCTTGTTGCGCAGGTAGCGCACGTACACCTCGAGGACGTTCGACTCGCCCTCGAAGTCGTACGACCAGACGTGCTCCATGATGAGGTCACGGGTCAGCACCTTGCGCGGATGGCGAAGGAACAGCAGCAGGAGGTTGTACTCGGTCGTCGTCAGCTCGATCGCCCGCCCGCCCCGACGTGCCTCTCGGGCGTCCACGTCGAGCTCCAGGTCGGCGAAGCGGAGAACCTCGCCCGATGGCGTCGCCTTGCGGCGAAGGAGCGCGTGGACGCGGGCGAGGAGTTCCTCAAAGCTGAAGGGCTTGACCAGATAGTCGTCGGCTCCGGTCTCCAGGCCTTCGACCCGGTCCTTGACCTCATCGCGTGCGGTCAGCATGAGGATGGCGACCTCATCACCGGCCGCGCGCAGGCGGCGGGTCACCTCGAGGCCGTCGATCCCCGGCATCATGATGTCGAGCACCACGAGGGCGGGCAGGTGCTCGCGGGCCTTCTCCAGGCCTTCCTCGCCCGAGGCGGCCTCGACGACGCGGTAGCCCTCGTAGGCGAGGCCGCGCCGGACGACGGTCCGAATCTTCGGATCGTCGTCGACGACGAGGATGCGCGTGGCCTCGCTCATGGGACGTAACCTCCGTCAGAGTGCCGGACTCATGGCATCGAGCTCATGCCTGGCATCCCGCTCATCTCCGGCGCCATCGTAGGACGAGTGGGCTGAACGGTCCGAGCGTCCGCCAATAAGGTGAGAGCCAGATGAGCGTGCCATGAGGGAGCGGCTAAGCGGCACCGACAGTCCCGACCACGTGCCAATTCGGACGTGACCTGAGTAACTGAGCGAGGAGTGCCGATGGGAGCCGCCGGCGGAGGCGAGCCGATTCTCTTCAGGGACCCAGTCTGCGGACACCAGGTTGACCCCGCCAGCGCGTTCGCGAGCGAGGAGCATGATGGCCGGCGGTTCTACTTCGACAGCCGAGAATGTCACTACGCGTTCCTCGCGGCGCCGCACCGTTATGGTCACATCCACTCGCCCGACGATCCGCGACCCGAACAGGATGAGGTCACCGGTCCCTGAGACTTGATGCGTTCGGAGACGTCGCCCCTCGAGGCTTCGTACCTGATCCTCAGCCTGTCGGATCTGGAGTAGGTGTTCATGCATCCGCCGCTGCGTCGTATCGCCCCATGCGGGCGAGCGCATTGAGTCGAGCCCGCCGGCCGAAAGCCTCCTGCCCTGAAATGACATTCTCAGGATCCCCTCGCCACGCAGCGAGCGCCGGATCCTGAAGGGCTCGGGCGAACGAGAAGCTCAGGATCCATGGATGCGGTCCGACCGCGTTCATCGCGTTCAGGTGGGCAGACGCGTCTTCCGGGCGCTGGCCGCCTGACAGGAAGACGATTCCGGGAACCGCCGGCTTCACCGCGTTGCGAAGGCAGGGCAGGGTTGCCGATGCTGCATCGGCGACCGAGGGTGTTTCGTCGCCGTCCGCGCCCGCGAGCACCATGTTCGGTTTGAGGAGATCGCCAATGGGCACATCTTGTCGCGACCCCAATCCCCGAGTCGGCCGTGGCCGTTCGAATTGCGTGATCGAGGCTCAAGGGCAAGAGTGCCCCCGCGCGGCGGCCTTTTTGTTTCGGATTACGCTAACGGCCACGCCATACGGAGAAACAACATGGACATGGACCAAGCCTTCATCGACATGATGGTCCCCCACCATCAGGCCGCCGTCGAGATGGCGAAAATCGCCCAGCAACGGGCGACGCACGAGGAACTGCGAACGCTCGCTGATGCCATCGTCAGCGATCAAGAGACGGAGATCGAGCAGCTGCGCGAGTGGCGTCGAGCGTGGTTCGGCAGCAGCGACACGCTAGGCATGGACGCGATGCCTGTCCTGCCCGGCATGGACATGCCCGGAATGGAAGGCCACGCGATGGACGGCCAGATGGACATGACGGCGGACATCGAAGCGTTACGGACCGCCGATCCGTTCGATCGAGCCTTGATCAAGGCGATGGTTCCCCACCATGAGACCGCTGTTGCGGCTGCGAAGGTCATCGGCACATCAACGGAGCGCTCCGAGCTCAAGCGGGTCGCCGAGGACATGATCGAGTCGCAGCAGGGCGAGATCGATCAGATGCAAGGCTGGCTCGCGGTCTGGTATCCGGGGTAACGGTTTGCGGGGAAGTCTGCCTCCAACGGAAGAGACAGGGTCGACCATGGCCTCTGCAACTGCAACTGCAACTCGCGGCGTCGAGGCCGCGGCCAGATGATCAGCGTCGAGCGGGACATTGAAGTTCATCGGACGGAATCCGGAGACGTCCTATGCACATCGCGTACGGGATGCGTGAGCCCGCCCTCGCCGGCGCCTTAACGACATCGTAAGGGCCCTAATCACTGACTCCGACCAAGCGATCGCAACCGATCGGGCCAATCGGCCCCTGGTTTCATGCCGACTGGCCACGGCCGGAGGGTGTGCGTGTCGTCCAACGTGCTTGGTACCGGCACGGCGTGCGCGCCAGGTGACGATTGGCAACGAACCGGAGCAGGACGGTCATGGCTCTTCAGCAGAACACCGTGCATCTGTTCGTCGAAATTCGCGCCGCCGTTGAGTGCGATCGGATCCCGACTCTCCTCGGAACGTCGGACTGGCTCGGCGCGGAGATTGTGGCCAACGAGCGTGGCATGCGCCAGTTCGCGTGCGACCTTGCCCTCAACGCAGGCGCCGCTGCTCCGGTCTTGTTTCGAAAGTCCATGGTTCTGGCTGCTGGCGATCCCGTCAAGTTCGGTCTGGGCTGGCAGATCCCGGTCGAATGGCGATCGGCCACGATGGCCTCGCTATTCCCGGTCTTCGTCGGCAGGATCACGGTCTTTGCCGACAGGATCAACGTCGACGGCTGGTACGCTCCGCCATTCGGCACGGTCGGCAGCATCCTTGACCGATCCGTCATGCGGATCGCCGCGCGGGCAACCGCCAGGTACGTCCTTCGAACCTTCGCCGCGGCCCTTGGCACGGTTGAGCCGTTCGTTGGGATCGTCGACACGAACGCCTCGGGCGCCCTTCACTGACCGATCGAATCGAGCGCCCTCTGGCGCGACGCGACCGCCGGATCGCGAAGCGCCAGTGCGGGGCGGGCCGCTCGCCTATCCAGTGAACTGGTGGCTCGTCGCGACTGGTCTGAAGCACGGGACGGGTTCGTCGCGCGCTCTGGACAAGGGCGGACACGAGCCCGCCCACGATCCGGCCCAGGCGAGGCCGCCAGCTCGCGCGGAGGCAGCAGTCGCGGTCGCCACCATCGCGATGCTTGCGATCGGCGTCGGGCTCGCGGCGACGGTTGCCGACTTGTCGATGCACGCCGGCGCGTGAGTCATTGACAAGGCT
>JBBSCI010000092.1:0-12321 GCA_038250445.1 Candidatus Limnocylindrales bacterium | reverse complement strand
GCCATCGGCTCGTTTGTCGCCGCATGGCTCGCGGTCTGGCTGGTCTCGTCGGTATCGGGCATCGGGACTCCAGGGACCGGGCTGACCGCCGTGGTCACGTTCCTGCTCGGCGGGCTCATCTACCTGAGCATCCTTCGCACCGAGCGGCGAACTCCCTAACCGCGGGACAGCGAAGCGCCCGGCTGGGGCCCGGCCGGGCGCGTCGCGCGATGAGCTGCGAAGGGCCGCGAGGAGCGGGAGGCCTAGACCTCCTTGAACTCCCCTTCGACCGTCTCGTCGGAGCTGCCACCCGCGGCTGTGCCCGCCGGCTCGCCTTCGGCTTCGGCTTCGCCACCCGCGGCGCCGTCTCCCGTACCGTCGGTGCCGTTCGAACCCGCCTCTGAGGCCGATGCCTGGTAGGCGGCCGTCGAGACGCGGTTGAGAGTCTCGGCAAGAGCGGTCGCGCCTGCGTTGATGGCCTCGATCTCGGAGCCCTTAAGCGCCTCTCGCAGCGCCCCGATCTGGTTCTCGACCGTGGCCTTGTCCTCGGACGACACCTTGTCGCCGAGATCGCTGATCGTTCGCTCGGCCTGGAAGGTCAACGCCTCCGCCTGGTTGCGCGTCTCGACCTCCTCCCGCCGCCGACGATCCTCGTCGGCGTGGTCGGCGGCCTCGCGGACCATCTTGTCGACGTCGTCCTTCGACAGCATCGACGAAGCCGTGATCCGGACCTGCTGCTCCTTGCTCGTAGCCCTGTCCTTGGCCTTGACGTCGAGGATCCCGTTCGCATCGATGTCGAACGTCACCTCGATCTGCGGCACGCCACGCGGCGCCGGCGGGATGCCGGAGAGCACGAACGTGCCGAGCGTCTTGTTGTCCGCGGCGAACTCGCGCTCGCCCTGGAGGACGCGGATCTCGACCTGGTTCTGGCTGTCAGACGCCGTCGAGAAGACCTGCGACTTCGACGTCGGGATCGTCGTGTTCCGCTCGATGAGCTTGGTCGTCACGCCACCCAGCGTCTCGATCCCGAGCGACAGCGGCGTCACGTCGAGGAGCAGGACGTCCTTGACGTCACCGCCAAGGACGCCGGCCTGGATGGCGGCCCCGATCCCGACGACCTCGTCGGGGTTAACGCCCTTGTGCGGCTCCTTGCCGTTGAACATCGCCTTGACCGCTTCGACGACGGCCGGCATCCGGGTCTGGCCGCCCACGAGTATGACCTCGTCGATCTCGCCCGCCTTCAGGCCGGAGTCCTTGAGCGCGGCTTCGACCGGCTTCTTCGTCTTCTCGATGAGGTCGCGGACGAGTTCCTCGAGCTTGGCGCGCGAGAGGGTCATCACGAGGTGTTTCGGGCCTGCCGCGTCAGCGGTGACGTACGGCAGGTTGATTTCGGTCGACGAGGTCGACGAAAGCTCGATCTTCGCCTTCTCGGCCGCCTCCTTGAGGCGCTGGAGCGCCTGGGGGTCCTTCGAGAGGTCGATCCCCTGGTCCTTCTTGAACTCGGCCAGGAGCCACTCGATGACCCGCTGGTCGAAGTCGTCGCCGCCGAGGTGGGTGTCGCCGTTAGTCGCCTTGACCTCGAAGACGCCCTCACCGAGCTCAAGGATCGAGATGTCGAACGTGCCACCACCGAGGTCGTAGACGGCGATCTTCTCGTCGTGCTTCTTGTCGAGCCCGTAGGCCAGCGCTGAGGCGGTCGGCTCGTTGATGATCCGGCGGACCTCGAGGCCGGCGATCCGGCCGGCGTCCTTGGTCGCCTGGCGCTGAGTGTCGTCGAAGTAGGCCGGGACGGTGATGACCGCCTCGGTGACCTTCTCGCCGAGATAGGCCTCTGCGTCGGTCTTGAGCTTCTGGAGGATCATCGCGCTGATCTCGGGCGGCGTGTAGGACTTGTCGCCGACCTTGACGATGACGCCGTCGCTCTTCGGATCCTTGTCGACGGTGTACGAGACGAGCTCCTTCGCTCGCTTCGTTTCCGAGTCATCCCAGCGACGACCCATGAACCGCTTGATCGAATAGATGGTGTTGGCGGGGTTCGTGACGGCCTGGCGCTTCGCAAGCTGGCCGACGAGTCGCTCGCCGGTCTTGGTGAAGGCCACGACGGACGGGACCGTCCGACCGCCCTCTGCAGAGGCGATGACGGTGGGTTCGCCGCCCTCCATGACCGCGACGACGCTGTTCGTCGTCCCGAGGTCGATGCCGATGATCTTGGCCATTGCTGCTGTTCTCCTGCTGAAGGTGTCTGGTAGTCGACTGAGTTAGTTGGTTCGTTGTGGGGCGTCGGCCGCTCCGCTGTCCGGCGGAGCGTCGGCCGCGCCGTCGGTAGATGCCGCGACCGCCACGAGCGCCGGGCGGACGACCCGGTCCCGGAGCCGGTAACCGCGACGGATCTCCTCGACGATCTCGCCCTCGTTGCGTCCGGTCCCGGGGACGGTGGCAATCGCCTCGTGCTCACGGGGGTCGAATTGGCGACCCGGCGGCGCGTCGATCTGGCTGACGCCCTCGCTCTCGAGCAGGGCGCGCAACTTGCGGTCGATGGCGGCGACGCCCTCGACCCACGGGTCCGCCGCGATCGCCTCGGGCCGGGCGTCGATCGCGAGATCGAAATCGTCCGCAAGGGCAAGCACCTTTCGGATCAGGTCCTCGCCGGCCAGGCCGAGCATCGCTTCACGTTCCTCGGCGGTCCGGCGCCGGTAGTTGGCGAACTCGGCCCGCTCACGCTGGAGGCCGGCGAGGTATTCGTCCGACTTCGCCTGGCTCGCCGTCAGCTCGCCTTGCAGTTGCTCGATGTCGGCCAGGAGCTTCGCGGGCGAGATGTCGATCTCGTCCATTCGCTCCTGGGCTCGCGTTTGTTGACTCATAGGGTCCTCCGGGGGTCCGCCGCGTTGCGTCATGAATGGATGTTGGCGACGAGCTCGTTCATCAGGCCGGACACGAACCGGACGGTGCCGATCGCCATCGGATAGGCCATCCGGGTCGGGCCAAGGACGCCGACAACGCCGACAGCCTGACCAGGCTCGCCGTACGACGCGAGGACCAGGGACACATCGCGCATCTCCTCAGGACCGTTCTCCGCACCGATGAACGCCTGGACACGGCCGGTCCCCTCGATCGAATCGAACAGTTCGCCGAGGTACGCCCGGTTCTCGAGGGCCGCGAAGACCCGTCGGAGCTTGTCACTGCGGTCGAACTCGGGGGCCGCCATGACGTGGAGGAGACCGTCGCTGAAGACCTCCTCGATGAGGGTTGCGTCGTATTCTCGCACTGCGGCAACGACGCGCTCGCCGACACGCTGAACGAGGGCCCCGATCGGCCCCGCGCCATCAATTCGAGCCAGGGCTCGTTCGGCGTCGACGGCCGTTCGGCCCGCCATCAGGCCATCGAGAATGACCGCGGCGCGGGTCAGGTCCTCCTGCCCGGATGGTTCCGGTAGGTTGACGAGGACCTGGCGCAGCGCGCCCTCACGGAAGACGATGATCAGGCTGGCCAGTCGTTCGGAAATCGTCACGAGGTCGATCCGCCGGACATGGGCCGCACGCGGCTTGGCCGGGGTCGCGATCGCCGCCATCCGGTTCGCGCCGGCGAGGATCGTCGCCGCCAGCCGGAACCACTGCTCGCTCGCGTGCTGGACCTGTCCGAACTGGTGGCGAATCATCAGCTGCTCGACAGGCGCCAGGACGGCTGTCTCATTGATCGATTCGACGAAGAATCGATATCCCGCGTCGGTCGGGATTCGTCCCGCCGACGTGTGGGGATGGGTGAGCAGCCCGGCCGTCTCGAGATCGGCGAGGATGTTCCGGACGGTCGCGCTCGATACGCCGAGCCGGTAGCGCTCGACGAGCGCGGCTGATCCGACTGGCGTGGCTGTTGCGACATATTCTTCAATGACGGCCCGCAGGATCGACTGTTCACGGGGATCCAGCGAACCGGTAGCGCGTGCGCGTCGCCCCAACGTGGGCCCTCGGTTCGTGTTGGCATATTAGCACTCTCGATGCGCGAGTGCTAACGAATCCTAGCAGTCGCGGGTGTCGAGTGTCAACGTAACGACCGTGATTCTGGAGCCCGGCGCCGCTGCCTTGAACGGTCGCTTGTCAGGCGGCTACCATCCCCCAAGGCCCGATCGGAGGGGCATCGCACGATGAGGGACCGAGTATGAGCGAATCGTCGAGCGGAACGGGCGGCGGGACGCCCCAGGAACCGCCGTCGGGACCCGGGCCTGACGGCCCAGGGGACGGACCTGCGCAGCCGCCGTCGGCCCAACCGCCCGACGCACCGCCACCAGCAGCCGAGCCGCCACCCGCCGCCACGCCGCCGCCACCGGCTGCTCCGGGCTTGCCGCCGGCACCGCCTCCCGGGCCGCTGTGGGGTGCCGATGCTCCGCCGCCACCCGCCGCCACGCCGCCGCCACCGGCTGCTCCGGGCTTGCCGCCGGCGGCGCCACCCGGGCCGCTGTGGGGTGCCGATGCCCCGCCGCCACAAGCCGCGACGCCGTCGTCAGTTGCCCCCGCGGGTCCGGCATGGGGCCAACCACTGCCTCCGCCGCCGGCTCAGCCCCCGGCCCAACCACCCGCCCCACCACCCGCTCCGGCGGGTCCGGCATGGGGGCAGCAAGCCGCTCAACCCCCGACTCCGCCCGCGGCGCAGCCGCCTCCGCCTGCAGGTCCGGCATGGGGGCAGCAACCCCCTGAGCCTCCCGGGGGCGGGTCGCCGCCTCCACCTCCACCGCCGTCGATCGCACCGCCTCCGATTCCAGCCGGCGGCTGGGCCGGTGGGCCTCCGCCTGTCGCCAAAACGGGGATGTCGGGCTGTGCGAAGGCGATCATCATCATCGTCGTGCTGGGGGTAGTGGCCCTCATCGCGTTTCTGATCTTTGTCCGCGTTTTCGTTGGCACCCTCGCCACCAACCTCGGCATCGATCCGAACGGCGGGAACAACGGCAGTGCCGGTGCGGAATGCCCGTTCCTGTCTGACGCCGATGCGCGAAACCTCTTCGGCGGCAAAGCGGACGCGATCGAGCTCTCCGGGATCGCCGAAGTCGGCATCGGCTTCGTTATCGACAAGCGTGTCCTCGCGACCGCGCCAGATTGCTGGGTCACCGAGGGCACCAAGGCTTACATCGCGCGGGTTGCCCGCTACCAGGGCGGCGACGCCTCAGCGGTCTTCGCGGCTGAGCGAAAGGCCGCCGAGCCGACGTCGCAGGATCAGGGTGGGGGTGTCACCGTCACCACCGAGGGGTACTTCGGCGGCGAGGTCTCGGGCCTCGGCGACGAGGCGTTCTGTACCGGCATCTCCGCTGCGATCATGGCCGGCGTCGTCGTCCATCAGGGCGACCGCGTCGTCTACGTATCGGTCGGGCCGGCCGACCCTGAGACACCACCGAAGATGGACACGACCGCGGATGGGACCGTCACGGCGCCGGAACTCTGCACGTTCTCCCAGGAGGTGGCGCGCTTCCTCCTTCGTTGACCCTGGCGCGTGGGCGCTCCTAGACGAGTCGGGCGAACAGCTCGTTCGATAGCAGGCGGCCGCGCGTCGTCAGGACCATTCGGCCCTCGCCGGTGACTTCGAGCAGCTCCATCGCGAGGGCCCAGCCGAAGGACTCGGCCAGCGGGCCCTGGTCAGCCTCGGACAGCGGCAGCCCGCGATCGGTGCGGAGCCCGAGGATCACCCGCTCGGCGGCGGCCGTCGCTTTGTCGAGGGTCTCGCTCCCGCCGGGTGGGAGCCGCGGCTTGCCGCCGCCGGGCGGATCGAGCGCAGCGAGGTACGCGTCGAGCCTCGCGGCGTTCCAGCGGCGAGCGGTTCCGTCGAAGGCATGGGCGCCCGGACCGACCGCTTCGTACGGACGGCGCTCCCAGTAGGCCATGTTGTGGCGGCTCTCGTGGCCCGGCCGGGCCCAGTTCGAGATCTCGTAGCCGTGCCAGCCCCCGTTCGAGAGGACGTGAACGGCCTGGTGGTATTGCGCCGTCGCCCGGTCCTCGTCCTGGGCGAGTCGGGCCGCGTCGCGCCAGCGTCGGGCACCCGACGTCGTCTGAAGATGATCGCCGCCCGGGCCGGTCAGCCCCTCCGCGTCCGGATCGTCGAGTGTCAGGGCATACAGCGACAGATGATCGGGAGCCAGGGCCACGGCTCCCTCGAGCGTCCGCATCCACGATGCCTGCGTCCCGTCCGGCAGGTCGTAGAGCAGGTCGATGTTGATCGATCTCACGCCTGCCTCGCGTGCATCGACGACCGCATCGGCGACTTCCTCGGGCCGATGGCGCCGGCCGAGCCGCTTCAGTTCTTCGGCATCCAGGCTCTGGCCACCGAACGAGATCCGGTTGATGCCGGCCCGGCGGAGAGCGGGGGCATCGCCACGTTCGTCGGCGCCGGGGTTCGCCTCGAGCGTGACCTCGGCGTCATCGGCCAGACCGAACCGCCGGCGGACAAGGTCGATGAGTCGGGCCAGGTCGTCGGCGGGCACGAGCGATGGCGTACCGCCGCCGATGTAGAGCGACGTCAGCGGCCGGCGACCGCCCCGGCCCGGCTCGCCGAAATCGCGGTCGAGCGCGTCCGCGCGCAATCCGATCTCCGTCTCGAGCGCGAACAGCAGCGCGGCGATCCTGTTGCGCGGGCCGCGGGCGGCCGCACCGGCGTAGACGACGAAATCGCAGTACGGGCAGATCGAGACGCAGAAGGGAACGTGGGCATAGAGCGCGACGGGCGCCACGGGTAACGGGGGCCAGGCCTCGGCCGGGTCGACCGTGGTGGGCAGAGCTGACGCGCCGTGTTCGATCGTTCTCACCGATCGCGCGGCGCCGACTCCCGGGGACCGATGACCGACCAGCCGTCGGGCGGCCGGCGTCGCTTGTCGATCTCTTCCTCCTCGCGGCCGCGGGGCAGGAACTGGCCTGCGTGGCCGGTGCACAGGAAGACCGCGAATCGCGTCACTGCATGTCCAAGGAAGGCGGCCGCGATCCCGCCGGTGACGCCGGTGACCCAGCCGCCCGCGAGCCCGATGAGAAGCGCCATCACGAGCATGTAGCGGTTCCGCCCGGGCGCTCCGAGCCGAGTCGCGAGGGCGTAGAGGAGCGCCTGGATCGCGTTCGCCGCGGTCGGGTTGATGTCGGTCATGAGCAGGAGCCCGAAGATCGCCCCGCGGAAGGCGACCTCGTCGATCAGGGCCGTCATGACGGCGTTGACGAGCGCCCCCGGATACGACCAGACGTCCGGGAAGCGGATCCGGTGGTAGCGATAGGCCGCAATCCCGAGAGCGAGACTGGTGCCGATGATCGCGTAGAGGAAGCCGTAAATGACCGTCTTCCCGCGATCGCCCGCCCCGAGCAGGAGCTCCTCGCGGGGAGCCGGGTGGATGATGAAGATCGCGGCGATGATCCCCAGGCCGAGCCCATACCACGCGACGCGCCGGCGGAACGACGGTGGATGGCCGTTTGTCGCCTCGTCGTATTCCGCGGCGCTGAACCGCTCCGCTTCGAGCCGCAGCATGACGAGCAGGAGCGCCAGGCCCGCGCCGATCATCCGCTGAAACGTCGGCAGCAATTCCTCCAAGGCGCTACGCCTCGTCCATTCGAAGCATCGCGAGAAATGCCTCCTGCGGGATCTCGACTGAGCCGACCCGCTTCATCCGCTGCTTGCCTTCTTTCTGCTTCTCGAGCAGCTTACGTTTTCGCGTGATATCGCCACCGTAGCACTTGGCGAGGACGTTCTTTCGCATCGCCCGAACTGTCTCGCGGGCGATGACATTCGAACCGATGGCGGCCTGGATCGGGATCTCGAACATCTGGCGCGGGATGAGCTGCTTGAGGCGCTCCGCCAGGACCCGACCGACCGACTGGGCCTTGTCGCGATGGACGATGAGCGAGAGGGCGTCGACCGGCTCGCCGTTGACGAGGATGTCGACCTTGGCGAGGTTCGCGGCCCGATAGCCGAGCTCCTCGTAGTCCAATGACGCGTAGCCCTGGCTGCGGCTCTTGAGCATGTCGAAGTAGTCGACGATGAGCTCGGCGAGCGGCATCTCGAAGTGAAGGACGACCCGCGTCGGGTCCAGGTACTCCATGTTGACGAATGTGCCGCGGCGGTTGGTCGAGAGCTCCATGAGCGGGCCGATGTACTGGCTCGGCGTGACGACGCTGAGCTTGACCCAGGGCTCCTCGATCTCCTCGATGTCGGTCGGGTTCGGGAGGAGGGCCGGGTTGTCGATGACGACACTGCCGCGCCCATTCGTGAGGACGACGTGGTACTCGACGGACGGCGCCGAGGCGATGAGGTCGATCCCGAACTCGCGCTCGAGCCGCTCCTGGACGATCTCCATGTGGAGCAGGCCGAGGAAGCCGCAGCGAAAGCCGAAGCCGAGGGCGACGGAGCTCTCCGGCTCGTAGGTGAATGACGCGTCGTTGAGATGGAGCTTCTCGAGGGCCTCGCGGAGGAGCGGGTAGTCCTCGCCACTGACCGGATAGATCCCGGCGAAGACGAGGCTCTTGGCCTCCTGGTAGCCGGGCAGGGGTTGGGCCGCCGGCCGGGCCACGGCCGTCACCGTGTCGCCGACCTGGGCCTCGCGGACGTTCTTCAGGCCGGTCGCGATGTAGCCGACCTCGCCCGCGACGAGCTGCTTGACCGGCACGAGCTGCGGCCGGAAGACGCCCAGCTCCAGCGGCTCCGCTTCCGCCCCCGACGCCATCAGCCGGATCTCCTCGTGCTGGCGGAGCGTGCCTTCGGCGAGCCGGACGTAGACGACGACGCCCTTGTACGCGTCGTAGTGACTGTCGAAGATGAGGGCCCGCAGCGGCGCTGCCGGGTCGCCTTTCGGCGCGGGGATCCGCTCGACGATCGCCTCCAGGATCTCGGGCACGCCGGTGCCGTCCTTGGCCGAGGCGAGGATCACCTCCTCTCGCGGGATCGCGAGGACGGATTCGAGCTCGTCCATGATCGTCTCGGGGTCGGCCGACGGTAGGTCGATCTTGTTGAGGACCGGGATGAGCGTGAGCCCCTCGCGCATCGCGAGATGGACGTTGGCGAGGGTCTGGGCCTCGATCCCCTGCGTTGCGTCGACCACGAGGATCGCGCCGTCGCAGGCCTGGAGGCTATGGCTCACTTCGTAGGCGAAGTCGACGTGGCCCGGGGTATCGATCAGGTTGAGGCCGTATGTCCGGCCGTCGCGAGCCTGGTATTCGAGGCGAACGGCTCGGGCCTTGATCGTGATCCCCTTCTCGCGCTCGAGGTCCATCGAATCGAGGACCTGGCTCGTCATGTGGCGACCCTCGATCGTATGGGTCAGCTCGAGCAGCCGGTCGGCCAGGGTCGATTTGCCATGGTCGATGTGGGCAATGATCGAGAAGTTGCGGAGACGTTCCTGCGGGATGGTCACGAGGCGGGAGTGTAGCCGGGACTAGGCGCGGATCGCGGCGAGAACCGTGACCCCGAGGCTGATCGTCGCGACGCCGGCGATCTGGATCCGGGTCAGCCGCTCGCCGAGGAGGACGATCGCGGCGACCGCGGCGATCGCGGCGAACTGGGATGACATGACTGAGGCGATGGCGATGCCTTCGCGCGCCCCGAACGCGAACGAGGCGATTCCGATGACCTCGCTGACACCGGTGACGAGTACGAACGGCGCCGCGGGTCGACTCAGTCGGAGACGCCGGAGCAGGATCAACGGGATCGCGATGACCACAACTCCCGTCAGCCTGGCGGGCAAGGCGGTCCAGGCGAGCTGCAGGCCCTGGCCGATGAGGCCCGAGACGTACAGGTTGATCCCGAAGCAAGTCGCCGCCGCAAGGGCAAGCAATGCTGTCGATATCGGCCCGAACCGGGCGCCCTCGATGGCGACGGGATGGGGATCCGAGGCGGCGAGGACCACCCCGACGACGATCGCACCGAGCACCAGGCCGGCGCCGGGGGCCAGCTGCTCACCGGCGATGACCGCGATAACGGCACCGATCGCGCCCTCGGTCGAGGTGATCGGGCCGACGACGGAGACCTTGCCACTGCGCAACGCCGTCAGGACGAACAGGATCCCGATGACGTTCGCCGCTCCGGCGATGCCGAGCAGCGCGGCCTCTCGCGCCCCGAGGCTGACTGGGCCCGCCAGACCAATCAGCGGGATCGTGATGACGATGCCGACGAGCATCACCCAGGCGAGCGTCGAGGTCGCTCCGATCAGCCTTGCGCTCCGTGACGAGCACAAGATGGACACCGACCAGCAGGTGGCGGCGCCAAGGCCGCCGACAATGGGGATCACCGCTTCAAGTGTGGGGCATCGCGATTGGCTCCATCCGAGCGCCTCTGCTACGATGCGCCTCCGTGCCGCCGGTCCCTCCGGCCGCCCAGCCAATCAATCGCTCCCATGAGGTTCGCCCCTTGGCCAAGACGCCCCGCACCTGGACGGGCGCACGCACGCCGTCAGGACTGAAGCGCGTCCGACAGGCCGAGCGGCGCCGCGAGATCCTTCAGCCCCGCCGCAGCGCCGCGAAGACATTCGTCGCCAAGGCCCTCGACGTCGCGACCCATGGGGCCGACGCCGAAACAGCTGCGACGGCCCTTTCCGAGGCCCACGCGGCCCTCGACCGCGCCGCGAAGACCGGCGCCATTCATCCGAACGCGGCCGCCCGCCGCAAGTCGCGCCTGACCCTCAAGTTCAACGCCGCGACCGGCGGCGCTCACGTCCAGACGTCGACACGGATCACGAAGACCACGAGCAAGGCCCAGGCCGTCAAGGCCGCCAAGAGCCGGATCGCGGCCTCGAAGGCCGACAAGGCGAAGGGCGCCCAGACTGCGGCCGGCAAGGCGCGCGCCGCCCTGTCGAAGACCGCTCGCGCCGACGCGGCAGCCAAGGCCGCGGCAGAGTCCGCGACCCCGGCGACGACGAAGGCGCCCGCGAGGCCCGGCTCAAAGGCAGCCTCGAAGCCCGCCGCCAAGGCGACGACGACAAAGGCGAAGGCCGCAACCGCCACAAAGCCCAAGTCGGCGGCAAAGGCACCGGCCAAGAAGACCGCCGCGAAGGGCTAGTCCCGCCCGGGAGCCCGCCGCCAAAGATCGCCTCGAGCCCGGCTCGGGGCGATTGTCATGTCCGAAGCAACCCATCTCTGCCATTCATTCGCCGGGTGAAAGTCGGATGGCGGCGAAGGTTCGCCGGCGCGGCACACTACGCACGATCCGCGGTGCCGAGCGGTTCCCGTGTCTGTCATGTCGACGATGGGTGAAGGGCTGGCAGCCATGAGGCCGTCCATCTCTCATGGACCGAAGAACTGGCAGAGAGTGGGTCCATCGGCGCGGTCCTCGCGGCGGGAGCAGCCTAGGCGGCCTCCGCCACCGCACCGGCCCGCGGTCGGAAGAACCCGTACAGGATCCCGCCGCCGATGCCGCCAGCCGTCGCCAGGATGATCAGGAACGCCGCGGTCGCGAACTGCTGGTTCCAGTAGAAGCGGGAGAACGTCGCGGTGTCGGTGACTCCGATCGACGCCAGGTCCAGCCCGCGACCATCTGCCAGGTAGCGGGAATAGACGCAGTTCGCCCCGGCATCGCAGTAGGGCGGAATCGATTGTCTCGTGATCGGATCGACGCGGTTGAAGTCCGGATAGCCGCTGTCGGCGAAGAAGAAGAGGGCCTTCACGACGAGCAGCAGCGCCGCGAGCGTCAGCGCCGTTGCCAGGCCCGCCACGGCGGCGTTGGCCACGATCCTGCGCCAGGGACCCGCCCGGCGGTCGCTGCGCTGGTTCGCGTAGTAGCCGATGAGGAGTCCGGCCGGCAGCGCGAGGAGCCAGTAGATCGGTTCGATCGGGATGACGAGCAGGAAGCTGACGGCGATCGTCAGCGCCATCCCGATCCCGACATATGAGGCCGCGATCGCGCCGCGGTCGACGATCCGCGTCACCTGCCGGCGCCGGCCTCGACGGTCCCCGGCTGAGGAGCGACCGCCATGCCCGGCCGGCCGAGTGCGGCCCGGCCGAGGTACCGCGCCCCGTCGCCGAGCTCGCCCTCGATCCGCAGGAGACGGTTGTACTTCGCGACCCGCTCGCTCCGAGAGGGCGCACCGGTCTTGATCTGGCCCGTGCCCATGGCCACGACGAGATCGGCGATCGTCGTGTCCTCGGTCTCGCCCGAGCGATGCGACACGACCGCGGTCCAGCCGGCTCGCCGGGTGAGGTCGATCGCCTCGATCGTTTCGGTCAGCGTCCCGATCTGGTTGAGCTTGATGAGGACCGAGTTCGCCGCGTCCTCGTCGATCGCCCGCTGGATCCGCTCGGTGTTCGTCACGAGCAGGTCGTCGCCGACGAGTTGGACCCGCGCGCCAAGGCGGTGCGTCATCTCGGTCCAACCGGCCCAGTCGTCCTCGGCCAGGCCGTCCTC
>JBBSCI010000091.1:0-12348 GCA_038250445.1 Candidatus Limnocylindrales bacterium | reverse complement strand
CCCGGTCACCCTCGCCGTGCGATCCCAATCCTCTGGCGATAGTGGCTCGACGGCCGCGAGGAGCTCGGCGCGCTGCCGTGAGAAGACCCCGAAGGCGGGCTCAAACTCCCAGGTCGGGTAGTCGGTCCTCTTCAGCCACGCCCGAGGATTCATGCCCTTCCATGTCGGGTGGTTCTCGGCGAGGATCCGCAGGACGTTGCCGCCGAGGACGTCGTGGCAGGCGCGGAGGTGGGCAAGGACGTCGTTCACCGACCAGCTGCCAGGCTCCGGGGCCGCATGCAGCTGGGCCGGGGTCAGTCGCTCCGTCATGGCGGCGATGCGGGGAGGCGTCTCCGGCAGGATCGCCATGATCTCCTCGATCGTGAGTTGTCGGGTCGGCACGCCTCCAACGGTACCCGCGCCTTGCTGCCAGTTCTTGTCAGGTACGTGCCGCACCGTCGAGCCGAGTGCGGGATTGCCAAGCGAGCGGGCCGTCATGCCGATCGACACCTACGATGGCCCCGCTGGCCCAGGCTGTCCCTCCGATGTCGGTCGCCGTTCGCCTCGAAGACGACGTCGATCTCGGCAGGGGCGGGCTGCTCGTCGGCGTCGAGGACGCACCGTCCGCGATCCGCGAGCTCGAGGCGGTCACCTGCTGGCTCGGCGACGCCCCGTTTGCCGCCGGTTGACGCTACCGCCTCGTCCACACGAGCCGAACCGTTCGGGCCGTCGCGACCGAGGTCGTCGCCCGGCCCGACATCACTCGCTCGAGCGCGACACAAGCGCCGAAACGCTCCGTTGCCAATGACGTCGGTCGGATCCGTCTGACCCTCTCCGAGCCGATCTTCGCCGACCGCTATCGCGCCAACCGCTCGACTGGTTCGGCGATCCTAATCGACGAGACCATGAACGCGACCGTCGGGGCCGTCCTCATCGGCGGGGACGGCGAGGACTGGCCCTAGAGATCGATCGCGACGCAGAGGGAGTCGCGTGCCCAATCGCTCAGCGGCCGGCCCTCGCGCCAGCCCTGGTACTTGGCGGCCATCGAGCGCCGCGCGCGACTGTCCTCGGCGCCTTCGCGCTCAGGTTCACGAGCTCGCCCGGGGTAGTCGATGATGCCGAGCCGGACGCTGACTGCGGGATCACCCCTCGCGTTGCGAACCCAGTGGGCTGCGTCATCGCCGCCCGACAGGAAGTAGACCGTCCGCCCGTCGAGGACGAACCACAGCTCCACGGTTCGGAGCTTGCCCGAGCGGCGCCCGGTCGTTGTCAGCCAGGCGAATGGCTGGTTGGCCGCGCCCGGTTCGACGTCGTCGCTCACACTGACAAGCGTAGCGGTCTGGCCCGACAGGCCAGTTCCTACCGCAAAGCCGGAAACATCTAGACATCTCTCCACGGATTCCCGATACTTCATTGGTATGAGGGACATAGAGCAATCGGCCGCGCGGATTCGTGTGGGCCAAGCCGCCGAAATGTTGGGGGTGTCGGTCGAGACGCTGCGCCGCTGGGAGACCGATGGGCGCCTCCGGATGGACAGGTCCGAGGGTGGCCAGCGCCTCGTTGATATCGACGAGGTCGCCCGCTTGCTCGGCGAGCGGCGAAAGGCGTCGAGCGACCGAGTCATCGTCGCCCAGTCGGCCCGCAATCGGTTCCCTGGCGTCGTCACGCGGGTCGAGCGCGACCGGGTCGCGGCCGTGGTCGAGGTGATGGCCGGCCCGCATCGGTTGGTCAGCCTGATGACCGCCGAGGCCGTCGAGGAGCTCGACCTCAAGGTCGGTGACGAGGCAATCTGCGTCGTCAAATCCACCAACGTGATCGTCGAGATCCCATCGTCGAAGGAGTCGCGCTCGTGAAGGCGCGTCTCACGATGATCCTGAGTCTCGTTGTCCTCGCCCTGGCGGCCTGTTCCAGCGGATCTTCGTCGCCCTCGTCCTCGCCGTCCATCGCATCATCCGCGACCGCCGCGGCATCCGCCGCGTCTGCGCCGCCCGCCAGCGCCGAGGCGATCGAACTAACGATCTACGGGGCGGCGTCGCTCAAGGGCGCGTTGGACAAGGCCAAGGCCACCTACGAGGCCGCGAATTCGGACACGACCCTGACGATCTCGACCGACTCGTCGGCCTCGCTCGAGACGCAGATCGAACAGGGCGCGCCGGCCGACGTGTTCCTGTCGGCCGACACGACGAATCCAAAGAAGCTTGTCGATGGGGGGTTCGCGAGCGACGCGGCGGTCACATTCGCCGGGAACAAACTGACGATCATCGTCCCGACGGCCCATCCCGCTGGGCTCACCGGTCCAGCGGATCTCGCCAAGTCGGGAATCAAGATCATCGCGGCCGGCGACGCGGTGCCGATCACCAGATATGCGAGCCAGTTGGTCGCGAACCTCGCCAAAGAGCCGAGCTATCCGGCAGACTTCGTCGCCAAGTACACCGCCAACATCGCGTCCAAGGAAGACAACGTCAAGGCGGTCGTCGCGAAGATCGAACTCGGCGAGGGTGACGCAGGCATCGTCTACGTGACCGACGCCAAGGCGTCCACCAAGGTCAAGCCGATCGACGTGCCCGAATCGGCGATTGTCTCTGCGACCTACGCAGGCGTCGTCGTCAAGGCGTCGCAGCACCAGGACCGTGCGAACGCCTTCCTGAGCTGGTTCGCGGGACCTGATGGCCAGGCCATCCTCGCGTCCTTCGGGTTCCTCCCGCCGTCGTGACCGGCGGCGCCGACACCCGCGCGCCGGCCTTCGATGCACGGCGCAAGGACGAAACGCGCCCCGTCCGGCAGCGTGGGAGCCGGCCCTGGGGCGATCGATCAGTGCGCGTCGTAGCGAGCCTGTTCGCGATCTTCCTCGGGCTGCCCGTTGCGGTCCTCGTCCTCCGATCCGTCTTCGAGGGTTCGCTCGCCCGCGCCCTCACGAGCCAGGTCGTCCTCGACGCCCTCGCCCTGAGCCTGCTGACCACCGCCGTCAGTCTGGTCATCACGGTCGTCCTCGGACTGCCTCTCGCGTTCGTCCTTGCGCGGCACGCCTTTCGCGGCTCCGGCCTCGTCGAGGCGATCGTCGATCTGCCGATCGTCCTGCCACCGGCCGTCGCCGGCCTCGGGCTGCTCCTGGTGTTCGGGCGGCGCGGTCTCGTCGGGGACGCCTTCGGCCTCAGCATCCCGTTCACGACCGTGGCCGTGATCCTCGCCCAGACGTTCGTGTCCGCGCCCTTCTTCATCCGCTCGGCCAGGACCGGGATCGCGAGTGTCGACCGCGATCTCGAGGACGCCGCGCGCGTCGACGGCGCGTCGGAGCGACAGCTGTTCCGGCTGATCACCGTCCCACTCGCGAGCGCCGCCCTTGCTGCCGGGCTCGTCATGACCTGGGCACGCTCGCTCGGCGAGTTCGGAGCGACGATCATGTTCGCCGGCAATATCGAAGGCCGGACCCAGACCTTGCCGCTCGTCGTGTATTCGGAGTTCCAGGCCGGCAGCCTTGACGCTTCCATCGCCGCGGCGGCGATCCTCGTCCTGGCGGCGTTCGGCGTGCTGATCGCCGTCCGCGTCTTCCGGTTGGGCCGAATTCTGGATGCCCGAGGGCTGACGTGACGGCTGACAGTCGCCGTCGACGACTGATCGGGCGACGGACTTCCCGGCGTGGAGTCCGCGTATAGTCGCCGCCATGGAGCAGATCGTCAGCGCCACGGTCGTCCAGGCGGCGCCCGTTGCCTTCGACTTGGAGCGGACGCTCGATCGGGTGGTCGCCCTGGCCGCCGAGGCGAGCGCCGGCGGGGCTCAGCTCGTGGTGTTTCCGGAGGCATTCGTCTCGGGCTATCCGAAGGGGGCCGATTTCGGTGCTGTCGTCGGCCGCCGATCCACGACGGGCGCGACTGGTTTCAGCGCTACCACGCCAGCGGAGTCAACATTCCGGGGCCGGCAGTTGAGCGGCTATCGGAAATCGCGCGCGGCAATGCCATCCATCTCGTGATCGGAGTGATCGAGCGCGAGGTCGGGACGCTGTACTGCACGGTGCTGTTCTTCGGGCCCGACGGCGGGCTGCTCGGCAAGCACCGCAAGCTCATGCCGACGGCGATGGAGCGGCTCATCTGGGGGTTCGGCGACGGATCGACGATCAAGGTCGTTCCGACCCCGATCGGCAAGATCGGCGCGGTCATCTGCTGGGAGAACTACATGCCGCAACTGCGGCTCGCGATGTACGCCCAGGGCATCGAGCTTTACTGTGCGCCGACCGTCGACGATCGCGAGACGTGGCTCCCGACGATGCGCCACATCGCTCTCGAAGGCCGCTGCTTCGTCCTGTCGGCGAACCAGTTCGCCCGCCGCTCGGACTACCCGGACGACTACCCGGTCGAAATGTCCAACCCGGAGGCGGTCCTCATCGCCGGCGGAAGCTGCATCATCGATCCGCTGGGCAATGTCCTCGCTGGACCAGCGAGAGGCGGGGAAGCACTGCTGAGCGCTGATCTCGACCTGCGGCAGATCCCGCGCGGCAAGTTCGACCTGGACGTGGTCGGGCATTACGCCCGACCTGACGTGTTCCGATTGATCGTCGACGAGCGCACCCGGGAGATCGTCGCGTGGCAATCCGCGGACGCGGCGGAGGCGGTCGCGACCGCCGAGCCCGACCCCGCGCTGGCCCATGTCCACGGGAACCGAGACGCGTTGAGGCGCTAGGCGTTCATCGTCATCGCCCGGTCCGGCCGGAGCAGGAACGGCGGCAGGTAGGCGGGAATGTTCGAGAACGGCAGTACGTCGGGGTGGAGGTCGATCCCCAGCGCCTCGGCCATGAAGCGGCGCCGCGCCTGGATCCGCGCCCAGGCCGCCGGGTAGCGGGCGGCCAACTCGTTACGGAGCGACAGGTCCGCCAGGCCGATCCCGTCCTCGATGTTCGTCGTGAAGTATTCGGTCCCGGTCGCCGGGATGATGTCGACCTGGAGCGCCATCCCGGAACGCAGCTCGATCGTCGAGCCCGGCCCGACGGGCGAGTTGACCCACTCATCGAGATGGAGCTGGTGGCCGGGATTCAGGAAGATGCCGAAGAATGGATCGCCGAGGCGCCGGTCGATGATCGCCTGGAGCGTCCCCCCGTTCTGCCCGACCTGAAGGGCCCCGTACCACTCGGCCACCGCCTCGAAGTACGGCCCCACGAGTCGATCCACGTAGTCGCGAATGCTCTCGGGGAGCTCCGCCACGTCCTCGACGACGAAGCCGGCGCGGCAGTTCAGGGCTCCCCAGATCCCGAACGCAACGGTGAGCCTGTCGCCGCGTTCGATCAATCGATCGCCCGGGCTGAGCAGGCCGATCGACGCCCGCGGCCCGGCGGTGAGCATCAAGTGACACGACAGCGGCGTGCCGTCCCACTCGAGGAGCCGGACGGCCTCGCGCTCGCGCAGCCCCGGTCGAAGCTCGCGGAGGAGATGCAGGACGCTGTTCGAGGTCCGGCTGGCCGCGTGCTCGAAGCCCGCCAGCTGGTCTGCGTCGTTGATGACGCGCAGGCCGTCGGCCGGGTCGATGAGGAGGTCGTTGGCGTTCTCGACGAGGCCGCCCGCGCCAGTCAGCCCGCGGAGCTCGTCGACGAGGAACGCCGGCACCTCCATCCGCGCCCGGTCCGCGTAGCTCTTCCAGCCGAGGACGCCGACCCGGCCTCCCGGGCCGATTCCCTCGCCGGCGAGGATGTCCGCCAGCGGCCGCGACCGGTCGCGCGGCTGGCTCGGCAGGCTCAGGTCCTGGAGCAGATGCCGTCGCATCGGGAGCGGGGCAGCACCGGCCATGCCGTAGCACTCGTTGCCGACGAGGATGGCCGGCTCGCCAGTCCCGCCGACGATCAGGATCGCCTCCTCGAAGCGCGGGTCGAAGCCGGTCAGGAACGAGAGGTTGGCGCTGTGCTCGCGGTCGGCATAGACGATCAGGCAGTCGTAGCCGCGCACCTCCGCACGTTCCCGCACCGCCTCCAGGCGTCTTGCGTACGTCGTGGCGGGGATCTCGGGTCGATCCTCCTCGGGCCGGCCGAAGTCCGGCAACTGGATCTCGGCGAGTCGGCTATTCGGTGGCATCGTGGCTTCCTCGATCAGTCTGCGGGCGGCAGCCAGCGCTGCGGCTCGCCTCCGCCACGCTCGATCGTCACGAACTCGTTGGCATCGACATGCTGCCATGGCCCGACCTCGCCATCCGGCCATTGGACGCGGACGTCCGCGCTTGCCGCAGGCCCGAGCCCGGCATGGGTCCATCCCAGCTCTCCGCTGGCATGCCCGCCACCGACGGTCATCTCCCGCTGCATCAGCGCATCGCCGACGCGGACCTCGAGCCAGGCCCCGATCGCATCGTGGTTCGGCCCGGGCTGGCGGAGCCGGATGGCGATCCATTGGCCAGCCTTCGTCGGCGCCCCCTGTTCGCCAATGCCGAGGTTCCGCCAGAGCTTGACCGGGTCGCCGAGGTTGACCTCGACGAGGTCGAGCAGGCCGTCGAGGTTGAAGTCCGCCAGCGCCGCTCCGCGCCCCCGCGTGAAGCTCAGGATTCCCGCAGCCTCGGCGCCCTCGACGAGGGTCCCGTTCGGCTGACCGATCAGCAGGTTGCTCGGATCCTTCTGGGCGTACTCCGGCTGCTCCATGACGTTGCCCTTCGACACGAACAGGTCGACGAAGCCGTCGTTGTTGACGTCATCGAACTCGGGATGCCAGGCGGTCGAGGGAAGCGTGTCGCCTCCTGTGAACGGGCGATCGGCGCTCACCCCGCGCTTCAGCCCGATATCGCGGTACGTTGGCTGGCCTGGCCCGCTCGTCAAGGTCTGCAGACGGTTCTCGCCCTGGCTCGTCAGGAAGACGTCCGGGTAGCCGTCACCGGTCACGTCCTGGCTGGCGATCCCCATGCCTTCGACGTTCACCCGAACCCAGCCGTCGGCCGCCGAATACAGGCGGGGCGGGGAGTCCGGATCCATCCGCCATAGCTGCTCCTCGCCGTCCATGTAGTAGTGGGCATCGTTGCTGACTCGCAAGTCTCGGCGGCCCGATCGATCCCAATCGCTGAACAGCATCGAGAGCGCGCACCAGCTCGGCGTCAGCGGGATTGCCGGCCCGTAGCCGGCGCCGGACGCGGCCGGCCGGTTGAGCTCGTTGTCGAAGCAGAGGTTGTGCGGATCGTTCGAGGCCGGGTCGACGTAGTTACCGAAGGCCAGTGTTGGCAGGGCGGCCGACCCTTCCCACGTGGCGCTGAACGCGGTCGTCGTAGCAATGCCGCCGTCGACTGACCAGGCCTCGTTCGCCCGTTCGAACCCACACTCACCGAGCCCCCGGAGGAGGACGTTCTCGCCGGCCCGCAGCACGACCAGGTCGACGTGGCCGTCGCCGTCGATGTCGAGCGGGTAGGCGCCCTCGACGTCCGTCAGATCCGTCGCCGGCTCTGCCGCCCGACTGAACCTGAGGGCGCCGCCGACCGGGCTTTCGTTCCGAAAGAGGGCGGCTGGCCTGCTCCCTCCGGCGATGTACAGGTCGGGCCTGCCGTCCTCGTTGCAATCGAATGTGGCGACCCCGCCGCCGACGAAGAACGTGAAATCGCCCTCGTAGACGTGGTCGAGGCCGGCGGCCGCGGCCTCTTCGCCGAAGCGTGGTGGTGGGCCGGCGACCTTCGGCGTGGGGACGCCCAACCGCAGCACCGCGACGCCGATGATCGCCGCGGCCACCAGCGCCACGACGACCAGCCCGGCCACGACTAGCATCGACCGGGACGTCACGCGCTCACCGGCCCGCGGCCGCTCGAAGCCCGCGAGGGCCGTGCATTACCCGCCGGCCCGGCCCGAGTAGTAGCGCTGGGCGAGTGCCCACGCAGCCTTGCCGCACTCCGAACCAATTCGGCGCCCGTTGAAGTCGTCGGCCTGGATGTGGATGCCGCCGTACAGCCGCGACTGACCGGCTTGATCGGCCGCATCGTAGTAGGTCGCCCACTCGAGCCGGATGTCCGTTGTAGGCCCCTTCTCGAACTTCAGCGACCCACTCTGGATCGTGTAGCCGCTGACACCGCCGGGGAAATACTCACTGCCGGTGAAGCCTGTGAGGACCTCGGCCGCTGCGCGACTGAAGGTGCTGTGACCTGACACATAGCCGGGAAAAGCAGGCGTCACGAATGTCGGCAGCTGGTAGGGGATCCAGTCGATCGCCAGCTTCCAGACGACGCCGCCGACCTCCGTCTTGGGATCGCTCGGGTTGCCATTCCAGGCGCGGATCGCCAGCTCACCCTCGTGACCGGCAAGGGTGGCCATCGGCTGACCAGCCGTCGTGTTGTCCTTCGTAATGAGCTCGATGAGCCCCGGGACGATCGGCAGGCCATCCTTGTCGTACGAGGGCAGGCCCGGGTCGCTCGACTGCCCGAGAGCGCCCATGTAGCGGATCATCGAGATCGGTCGCACCGAGTCGTAGTGGCCCTTCAGGCCCCATGCCGCGATGGCGGCGTCGTGAACCGCCCCGTTAACGGCGAGATACATCTTCACGTCCCACTGGAGGCGGTCGACGGTCGGACCCGCGCCGCCGATCCTCAGATTCGGCGACAGCTCGTCCGAGACGAGGTTAGCCAGGACGTTCCAGTGCCCGGGCGGCGTCTCGGACTTGGGTCCGTCGGCCCAGAACTCGGCCATGACGCGGCCGAAGTCACCCTCCTTGACGACGTCCGTCGGGTAGGGCTGACCGGTCGCCGGATTGGCCGCGTGACCGTGCCCGTCGTTGGATCCCAGGGAGTTCCCGCCTCGCGCTCCCGGCGAGATGTCGATCGGCGTCTCGTTCGCCGGATCCAGTTTGTTGCTGTCGAGGATGACCTCGATCGCCTGGTCCTTGAACGCCTGACTTCCGAACAGCGGAGGAGGTCCCGGATCGATGGGCACGCCTTCGGCCCCGCCGTCTGGGATGCTGAACGATTCGACGTGTCCCCAGTGCGGGCCGATGGCCTGCTGGACGCCATTCGTCACGGGAATGCCGTTCTGGGAAATCATGTGCTCGATCTGGAGCGGCTGCCAGCGATTGGGGTCGGTCATCGTCGTCCCCGGCGTGTTGACGACGAGCGGCGGGTTGACCGGCTTGTAATCGGGCGCGGCGTAGCCATTGGCCTGGTTCGACCCGTCGTCGAGGCCGTTGGCGATGACCGCCGCGGCAATCCGATTGCCGAGGCCCGCCGGCGAGTCGCCCTCGGTCGTCGTGGCCGTGAGCGGATAGCACAGCGAGTCCATGACGTCGGCGAACTCGGAGAGCGATTCGTCGGCCCCGACGGACTTGATGTAGCGGGCGCTCAGCACGCGGTACGCGGCGTAGCTGATCGCCTCGTTCCGGGCGGCGGCCAAATCCGACGCCTGGGGCTTCTCCTTGACGAGGTAGCCCGACGCCGTCGGATCGTAGGCTGCCCACGCATCCCACATCGCGGCAGACGTGTGGAACAGGTTCCTGGCATGGACGGTCGGCGCCGGCAGCGCCCGCCGGACGGCGTCGAGGAGGGCTTCGTCCCACCGCCGGGCGACGCTCCATTCCGGGTGGCTCGTGCTTGCGGTCGCCGCGCAACTTGGGTTGGGCACCCAGGGCCGGAGGTACGCCAGGCCGGCGACGACGACCGCAACCGCAGCCAGCGCGGCGATCAGGATGACGGTCTTCGGTCGCGTGCCTCGCATCTGTCCTCCGCGTCGACCGGCGGGCCCAGGCGGCCGTCGCGGTCAGTGTCGCTGCCCTCAAGAACGATCGGCGATCAGCCCGGCGCTCCTCCGCGCCGTCCGATCCCGCCAAACGAGTGTCGCGATGCTACCGCGAATGCCGCCACGCGGCAGTCGCGGTTCCATCCCGTCGTGCATCTACCCGTCGTCGCGACGACGTCAACGCACTACAGTCTGCGAAAACACATTTGAGCAAGAGGAGCACAAACCCGGTGACCTTCGGGCGGCAGGATCTCGGGCTTCGGAGCGCGACGGTCCGGCGGGCCAACCTCAGCACGATCGTTCGCCACCTGCACGACCGCGGACCGATGTCGCGATCCGAGCTCGTCGTCCGAACGGGCCTCACGCGGAGCGCGATCCGAGGCCTGATCGGAGAGCTCGTCGCCGCAGGCTTGGTCTCCGAAAGCCCCGCCGAGCCAGTCGGGACGCCAGGTCGCCCGTCGCCGCTCGTCTCTCCCGAGCCCGCGGCGGCGGTGGTCCTCGTCCTCGACATCGAGGTGGACTCGCTGGCAGCCGCGCTGATCGGGCTGGGCGGCGAGGTCCTGGAGCACGTCCGCGTCCCTCGGCCGCGTGGCCACTCGTCGCTCGCTGACGTCGTCGCCGACCTCGCCGATCTCGCGGGGATCGTCCGCCTTCGGCGACCTGCGGCGCGTCCCGAGATCGGGATCGGCGTGGCCGTCGTGGGTGTCGTGCGCCGGTCGGACGGCCTCGTCTCGATGGCGCCCAATCTCGGCTGGATCGATCAGCCGCTTGGTGATCGACTCGCCGTCGCTCTCGGCCCGATGGTTCCGATCCACGTCGCGAACGAGGCAGACCTCGGCGCGCTAGCCGAAGTCCGCCGGGGCGCCGCGATCGGCGCGGACCACATCCTGTTCATCTCCGGCGAGGTCGGCGTGGGCGGCGGCCTGATCGTCGACGATCGGCCGTTCACGGGCGTGGCCGGCTACGGCGGCGAGATCGGACATATGCCCGTCAACCCCGACGGCCGGACCTGTCGCTGCGGCGCGGTCGGGTGCTGGGAGACGGAGGTCGGGTCGATGAGCCTGCTGCGGCGCGCGGGCCGTTCGCCGGAGGAGGGCCGTGACGGCGTGGACGCGATCCTGGCTGAGGCCGATGCGGGCTCGCCGCGAGCCATCCAGGCTCTCGAGGAGACCGGCCGATGGCTCGGCCTCGGCCTTTCCGGCCTCGTCAACGTCCTGAATCCACGCCTTATCGTATTCGGCGGACTGTTCGGGCGGATCCATCCATACGTCGCCGACATCGTCGAGGCAGAACTCGATCGCCGCACCCTTGCGGCCCCCCGCGGCCTGGTCCGAATCGTGACCAGCAAGCTGGGGGCCGAGGCGCCGCTGCACGGCGCCGCCGAGCTGGCCTTCGAGCCGGTGCTCGCCGATCCGGCCCTCTGGATGGGCTTTCGTGAGATCGACGCGCCGGAAATCGGCAAGATGGCGTTAAGGAGGTGTTAGCCTAGCGCCGACCCAGAGGTCGCAACCATCGATTCGTGTTTGGAGGAGAGGCTTACATGATCACTCGAAGATTGGCTGCGCTGGTCGCAGGCGCGATGATGATTCTGAGCGCGTGCAGCAACACCCCGAGCGGCAGTGGCGCCGCCGGATCGGGCGCAGCGGCGACCGGTTGCAAGGTCGGCGTTTCCTGGAACAACTACTCGCAGGAACGATGGAAGAAGGCCGACGAGCCGGCCATGCAGAAGGCGATCGCGGCCGCGGGCGGCAGCTACATCCGTGCGGACGCCAACGACAAGGCCGAGCAGCAGCTCACCGACATCGACACCCTGATCAACCAGGGCGCCAAGGTCCTGATCGTCCTCGCAAAGGACTCCGAGGCCATCAAGCCGGCGATCGCGAAGGCGACCGCCGCCAAGATCCCGGTCATCGCCTATGACCGCCTGATCGAGGATCCGGCGACCTTCTACATCACGTTCGACAACAAGAAGGTCGGCACGCTGATGGCCGAGACCCTGAAGAAGCTCGTCCCGTCGGGCAACTACGCCGTCATCCTCGGCGCCGAGACCGACCCGAACTCCGCGTTCCTCCGCTCGGGCATGACCGAGGCCGGCATCCCGCCGCTCGGTGACACATCGGGCGCGATCAAGGTCGTGTTCGAGAAGAACACCGACAACTGGGACACGACGAACGCCAAGAACAACATGGAAGCGGCGCTCAACGCGAACAACAACAAGATCGACGCCGTTCTCTCCGAGAACGACAGCATGGCGACGGGCGTCGTCCAGGCGCTCAGCGCGGTCGGCCTGAAGGTCCCCGTGTCGGGCCAGGACGGTGACACCGCCGCCCTCAACCGGGTCGCCCTCGGCACCCAGGCCGTCTCGGTCTGGAAGAACGCCTTCGCCCTCGGCGAGACTGCGGGCAGTGTCGCGACCCAGCTCTGCGCGGGCACGGCGATGACCGCCGTCAAGGCGCCGAGCGATCTTCCGCCAGCGGCCGCCCCGGCGTCGCTGACGGCCACGCCGTTCTCGACCCCGGGCAAGAACACCGTCCAGTCGATCATCCTCACCCCGACCGCGATTACGAAGGACAACGTGAAGGACACGGTCGACGCCGGATGGGTGACCAAGGACGCGGTCTGCGCCGGCGTGGCAGCGGGTGCGCTGCCTGCCGTCTGCGGCTGAACCACTCTAGCGATCGCACCGATGCCGAGACGGGCGATGTTTT
>JBBSCI010000090.1:0-12496 GCA_038250445.1 Candidatus Limnocylindrales bacterium | reverse complement strand
GGCGAGTTCCTCGAACACTCGCGGGTCTTCGGCTTTGCCAATGGCGGCCAGCCCGACTGGTACATCGGCTCGGGCGACCTGATGGATCGCAACCTCGACCGCCGGGTCGAGGCCGTCGTGCCCGTCGAGGACCCGGATGCCCGGGCGCGACTGGCCGAGTTCGTCGAGATCATGCTCGCCGACGATCGCCGCTCCTGGCAGCTTGGGTCCGACGCAACGTGGCGACGGACCGAGGATCTGAACGGCGCGGCAGGGACGATCGACTCTCACGAGGAGCTGAAGCGGCGGGCGCTCGCCGCCGGCACCATCGCGGCTGCGCCGCGCCGCCCCGGCTCGGGCACCGGGTCGCTCGACCCGCGCGCATGAAGGTCCAGCCATGAGCCCTTCGGCGTCGGCGCCGCGACCGGTCGAGGTCGAGCTCAAGTACCGCCTCCTGGTCGATGCGGCCGGTGATCACTATCTGTTCGCCGAGGAACTCGCCGGCTTCACCGCGATCAGTCCCGTTCGCTCGACCCAGCTCGAGGATCGCTACCTCGATACGGCCGACGGCGGGCTCGCCCGAGCGGGCTTTGCCGCTCGCCTTCGCCAGACGGCCAAGGGAACCACGGCCTCGGTCAAGGCGCTTACCAGGCGGTCGGGGGGCGGTGGCGTCCACCGACGCGAGGAACTCGAGGGTCCCGCCGACCGGACATCCGGCCCGCGCGATTGGCCGCCGTCCGACGCTCGCTCGCTCATCCTCGAGCAGTGCGGTGACGCGCCGCTCGTCGAGGTCGTCACGATCCGCCAGCTCCGCCGGAAGCGGAAGCTCCAGTCGGCCGAAACGATCGTCGAGGTGAGCCTCGACGAGGTGGATGTCGTCGCCCGAAGCCGGGTCGTCGAGCGCTTCGTCGAGCTCGAGGTCGAGCTGGTCGAAGGCCACGAATCCGCGCTCGACCGAATCGAGAAGATCCTCCGCGAGGATGAAGGGTTGACGCCCTCGACCGCATCGAAGTTCGAAGCGGCGCTGAAAGCAATCCAGGTGTCCACGAGCAAGCGCAGCAAACGAGCGGCGGCGTTTCTCGCGCTCATCGAGCCGGACGGCGAGCAGCCGCTGGCTCGCGAGGCGAGCGCGGCGCCCGACGTGCCCGCCGTTGCCGATGCGCCCGAGGCGCCGCGGACCGCGCCGATGGCCGCGCCGGAGCCGACGAAGTCCGCGCCGGACCCAGCGTCCAAGGCGGAGGAGCCGGCTGATTCCAAGACGACCGCCGCCGCCGAACCCGTTGTCGCGATTCGCCAGACAGCGCCGTCGCCCGACACAGCGCCGCCAGCGAAGGACGGATCAGGGCCCGCGCCCGAGACCGAATCCGACGCACCCCGCCTGGTCGTCGGGAAGACGCCCGGAGTGCTCGCCGACGACCACCTCGCCGAGGCCGGCCGCAAGGTCCTGCGTTTCCACCTGGCCCGGATGCTCGCCCGCGAGGCCGGAACCCGTGAGGGCAAGGTCCCCGATGAGCTCCACGGGATGCGGGTAGCGACGAGACGGCAGCGAGCTGCCTGGCGGGTCTTCGGCCAGGCGTTCCGACCCGGCCGGACGAGGGCCCACCGCAAGCGCCTCCGGGAGGTCGCCTCGCGGCTCGGCGCCGTTCGCGATCTCGATGTGCTGCTCGAGGCCGCCGACGCCTACCGCGCCGACCTCGCCGCATCCGAACAGCGGGCGATCGAGCCGCTGCTTCGTGGCTGGCGCGACCACCGCGACGACGCCCGCCGTCTCCTGATCCGCGAGCTCGACTCCGAGGGCTACCGCCGCTGGATCGACGACTACAGCGAGTTCGTCCGCCACGAGGGCCTTGCCGTCGCGCCGGTCGCGCCAACCGAGCCGCACCGCGTCCGCGACACGGCCGCATCGCGGATCCTCGCCGCGTACGAGGGCGTCCGCGCGTACGAACCGGTGCTCCGCTGGGCCGATGTGGAAACGCTTCACGAGCTGCGAATCGCCGGCAAGTGGCTCCGCTACACGCTCGAGTTCGTCCGCGAGGCGCTGGGCCCGGAGGCATCGATGCTGATCGCCAGGGTCACCGCAATCCAGGACCACCTCGGGCTGCTCAACGACGCCGATGTCACCGCCCACATGGCACGCTCCTTCCTCGTCGAGAACGCGAGCGAGCTCAGCCAGCTCGAGAGTGCGGCAATCGCGCGCTACCTCGTCAGCCGCGAGCGGGAGGTCGCCCGACTCCGCCGGACGGTCGGTAGTCCGTGGCGCGGCGTCGCCGGTGTGTCGTTCCGACGAGCCCTCGGAAGGACGATCGCGGGCCTGTAAATCTGCGTGGTCAGGACTCCCAGATACCTTGTTCCTGCTGGCGAAACAACGGGCGGGGGAAGAGCGTTATGGAGGGCTTGCGGAGCTGCTCGTCGGTCGCTTTGTTTCCGCTGGCGGAACAACGGACACCGGAAGGGTCCAATTCGAGGCTCGCAGAGCCGCTCCTCCATCGCTTGCTTCTGCTGGCGTAACAACGGGCCCATAGCCGGGGCCGGCACGAGGGTCCGCTCCTCAGCGCACCCAGCCGTGGGCCAGCTTCTCCAGCTGATCGCGCCAGGCCGGGCCCGCGTGGGAGACCGCGAGGACCGTTCCTTCGCGGACACCGCCGTCCGCGACCCGGACCTCGCTGACGCCGTAGCGGACCATGATCGCTTCGACGATCGCCACGCCGGCGCCGAGGATCCGGGCCCGGGCGGGCCGCAGGCCGTGCAGCCCAGCAATGACTTCGCTGGGTTCCGCAGCGACCAACAGGAAGGCCTCTTCCAGGTCGTCGAACGAGAGGCGCCGTGTGGCCAGGCCGTCCGGGACGACCTTGAGCAGGTTCGAGGCCGGGCCCCCAACGAGGACCACCTCCGACGGCCGGAACGTTGGCGCGCCTTCGAGCGCGTCCGTTGCCGCTGTGCGAAGCGCAGCCAGTTCAGCCTCGGTCGGCGGATCGCCCTTGACGAGGTCGCCGGTCAACCGCGTTGCACCGAGCCGCAGCCCTGCCGCGATGGCTCGCTGTTCCCGTCCCACGAACACGAGCTCGCTGCTCCCACCGCCGACGTCGACGACGAGCAGGTCGTGCTCGACTGGTCGTCCCTCGGTCACCCCGATCAGCACGAGCAGCGCCTCTTCCTCGTGGCTCAGGACGTGCAGCGCGACGCCGCTCGTGCGAAACACCTTCTGGACGATGCGCGAGGCATCGGCGAGTCGCCGCAGGGGCTCCGTCCCGACGAACGTGATGTTCGACGCACCGTTGCCCCAGGCGGTCGTGGCGTAGCCATCGAGGACATCGACGAGTGCCCTCCGGCCCGCCTTGCCCAGCTTGCCCTGCGCCGCGACCGCGTCGCCGAGTCCGAGAAACATCGACTCATCGACGATCGGCTCGATGCGATGATCGACGATGCCGGCGACCAGGAGGTGGACGGACGTCGAACCCAGGTCGACGGCGGCGCCGACTCGCCTGTCGGGTACCGTCGCCACGGGCTATCAGGCCGGAGGGGCGGGGGGCTTCCGCGTCCTGCGTCGCGTCGCGGGCTTACGGGCTCGGGTCGCCGACGGCTTGGCCGCTGATGCTGCGGCTCTGCGCGTGGCGGTCTTCCGCGTTGTCGCCCGTGGCTTGGCGGACCCGGCAGCCTTCGGCGTCGGGGCGGCCTGCGGCGTCGTTGACGGCGCCGCGGCGCTCGAGGCGGCCGCAGCCGCCCCCGTGGTCGACCTGCCCGCGGTGGTCGCCCTCGGCCTGGTCGCTCGCGGCGACTGCGGCTTGGCGCTGCTCACGCGGTGCCGCCCGGCCGTCACCGGCGCTGTTGCCTTTGACTGGAGGTCCTTCACTCCCTTGACCAACGCGGCGAGCTCGCGAACCTCGGCGGTCACCTCGGCGAGACGAACAGTCCGCTTCTCGCGGTTCTTGTTGATCGCCTGACCGAGCCGTTCTCGACGGCGAGCTTCCTCGTCGCGGGCGGCCGCGAGCGCAAACTCGAGCCACTCGAGGTGGCGGGCCACCGCAGCGCCGGGCGTCATTGCCGCCGGATCGTCCTTTGCCATCTGTTCTCCCTGTGCGGTCGGATTGAACGCGCGCTGATCATAGCCCGCTGTCCAGCCAAAGCACCGATGCAGCGCTCAACGTTAACAAGAGCCTCTCAGGCGCGAACGATCAGCCGGCACTGATCACGACAAGCCCATCCGCTTCGATCACGCCAGCATCCCGGTGACGACGAGGCCCATGATCGCGAGCACGACGCGGAGCTGCACGATGTCGGTCCGGTTGCCGACGATGATGTTCATGCCGTAGACCGAGGCGACGGCGGTGACCGGGTGCAGGATCGCCGCGATCAGGGCGAGCCGTTCCATCGCGATGTTCATCCGGGTCGTCGTCCGGGCCGTCGACATCAGCCCAGCCGCAGCTCGCGACCCCCGACGGTCCGATCCACCTGATATTTATCGCCATGGGCGCAGATTGTGCTCCCTCGAGCGGCAGCAAGGGGTCGCCACGGACCAAAGGAACAGCGCCGGCAGGTTGCTTGCCGGCGCTGGAGGCGTGATCGAACCGAGGAGGAGCATCGGTTCGATCACATCGGATCAAACGATCCGGCCACGTCGAATTGTCCGGGGGCCACGTCTGCGGTGAGTAAACGGATCGTTAGATCGGATGGGCGAGTGACCGCGGCAAAGGCCGTTAACAAAGCCTTAACAGGGCACGAACCGCGCGTTGAACGGTTCAGCCGAACGTCCGTATCGAACTGAGTAAGAAGTACCGCGGCCGAGCGCGGCCGAGTGGAGGGTCCCTAGTGACGATTTCTGTTTCGAAGCGCCTTGGAGCGTTCGTTTTCGCATCGATGATCGTGTTCGGTGCCTGTAGCAGCAGTGGCGGGGCGACGGCTTCCCCGAGCGCGTCGGCAGGCGCCTCAGCGTCAGCGGGAGCCAGCGAATCGGCGTCGGCTTCAGCCGAGCCGTCGGCTGCGCTCACCGGCGCCGTCGAGGTCGACGGCTCGAGCACCGTCTACCCGATCACAGAGGCGGTCGCCGAGGAGTTCCAGAAGGCAAATAGCGGCGTCCAGGTCACAGCCAAGTTCGCCGGGACCGGCGGTGGCTTCAAGCGCTTCTGCAGCGGCGAGACGGACATCAACGACGCGTCCCGTCCGATCAAGAAGGACGACGCCGGCGAGGGCGTGGCCTGTGCGGCGAAGGGCATCGAGTACGTCGAGCTGCAGGTCGCCATCGACGGGATTACCGTCGCCGTGAATCCTGGCAACACATTCGCAACATGCCTGACCAAGGCCGAACTGCAGAAGATCTACGGCCCAGATTCGCCCAAGGACCTGAAGTGGAGCGACGTTCGAGCGGGCTTTCCGGCTGATGCCGTCAAGCGGTTCATGCCAGGCGCAGACTCCGGCACGTTCGACTTCTTCACCGAGGTGATCAACGGCAAGGTCGACTCGTCGACCCAGAACGCAACCCAGTCCGAGGACGACAACGTCCTCGTCACCGGCGTCGCAGGCGACGTCAACGCCATCGCCTACTTCGGTTACGCCTACTACGTCGAGAACCAGGACAAGCTGAAGGCCCTCGAGGTCGACGGCGGCTCCGGCTGTGTCGCACCGACCGATGAGACGATCAACAACAACACCTACGCCCCGCTCTCACGTCCGCTGTTCATCTACCCGGACATCAAGAAGGCCAAGGCAAAGCCAGAGCTCAAGGCCTTCGTCGACTTCTACCTGGCCAACACGACGACGTTGGCCAAGGAGGTCGGCTATGTCTCAGTGCCGGCGGACCTTCTCCAGAAGGAGATTGACGAATGGACGGCCGCGATCGGCGGCTGATGTAGCTCTCCTCCTCCGCACGCACCGGCTCGAAGCTCGGATCGAGCCGGTGCGTCCTTCCATTTCTGCCGTCGTGCGACACAATGCAATCGTTCGCGAGTCGGTGGACCAGGAGGTCTCTATCGCATGAGCGCTCAGCCGATGTCGCTGACGCGGCGTCGCCCGATGTCGGAGCAGGTAATCGAGAGGTTGCTGTTCCTGGCCGCGGCGGTGGGGGTTGTGACCACTGCCGGCATCATCCTCGTGCTGGCCTTCCAGACCCTCGAGTTCTTCGCCGAGGTCAACCCGATCAGCTTCTTCACGGGCACGGTCTGGTCCGCCTCGATCGCGCCCTATACATTCGGCGTCCTGCCACTCGTATCGGGAACCCTCCTGGTCGCCACGACCGCGATGGTGATCGGCGTCCCCCTCGGGCTCCTGTCGGCGATTCTCCTGGCGGAATACGCCTCGCCCCGGGTCCGGACGGTCGTCAAGCCGATCCTCGAGACCATCGCGGGCATCCCCACGATCGTCCTCGGGTTCTTCGCGATCAACTTCCTCGCGCCCCAGATCCTGCAGCCCATCCTCGGCAAGCAGAACATCGGCATTTTCTCGGCCCTGTCGGGCGGCATCGTCGTGGGCGTGCTCGTAACGCCGCTCATCGCCTCGATCTCCGAGGATGCGATGCGGGCGGTGCCACGCGGACTCCGTGAAGGGGCATACGCGATGGGCGCGACGAAGTTCGAGGTCGTCCGCAAGATCGTCTTTCCGGCGGCAATCTCCGGCATCATGGCCTCGATCATCCTCGCGATGAGCCGGGCGATTGGTGAGACGATGGCCGTGGTCCTCGCCGTCGGGACGCAGCCGCAGTTGACGTTCGACCCGACGGAGAGCATCCAGACCATGACTGCATTCATCGTCCAGATCAGCGCCGGCGACACCCCCCAGGGATCGATCCAGTTCAAGTCCCTGTTTGCGGTCGCCGCGACCCTCTTCTCAATGACGTTCGCGCTCAACCTCATCAGTGGTTGGGTCGTCCGCAAGTTCCGGACGGCGTACTGATGGCCCTCGGGTCCCCGGCCGCCACGACGAGCGCCGGGCGGTTCGAACCTGCCCTGATGCGACGGAAGCTCGTCGGAACGCTCTTCTACGGCGCCTGCCTCGCGGCGATCGGGATTCTCCTGCTCACGCTGATCCTGCTTCTCGTCCAGGTCCTCACCCGCGGGCTCCCCTGGCTGGACGTTCAGTTCCTGACGGGCGTCCCGTCCCGCCGGCCGGTGGATACGGGCATCCTGCCGGCCCTCGTGGGCTCGCTCGAGATCGCTCTCATAGTCGGTTTGCTGAGCTTCCCTGTTGGCGTGGCGGCAGCGATCTACCTGACCGAGTACGCGCGCGACAGCCGAGTCAACAGGCTGCTCCAGACAAACATCAGCAACCTGGCGGGCGTGCCGTCGATCATTTACGGCATCCTCGGCCTGGCGGTGTTCGTTCGGCTGCTCGGGTTCGGAACGACGGTCATCTCGGCTGCGCTTACCCTGACGCTTCTGATCCTGCCGGTGATCATCATCGCGTCGATCGAGGCATTCAAGGCCGTCCCGAACGCGCAGCGAGAAGGCGCCTACGCCCTTGGTGCGACGCGCTGGCAGATGGTCAGGCAGTCGGTCTTCCCCGCCGCGGCGCCAGGTGTCATGACCGGGATCATCCTGGCGATGGCCAGGGCGATCGGCGAGGCGGCCCCGCTGCTGCTGATCGGGGCCGCCGGCTTCGTCACGTTCCTGCCAAATCCTGTTTCGGGTAACTACTCGGTCCTTCCGGTCATCGCCTACAACTGGGCGAAGCGGCCGCAGGACGACTTCCAGGGCATCTCAGGCGCGACGATCATCGTGATCCTGCTCATGATGCTCGTCCTCAATGGCCTCGCACTCATCGTCCGAGCCCGGCTTTCGAGACACATCCAGTGGTAGAGGAGAACCCCGTGAATACCCAGGTCTCGGAGGCGCCGGCCCGCGAGTCATCGACAGACGGCGCTGGCCCGACGATCCGACTCGCGACGACTCCGCGCCCGGACGCCGCCGATGGCCCGCCGAAGGACCTCGAGTACATCGTCGAACTCCAGGACGTGTCCTGCTACTACGGATCCGTCCGGGCGGTCCGGAACGTCGACATCAAGGTCGCCAAGAACGCCATTACCGCCCTGATCGGCCCTTCCGGGTGCGGCAAGTCCACGCTGCTACGAACGATCAACCGAATGAACGATCTCGTGCCCTCGTACCACGCAGAGGGACAGATCCTGCTCGACGGGCAGGATCTCTTCGCAAAGGCAGTCGATCCTGTCGCCGTTCGCCGCCGCGTCGGAATGGTGTTCCAGAAGCCGAACCCGTTCCCGAAATCGGTGTATGACAACATCGCATTCGGTCCGCGGATCAATGGCTACAAGGGAAACATGAACGAACTGGTCGAGACGAGTCTGCGCCGTGCGGCCCTCTGGGACGACGTCAAGGACAAGATGAAGCAGTCCGGGATGGCCCTGTCGGGCGGCCAGCAGCAGCGCCTCTGCATCGCTCGCACGATCGCGGTCAACCCGGAGGTCATCCTCATGGACGAGCCGTGCTCGGCTCTCGACCCGCGTTCGACGCTCCAGATCGAGGAGCTCATGGCGGAGCTCAAGCGTGATTACACGATCGTTATCGTCACCCACAACATGCAGCAGGCAGCCCGCGCGTCGGATGCGACGGTGTTCATGACGATGGGCGACGACCGTGCCGGCTACGTCGTCGAGAACGGCCGGACGATCGACATCTTCACCAACCCAAAGAACCAGCTCACCGAGGACTACGTCTCGGGCCGGTTCGGATAGCAGGGCGAGGAACGGATGACACAGCAAGACGCCCCTCGAGAGCAGAAACTCACGCGCCAGATCTCAGACATCATGCGCGAGGCGGAGACCGAGCTCCTCGACGCGGTTTCGGCGGATCCCGCCGCCCATCCGCCGCGACCCGGTCTCGACACCGAGATGCGGGAGATCAAGGACAACGTCCTGCGCATGGGATCGCTGGTCGAGGACGCGATCCGAGCGGCTATCCAGGCCCTCATCGAACACGACGCCGCCGCCGCAACCACGGTCATCGTCAACGACCGGGCGATCAACGAGATGCAGCGCCAGATCTCGACGCTGATCACTCGCACGATCGCCACTCAGTCGCCCGTAGCCCGCGACCTGCGCTTCCTCCTGTCGATTGACCATGTCTCGTACGAGCTCGAACGGATGGGCGATCACGCCGGGTCCGTGGCGAAGCAGGTGCGCAAGCTTGCACCGTTCCCACCGCTCAAGCGGTACGTCGATGTGCCGGCGATGGGCGAGATCGCCGCGGCGCTCGTCGGTGACATCCTCCGCGCGCTCGTGGACGTCGACGTCGTCGCCGCCCGCGCGGTCGCTGCCCGAGACGACGAGATCGACAGCCTCTATCATCGGACGTTCGAGGAAGTCGTCGAGCTCATGCGAGCCGATCCGGCAAACGTCGAGCGTGGCACCCGGATTCTCTTCGCGGCCCACTACATCGAACGGATCGGCGACCGGGTCACCAACATCGCCGAGGATGTCGTATTCCTCGCGTCGGGCGAGATCGAGGATCTCAACCCTTGACCGCCGCCACGGGCCGTCCGGTTCGGGTCCTCTTCGTCTGCACCGGCAACTCGTGCCGGAGCATCTTCGCGGAGGCACTCCTGCGCCATCACGGCGGTTCGGACTTCGACGTCTACTCAGCGGGAACCGAGCCGAAAGGCATCAATCCCCTGACTGAGCGGGTTCTCGACGAGGCCGGCCTGGATCACTCCTGGGCGAGATCGAAATCGGTTTCGGAATTCCTGGGCCAGTCGTTCGACTATGTGATCACCGTATGCGACCAGGCCCGGCAGGTCTGCCCGGTCTTTCCGGGCGTCCACGAGTCGCTCCACTGGGGCTACGAGGACCCCGCCGCGGTCGAAGGGGCCGAGGAGGTGCGACTCGCCGCCTTCCGTTCGACACTCACGATGATGGCCGGGCGGATTCAGACGTTCGTGGCGCTGGCGCGGCGGGATCGAGTCGTCGCCGCCGGGTAGACTCGCATCCGATGGCCGACCGCGATACGCTGCAGCTCCACCTCCTCCGCCACGCGCACGCCGGCGATCCCGTCGGCTGGACCGGCCCCGACGCCGCCAGACCCCTGTCGCCCAAGGGCGAACAGCAGGCGGAGCGACTCGCCCGGTTTCTCGCGGAGGTCCGGTTCAAGCCGGATGCGATCATCACCTCGCCGAAGATCCGCGCGTCGCGGACCGCGGAGATCGTCGCGGAGGCACTCGAGGTCGAGGTTCGCGAGGATGAGCGGTTGGCGAGCGGCTTCGACCTGGTGACGATCGAGGCAATCCTGTTCGACGCCGGGCAGCCAACGAAGCCAGTTCTCGTCGGGCACGACCCGGACTTCAGCGACGTCGTGGCGACGCTCTGCGGCACGTCGAATGTCCGGATGCGCAAGGGCGCGTTGGCGAAGATCGACGCCGACCGGCCCCTCGCCGCCGGCAGCGGCACGCTGCGCTGGCTCGTCCCGCCCGATCTGCTAGCGGGGCGTCGCGACCACTGACGCCGGCGCCGGCCGTCACGCCTGTGGCTGGACCACCGGCAGTTTGCGGAGCGGCAGCAGGCCGATTGTCGGCGCAAGCTCTCCGGCGATCTGCCGGAAGCGATCCATGGCCTCGGGCCGGCGGTAGTAATAGATGTTCGACGCCTGACGCTCGGCGCGGACCCAACCTGCCTCACGGAGCACCTTGAGATGGTGGCTCACCGTCGGTTGGGCGACGTCGCAGCAATCGCTGAAGTCGCATGCGCATACGCCGTCGCTGGCGGCCAGCTGCCGCATGATCGCGAGCCGCGTGGGGTCGGCAAGCGCCTGGAATAGACGAACGTCGGGGTCAATGATGGTGTTCTTTGGGCGGGTCATCGATCCATGATATCGACAAATGTCGATATTGACAAGTATCAATATGGATGGTAGCCTATCGCTAGATGCGAACGACAGAAAGGAACCGTGACATGGATAACCACTCCAACATCGCCGCCTGGATGATCTCCGGCGGACTCAGGTCCAGCGACCCGGAGGACGAGCGCAATCTCGAGCACCTTCGCGCCCTGAAGGCCTCACGGTCGTCATCGCCAAGCATCGTGAGCCGTATCGCGACTGCGATCGCCGCGATTCGACCGGCTGCGAGCCACGCAGACCCCGAGTTTGGCCCCGCCTGAGCAACAAGTTGACTGGAGCCGGTAGGCGATGACACTCGATCCAGAGACAGTCCACGACGAAGTCCGCGCCCGATATGCGGAAGCAGCGAGGGCCGCGACGGCCCTCCGATCCGATTCAGACGCCCAGGGGTCGTGTTGCGGTCCGGACGGCGACTCCGTCTTCGGTGACGGCGTCTACGCCGAGGCGGATCGTGCGTCACTCCCCGACGCCGCCATTCTGGCGAGTCTCGGTTGTGGCAATCCGACAGCCGTCGCCGAGCTCCGCGAGGGCGAACGCGTCCTCGATCTCGGGTCGGGCGGCGGCATCGACGTGATCCTGTCGGCCCGCCGCGTCGGTCCGACCGGTCGGGCATTCGGGCTGGATATGACAGACGAGATGCTCGCGCTCGCCGTGAAGAACGCGGCGGAGGCGGGCGTGATGAACGTCGAGTTCGTGCGCGGCACGATCGAGGCCGTGCCGCTCCCCTCGTCGACGATCGACGTTGTCATCAGCAACTGCGTCATCAACCTGGCCGCCGACAAGGCGGCCGTTTTTCGCGAGATCGCGCGGGTCCTCCGGCCGGGCGGCCGGGTCGGGGTGAGCGACGTCGTCGCCGACGATGGACTGACGCCGGCCGAACGCGCAGAGCGCGGAAGCTTCGTGGGCTGCATCGCCGGGGCGCTGTCGTTCTCGGAATACCGAGCGGGCATGGCCGCCGTTGGGCTGACCGACATCGAGCTGGTCCCGACACACGTCGTCGCCGACGGCCTTCACGCGGCGATCATCCGGGCGACCAAACCGGTCGAGGCACCGACGGCGGACTCGATCCCGGCGATGCCCGTCCTGCCCCGGCCGATCGAGGTCGTGGGCCCAGGGTGCGGTTGCGGCGCTAACGGCTGCTGCTGAAAACCGACATGCGACATCTGTCGTTGAGTTGAGTGACCAATGTCCCTGACAGGCAACTCGGCCGGCGCCTACGGTGGACTCAGATCTCGCCACCCTGACCGTTGGGGGAACCACCGACCATGACTCCCGTCGCCGCCTACCATCTCTTCCTCGCCGAGGAGAACGAGCGCGCCGCCGCCAAGGCCTACCGCTTCCATAACCAACGTCCGTCGCTGCTAGACCGCCTCCGCGCCGTCGGTTCCACCCTTGGCCTGAAGCGGTCCGTCAAGCGGTCCGTCGCCCACCCCGCCTGATCAGCCGATCGAGACCGGCGCCTCGTCCTCGTCGGCGCTGACTGGGAACGGCAGCGCGATCGGGTCGGTCGCAAGGCGGCTCCGTCCTTGCGCGTCGAAACGATCGAGCCCGAGGTCGGTGACATCGATCAGGTCGGTCGACCCGCGAATCGCGAGGTCGGCCGCGACCCGGGCGACCCCCGGGCCCCACATCATTCCGTGACCGCCCGGCGAGGCGATCGTGACGCCGCCGATCGGGCGGCCTTC
>JBBSCI010000089.1:0-12567 GCA_038250445.1 Candidatus Limnocylindrales bacterium | reverse complement strand
ACCCGGGCGAGGTTGTCGGGCTCGTCGGCGGCAATGGCGCGGGCAAGTCGACGCTGATGAAGGTGCTGTCCGGTGCCCATCGCCCGGACTCCGGCGAGATCGTCATCGACGACGAGCCGCGGGCCATCAACAACCCGCACGACGCGAAGGCGTTCGGGATCGAGACGATCTACCAGACGCTCGCGCTCGCCGACAATCTCGACGCGCCTTCGAACCTGTTCCTCGGGCGAGAGCTCGTCACTCAACTCGGCAACCTCGACGACGCCAGGATGGAGGACGCGACCCGCAAGGTGATGGGCCGGCTGAACCCGAACTTCCAGCGGTTCACCATGCCGGTGAAGTCTCTGTCGGGCGGCCAGCGGCAGGCGGTGGCGATCGCCCGCGCCGTGTACTTCAATGCCCGGATCCTGATCATGGACGAACCGACCGCGGCCCTGGGCCCGGCCGAGACAGCCCAGGTCCGGAACCTCGTCAGGCAGCTCAAGAACGAGGGCATCGGGATCTTCCTGATCAGCCACGACATCCACGATGTTTACGATCTCGCCGACCGGGTCAGCGTCATGTACCACGGCCGGATCGTCGACACCGTGGCCAAGGCTGACATAACGACGGACGAGATCCTGGGGATGATCATCCTCGGCAAGAAGCCCGGCGATGTGACCCAGACCGAGCTCGAGGCGCTCGAGCTACGGGGCTGACGCCCGATCGACCCGGTCAGAGGGCCCGGAACGTGGGTGCCAGGGCGGGGTAGAGCTCGCGATACCGGGCGTGACCGTCCGCGTATCTGGCGGCGTCCGGCCCTGGAGCGGCGACCGGCGTCGCGGTGATGACCGCGTCAGTCGCCGCATCGACACTCGGGAACCAGCCGGCGCCGACGGCCGCGAGGAGGCTCGCGCCGTAGGCAGCTCCCTCCGCTGTGTTCACGGTCGCGATCTCCGCTTGGAGCACGTCCGCGAGGATCCGCCGCCAGAGGGGGCTCGCAGTCCCGCCACCCGAGGCCCTGATCTGGGCCGGGGCTGGCATTCCCGCGCCGATCACCAGGTCCAGCCCGTCGCGCAGGCCGAACGCGACACCCTCGAGGACGGACCTCGTCATGTGGCGCCGGTCATGGCTGACGGTTAGTCCCACGAACGCGCCCCGGGCGAGCGGGTCGGCGTGGGGACTCCGCTCGCCGGTGAGGTAGGGGAGGAAGAACAGCCCTTCGCTGCCCGGGGCGACCGCCGCCGCCTGGTCGACGAGATCGGCGAACTCGACGCCTGGCGCGAGCGCATCGCGGAACCAGCGCAGGCTGCCGGCCGCCGACAGCATCACCGACATCATGTGCCAGCGGTCCGGCACAGCGTGGCAGAACGCGTGAACGCGGCCGGCCGCCTCGAACAGCGGCTGGTTCGTCGTCGCAAAGATCACCCCGGACGTCCCGAGCGACAGGGCGACCGTCCCCTCCGCCACGGCCCCGACCCCGACTGCATTGGCGGCCTGGTCGCTGCCGCCCGCGACGACCGGGGTGCCTGCTTTGAGGCCGGTCGCCGCCGCCGCCGCGGCGGTGACGCTGCCGGTGACGGTTGGTCCCTCGAAGGTCGGTGGCAGCCAGGCTGGATCGATCTCGAGCGCGGCGAGGACCTCCGCCGACCAGTCGCGCGCCGCGAGGTCGAACAGCTGGGTGCCCGAGCCATCGGCCTTGTCGAGGGCGTAGTCCCCGGTGAGTCGGAGCCGGACGTAGTCCTTCGGGAGCAGTACGTGCGCGACCCGTGCCCAGATCTCCGGTTGGTGGTCGCGGACCCACACGACCTTCGGCGCCGTGAATCCCGTCAGGGCATCGTTGCCGGTGATCTCGATGAGGCGCTCCGCTCCAACTGCCGCCCGGATCGCGTCGCACTCAGCCGCCGTGCGCTGGTCGTTCCAGAGGATCGCCGGCCGGAGGACCGCGTCGGCCCGGTCGAGGAGGACGAGGCCGTGCATCTGGCCGGTCAGTCCGACGGCGGCGATCTCCTTCCCGGCCACCTCGGTCGTGGCGAGCACCGACCGGATTGACGCGACTGCGCCGTCCCACCAGAGATCCGGTGACTGCTCGCTCCAGCCGGGCTCGGGCATCTCGAAGCCATATTCCGAGGTACCAATCCCGCGAACGGCGCCGGAATCGTCGACGAGGACCGCCTTGGTCGCAGTCGTGGATGCGTCGATGCCGAGGACGAAACCCACGACCTCAGCGCTCGGAGCCGACCTTCGCGCGAGCCCCTTCGGTCGCCCAGATCGACCGGTTGACGATGTTCTCGAGTCGCTCCTGGCCACCCGAGACGCGCCGCGGATCGATGGCCCCGGCGGCGACCTTCGCCTCGAGCGACTCGAGCGATTCGCCGCCACCGCGGATCGCCGTCCCGAGGGAGCCGTCCCAGCCGGCGTAGCGCTCCGCCTTCAGGGCCGCCAGCTCGCCACGTTCCACCAGGTCGGCCGCCACGAGTAGTGCCTGCGCCAGCGTGTCGAGGGCGCCGATGTGCGCGTGGAACAGGTCCAGGCGATCGGTGCTCTGGCGCCGGAGCTTCGCATCGAAATTGAAGCCGCCCGGTGCAATGCCGCCGTGCTGGAGGATCTCGTACATCGGCAGCGCCAGGTCCTCGACCGAATTCGGGAATTGGTCCGTGTCCCAGCCGTTCTGCGGGTCGCCACGGTTGGCATCGATGCTGCCGAGCATCCCGTTCGCGGTCGCATACGCGACCTCGTGGTGGAAGCTGTGCCCGGCGAGCGTGGCGTGGTTGGCCTCGATGTTGGCGCGGTATTCGCCCTCGAGCCCGTGCTTCACCAGGAAGCCGTGCACCGTGGCCGTGTCGTAGTCGTATTGGTGCTTGGTCGGCTCCATCGGCTTGGGCTCGATGAGCAGCTGGCCCTGGAAGCCGATCTTGTGCTTGTGCTCCACGACGAGTCGGAGGAAGCGCGCCAGCTGGTCGCCCTCGCGGCGGAGGTCCGTGTTGAGAAGTGTGTCGTAACCCTCGCGCCCGCCCCACAGGACGTAGTTCTCGCCGCCGAGCCGCTGCGTGACCTCGATCATGTGCTTGACCTGCGCCGCAGCGAAGGCGAATACCTCGGGATCGGGGTTTGTGGCCGCGCCGGCCTGGTAGCGCGGGTGGGTGAACAAATTGGCCGTGCCCCACAGCAGTCGGACGCCCGTCTGTTCTTGGTACCCGGCCGCGTCATCGACGAGGGCGTCCAGGTTCGAACGGAACTCCGCGTAGCTCGCCCCTTCTGGCGATACATCGCGGTCATGGAAGCAGTAGTAGGGGATGCCGATCTTGGTGAAGAACTCGAACGCGACGGCCATCTTCATTCGTGCAGCAGCCATCTCGTCGCTGCCCCCATCGAGCCAGGGGCGGTCCAGGGTCCCGACCCCGAACATGTCCACGCCGGGCCAGGAGAACGAGTGCCAGAAGCAGACACCCGGCCGGAGGTGGTCTTCCATCCGCTTGCCGAGGACGAGCCGATCCGGATCGTAGGTCTTGAAGGTCAACGGATCCGCCGAGCTGAGGCCGCCGAAGGTGATAGGCCCCGTCACATCAGAAAAGAAGTCCCCGTCCACGCCCGTCCCTCCTGCCTCCTGAACGCCACCGCTCTCGTCGAAGCGTATCGCATCCATTTGTGCGAGAGGAGCACAAACCGCGTCGCCGGAGGCAGCGGGCGGCGAGGTCACCAATGATCGGCTCGAGCACTGGCTCACGTCCCATGACGCGCCCGAGGCGGCGAGCTGACGGGCCTCCCGAGTTGCCCCGCTCAGCGGGCCCTATCATCGACCCGTGACCTTTCCGGTGCAGGTCGGTCCGACCGCAATCACGATCAATCGGGACGATCGCTTCCTCGTCTGCCAGCCGGATGGCCGGATCCTCGGCGGGGCGGACGACGGGTTCTTCACCCGTGACACTCGGTTCATCTCCGGGTATGAGCTCCGGATCAACGGCCAGCGGCCCGTCCTCCTGAACTCTGCGCCCATCCAGTTCTTCTCGGCGCGTTTCGAGTTCACCAACGACCAGCTCCTCGACGACAACGGTCCGGTCGATCGCCACGCCCTCGCGATCCGGGTCGATCGGACGGTGTCGGGCGGGATCCACGAGGACATCGATATCGTCAGCTATGCCCGCCGGGCGGTCCGCCTGACGATCGAGGTCGCGATCGAATCGGACTTCGCCGACATCTTCGACGTCCGCGGCAATTCGCTGGTCCGACGCGGCCAGCTCAACACCCGCTGGTTCCGCTCCCGCCGCGAGCTCCGCTCGGACTACGTCAACCGCGACTTCCATCGGGAGCTGATCGTCGCGGTCGACCTGCCGGACTCCCAGCCGCAGTACGCCAACGGGCGGCTTGTCTTCGTCGCAATGATCGCGCCCAGAGCCGCCTGGCACGCCTGTCTCAAGTGGCTTCCGATCACGAGCTCCGACGCGCGCCGACGGCCGACGGTACTGGGTTGCAGCGCCGTCGAACTGCCGCTGACCACGGGCGCGCCGCGCCTGCCCGAAGTGACGATCGAGACCCCGAACGCGACCGTCCGCCGGGCCTGGGACCAGGCCGTCCGCGACATGGAGGCGCTGCGTCTCGAGGACCCGACGTTCGAACGGGGCGTGTTCATCCCGGCGGCCGGCGTCCCGTGGTACGTGACGCTGTTCGGTCGCGACACGCTGGTCGTCTCGATGCAGGCGATCTCCGGCTACCCGGAGTTCGCATCGGGTGCGCTCCGCCGTCTCGGGGCGATGCAGGCGAGGGACGACGATCCCGAGCGGGACATGGAGCCCGGCAAGATCCCCCACGAGATCCGCCACGGGGAGCTCGCCCAGCTAGGGATCCTGCCTTACACGCCGTACTACGGCACCCATGACGCCACGAGCCTCTACCTCATCGTCCTGTCGTACCTCTTCCAGTGGGTCGGCGACGCGGCCGTCCTGCGCCGCTACCTGCCGAACGCCGAGGCAGCCCTCGCCTGGGTCGATCGCTACGGCGATCGCGACCACGACGGGTTCCAGGAATACGAGACGCGTTCATCGCACGGCTACTACAACCAGGGCTGGAAGGACGCCGGCGACGCGATCCCCGAGGCCGACGGCACGCTGGCGCCGCTCCCGATCGCCCTCTGCGAACTCCAGGGCTACGTCTACGACGCGAAGCTCCGGATGGCGGCGATTTACGAGATCCTCGATCGGCCGGCGGACGCCCGCCGGCTTCGCCGCCAGGCACGCGAGCTGTACGACCGGGTGAACGAGAAGTTCTGGTGGGAAGAGGAGGGGACGTACTACCTCGGGCTCAACGGGCGGAAGGAGCCGATCAAGTCGGTCGCCTCGAACGCGGGGCATCTCCTCCAATCGGGGATCGTCCCGCCTGAGCGGGCGGAACGCGTGGTTCGGCGTCTGATGGCCGACGACATGTGGTCGGGCTGGGGGGTTCGAACCCTGTCGTCGGAGCACGTCGCCTACAACCCGTTCAGCTACCACACCGGCACGGTCTGGCCCCACGACAACGCGATGATCGCCGGCGGCTTCCGACGCTACGGCTTCGACGCCGAGTCCGCGCAGGTGGCCAAGGGGATCTTCGACGCCGCCGAGCGGCTCGTCGCCTACCGCCTGCCGGAGCTCTTCGCCGGCCTGCCGCGGCACGAGGCCAGCTTTCCCGTCCAGTACCTTGGGGCGAACGTGCCCCAGGCCTGGGCGGCCGGCTCGATCTTCCGGTTCATTGCGATCCTGGCCGGGATTCACACGATGTCGGACCGCGAGGGCTCGCGGATCTACGTCAACCCGGGACTGCCCGCGTGGCTGCCGTCGCTCACGATCCGGAACCTGCGGGCGGGCCGCGGGTCGCTCGACGTTGCGCTCGATGACGGCTCAGTTGATGTCCTGTCGAACACGACGGGTTTCGAGGTGATCCACGGCCCCGCGCCGCATCCGGAGCCGCATCGTGAGCGCGCAGCGCGATCGGGACGCTGAGCTCCCTCAGCCCGGTCTCAGAGCTTTCTCAGGCCCCGACGCGACGCTCTGGCCTCCGATCAACCCCCGAACCTACCGAGGGCGATCAATGCGAACCATCACGCGAGCGTGGCTCCTCTCCCTTCTCATCGGGCTCACCATCGTCGCCTGCGGGGGTTCAGGTGGGTCCAGCTCGACCCCGGGAGCCACGGGAGCCGTTGCGTCCTCGCCGGCCGCGTCCGCGTCGGCGCCCGCAACGACGGATCCCACCGCCGGCTCGGCCAGCACGACACTCGTCAACGCGAACACGGCCTCGGTTGAGGAACTCCAGGCGGCCTTCGAAGCTGCCGGCATCTCGAACGCCGACCGCTGGGCACGGGAAGTGGCGGAGTACCGGCCGTAGCCCAGCGACCCCACGTGGGCCCAGCTCCGCCAGGAACTCAGCAAGTACAACATCGCGCCGGACGTCCTCGAGAAGATCCTCAGCGTCCTCGAGGTCTGACCGGACGATGGCGACGTCGCCGCTTGAGCCGCTCATGCCAGACGTGACGTCGAACGCCGAGGCGTCACTCCTACACCGTTGTCTCATCGCTCTATCGGCGCTCGCGGCCGGTGGAACGGCCTTTGAGCTGGTCCTCCTTCGCCACTGGGACAACGGTCTCGAACTGATTCCGCTCGTCTCGCTCGCGGCCCTCGGCGCCGCGATCGCGATCCTCGTGACGGGACGAGGCCGACGGGGTGCCGTTCGAACCGCCCGCGTCATCGCCGCGGTGGTCGCAACCTCGGGTGCGATCGGCGTCCTCATCCACGTCCGTTCGACCTACGAGGCGGCCCCGCTCGACTTCCGCTACAGCGACAGCTGGCCGACGACCGCCGAACCGGTTCGGTGGTTGCTCGCGGCCACCGACACCGTCGCTCCATCGCCGACCCTCGCCCCGGCAGCTCTCACGTTCGCGGCCCTCGCTCTCCTTGCGGCGACACTGCGTCATCCGGCATTGGCCGGCGGTCGTCGCGACGAGGCGCAGCCCCCGCGCGACGCTTCATGAGAAGCCGCCCCCGACTCTCATGACGTTCGAAGAATTTCGCTCCACCGTGAAGAACGAACGCCAACGCACACATATCCTGCAGGAGAGAAGTACATGACCGAACCCGAGATCAGCTTCAGCGAGCGCCTGTCGCGACCAAGCCCACGGCGGGTCGCCCTGCTGGTTGGAACCGCCCTGGCAATCGTCATCGGCGCGGCCGTGACGATGGGTGCCTCCCCCTCGGCCTCCCCTTCCGCATCGGCGGCTCCGGGCGCAACGACCGCGCCGACGGCGAGCGGCGATCCCGACAAGCCCGACGGCGGCCGCGGGCTCTTCGAGGGGCGTAGCTCTTTCGGCGGCCACGGTCGTATCGGGCTGGGTGGGGTCTCGATCAGCGCGATCAGCGGCTCGAACCTGACGTTGACAACCGAGGACGGCTGGACCCGCACGATCGCCGTCACCTCGTCGACCACCGTCACCAAAGGCGGCGCGACGATCGCAGTCGCTGATCTCACGGTCGGCGACAAGGTCCGCTTCAAGCAGGCGCGGAACGCAGACGGGACGTTCACGGTCACCGCATTCCAGGTCGTCCCGCCGAGCGTCGGCGGAACGGTCTCAGCGAAGACTGCGACATCGATCACCGTCGATCGGCCTGACGGCTCGAAGGTCACGATCCACGTCGACGGTAACACGACCTACGAGGTCGCCGGGGTGACGACTGCCGGACTCGACGACGTCGCCGTCGGCATGCGCCTCGTGGCGGTCGGCACGCTGAACACCGACGGTTCGCTCGACGCGACCGCAGTTCGTGCGGGCAACGGGTTCCGCGACGGGAAGCGAGACCACGACAAGCCCGGTGTCCCGGCGCCATCAGCCAGCCCGGAGTCCCCGTCGGCGACGGGCTGAACATCGTCGCGGGCGATCATGAAGCGGCGGGGTCAGAGAAGGGCCCCGCCGCTCTGATTCGTCCTCGAATTCCTACCACGCGGGACTATCGGACCGGTGGACCCGGCGTCCGTCGATTCGTCCCGCGGCATTGGAAATGATCGACCGAATTGGTGTCCGAATACGTCGAATCGCCGCGCCTGGCGGCATGCGCTTGTCGGAGCTCGTCCCTGCTTCTCACGTTCTTCTCAGGCCCTGCTGTTTTCCTGATGGTCATGTCCGATCCCTCGACACGAAGGACACCCGACCCCAGGAGGCAGCAGTCATGAACCCCTTCGATGAGACTTCGTCCGACCCACACGCCGCCGGCCCAGAGCCGACGTCCTGGAACGAGATCGCTAATTCGTCGACGCCGACCGACGCGCCGGCACCCGCCTGGCGCAGCACCTCGCCTGCCCCGGCCTCGACCCGCCGTTCCGGCGCGCGCGGCATCCGCACCGTGCTCGCCGCCGCTCTCCTGTCGGCGGTCCTCGCCTCCGCCTCGACGACGGCACTCCTGTCGGTCGCGCTCGGCGGCGGTCAACCGACCACGGCGGCGTCATCGCCGAATGCCGTCGTCACCGGAACCCGCGCTGACCCGGCAGACCTCACCAGCGTCGTCGCCGCGGCCCGGGCCTCTGTCGTGACCATCACTGCCGACGGCCTATCGGTCCGCGGCCAGTCGCCATTCGCCGTGCCGGCGACGGGTGTGGGCTCCGGGGTCATCCTCACCGGCGACGGCTACATCCTGACGAACAAGCATGTGGTCCACGGCAGCTCGTCGCTGACCGTCGCCCTGCACGATGGCACCGAGTACTCGGCCACGATCGTGAAGGAGCTCGACGACAACGACCTCGCCCTCATCAAGATCGATGCAACCGGCCTCGCCGCGGCGACGATCGGCGACTCCGCGTCGCTCCAGGTCGGCCAGACGCTGATCGCGATCGGGAGCCCACTGGGGACGTACACGGAGACCGTGACCAAGGGGATCGTCTCCGCGCTCGGGCGCGAGATCACGGTTGCGGACGAGGAGACCGGTCGCCCGACGCATCTTCGCGACCTGATCCAGACCGACGCCGCAATCAATCCCGGGAACAGCGGCGGACCGGTCCTCGGCGCCAGCGGTGCGGTCGTCGGGATCAGCACGGCTGTCGCCAGCAGTGCCGAGGGGCTCGGCTTCGCGATCCCGATCTCCGCGGCGAGCGCGCTGATCGCCCTCGCTCGCGGGGCGGCGAGCTGAACCAGACCTGACGAGATGAAGCGGCCCGTCGCACAAATCGACGGGCCGTTCTCATCCGCTTCTCATGCCGGCCACCGAATGTGCCGAGCAGAACAGGCCGTTCAGGAAGGGATCCCAGGGAGCCGAGGGCCAACCCGGCAGGAGTGTGATGAAACTCAAGTTGTTCCTGATCCTCATCCTCGTGGTCGCCGGCGGCGGTGCGATCTTCATCTCGCTGGGCGGTCTCTCGGCGAGTGCCGCCGCGACGACGTACCTCACATCGGCGGCCGAAGTCGGCAACATCAGTGACGACGTTGCGGCGACGGGCGCGACCGAGGCAGCGAGCAGCTACGGCCTGGCCTTTGGCTCGCCGGCCCATCTCGTGGACGCCAGCACGACGCCGGCGAACAGCGGAACCTGGCCCGTCAAATCGGTCGCCGTGGCTGCCGGTGACAGGGTCACCAAGGACCAGAAGCTCGCGGTCGCCGACACGGCCAGTCTCCAGAGCGAGCTCGTTGGGGCGATCGCGACCCGCCGTTCGGCGGCTCTCCAGCTCGAGATCGCCCAGGAGAACCTCGACGCCGCCACGACGACCGACGCAACCCGCCAGGCCAAGCTCTCGCTCTACCAGGCCCAGTCACAGAACGTCCAGGCCGAGGCCGCCCAGCACGACATCGAGGCCCAGATCGCGGCCGCGACGCTCGTCGCCCCGATCGACGGCGTCATCACGGCCGTGAACGTCGTCGCGGGCCTCGATGCGCCGTCTGGCGATGCCATCGTCATCGACTCGACGAGCTACCGGGTGACCGCCGACGTGGTCGGGACCGACATCAGCGCGATCAGCGTCGGGCAGCCGGCGACGGTCACGGTCAGCGCGATCAGCGGCGACGTCAGCGGCACCGTTGCCGCGATCGCCCCGACCGGCAATGCTGCCGATAGCAGCGGCGTCGTGTCGTACGCCGTCACGATCACCATCACGAATTCGCCGGCCACGCTGCGGCCGGGCATGACGGCCGATATCACGATCACGACGGCGTCCGCAGCCAACGTTCTTACGATCCCAGCGGTCGCCCTCAGCGGCACGGACGGCAATTACACGGTCCGGATCCTGACGGCGACCGGGGTCCCCGAGACGCGTCAGGTCGAGATCGGGCTCGTCACCAGCTCCCTCGCGGAGGTCAAGAGCGGGCTCACCGCGGGCGAGCCCGTCATCACCGGCACCGCGGCCGAACGGGCCGCGACGACCACCACCAACGGCGGCGGTTTCGGCGGCGGCGGCGTCGCGGTCCCGGGCGGGTTCCAAGGCCGAGGCAACCGGCCATGAGCGGCGAGCCGATCGTCCGGCTCGAGCGGATCAGCCGGACGTATGCCATGGGCCGGGTGGCCGTGCACGCGCTTCGCGATGTGAGTCTCGCCGTCAATCCCGGCGAGTTCGTCGCGATCGTCGGGCCGTCCGGCTCGGGCAAGAGCACGATGATGAACATCCTCGGCTGCCTGGACCGCCCGACGGCCGGCCGTTATCTCCTCGCCGGCACCCCGGTCGCACAGCTCGATGACGACGCCCTCGCCCGCCTTCGCAGCCGGACGATCGGCTTCGTCTTCCAGTCGTATAACCTCCTGCCTCGAACCTCCGCGCTCGACAACGTCACGACGCCGCTCCTGTATCAGAACGTCTCCCGCCGGGAACGCGTCTCGCGGGCGACTGCGGCCCTCGAACGGCTCGGCCTCGGCGAGCGACTCGACCATGAGCCGAGCGAGCTGTCAGGTGGCCAGCAGCAGCGGGTCGCGATCGCGCGGGCGCTCGTCACGGACCCGGCCATGCTCCTCGCCGACGAACCGACCGGCAACCTCGACAGTGCCGCCGGCGATGAGGTCATCGCCCTACTCCACGAGCTCAACGCCGCAGGCCGCACGATCGTCCTGATCACCCACGACACCGACGTCGCGGCAACCGCGCCGCGCCAGATCCATCTGCGCGACGGAAGGATCGCCGCGTGAGCCTCCTCGAGCTGATCCGGCTGGCCTTCTCCCGGCTGCGGACGAGCCGGCTCCGGGCGGCCCTGACGATGCTCGGGGTGATCATCGGCGTCGCGTCGGTGGTCGCCCTCGTCGGCGTCGGGCAGGGCACGACGGCGAACATCACCAGCCGGCTGGCCGGACTCGGGACGAACCTCCTCACCGTCAATCCGAGCAACGGTTCGGCCGGCCTGTCGCTCAAGGACGTCGAGGCGGTCAGCACGATCCCGGAAGTCGCGGCCGTCGCGCCGGAGCTGCAGACAACCGGAACGGTCGCGGCCGGTGCGGAGTCGACGTCGACCTCGGTCATCGGGACCAATGCGTCGTACGCGCTCGTCCGTGCCTACGACCTCTGGCAGGGCACCTTCCTGACCGACGTGGCGGTCGATGCCAACCTCCGGGTCGTCGTCCTCGGTGCGACCGTCGCCGACGACCTGAAGCTCGATGCGACCGCGGTCGGCACCCAGGTGACGATCGGGGGCCTGCCGTTCCAGGTCATCGGAATCCTTCAGGCGAAGGGCGGCACGGGCTTCCAGGACCCCGACAACCAGGTGATGATCCCCGTCGGGGTCGTCCGGAAGTACTTCGTCGGCGGCGATTCGTTGCGCACGATCGGGGTCAGCGTTGCGTCGGTCGATCAGATGGACGCCGCCAAGACATCGATCACGACGCTCCTTCGCCAGGAGCACGGCCTCTCGGCCACCGCCACCGACGATTTCTCGATCCTCGATCAAGCCCAGCTCCTTCAGACGGCGACGTCGATCGCCGGGACGCTCGCCCTGCTGCTCGGCGGGATCGCCTCGATCTCGCTCGTGGTCGGGGGGATCGGGATCATGAACATCATGCTCGTGTCGGTTCGCGAGCGGACCCGCGAGATCGGAATCCGGAAGGCCGTCGGCGCACGCTCGCGCGACATCCTTGCTCAGTTCCTCATTGAGGCGCTGACCCTGTCGGTCCTCGGCGGGATGATCGGGATCGTCGTCGGTCTGGCCGTTTCGGCCTTCATCGGACAACTCGCCCGCTGGGGCTTCGCCTTCAGCCCGACCATCGTCGCCGTCGCCCTGCTGTTCAGCATGGCGGTCGGTGTCGTGTTCGGCGTGTGGCCTGCCCGGCAGGCCGCCCGTCTCGATCCGATCAGCGCCCTGCGCTGGGAATAGGAGACCAACGTGACCGTCAACGATCCGGGCTCGCTCGAGCCCGAACTCGAAGCGCTCCCCGTCGAGGCTGTGAAGCCACGCGCCCGATCGTCTCGCGTCCTCAACCTGGCCCTCGGAGTGGCGGTTCTCGTCGCGATCGCCGGCGCCGCCTTCGCCGTCGGACGTGGTACCGCGCCGGTGGCGGCAGCGACCGGCGGCCGAGGCGGGACGGCGTTCGGGAACGGGCCATTCCCGAGCGGCGGCATCCCGAACGGGGCCAACCGAGGGGTGTTCGCCGGCGCCGGCGCCGGCTT
>JBBSCI010000088.1:0-12639 GCA_038250445.1 Candidatus Limnocylindrales bacterium | reverse complement strand
TTGCGGAGCGCGGCGATCGCGATCTCGACGACCTTGTCGCATGGCAATGCCCCCTCGATCTGGATCTTCAACCCGCCGCACGTTGGCGCGGGGAGCGGGACTGACCCCGATGGCCCGGAGGCTCCCAGGCAGCCGGCCAGGATCGAGGTCACGACCGCGAGGACAAGGAGAAACGAGCGGCTCATCGGCCGCGGACGCGTGGATTCGAACCAGAGTTCCGGTCCACTTGGGTATCATCGCAGCGTGAGCGAACGCGGATTGCCGATCGCGGACGGTGCACAGGCCTGTCCGTTCGTCGCGTTCGAGGACGATCGCGACGAGCGAGCCACCGAACCGGATCACCGGCATCGCTGCTATGCCGACGTTCGACCGGCCCCGCGCGCCCTGGCTCATCAGGCGGCGTACTGCCTGTCGAGCGCGTTTCCGGTATGCCCGACCTTTCAGGACTGGGCACGCCGAGAGGCCGCTCGGGCGAGGGATGCCGCGGCCAGCGCGGCCGCCGAGGTCGCCAGGACTGCGGCGGCCCCAACCCCGGCCTCGTCGGCGTCGACCGTGGACGACGAGGCCGTAGTAGAGCCGGCGCCGCCTCCTGCTGTCGCCGGTGCTGTTGGGGACGCCGCCGCTGCCTCCGCCACGTCCCCGGCCGCCGGCTCGATCGCGCCCGATCTCCGCGCCGACGACGAAGACGCTCCGTCCGGCGATCTCCCCGCCAGCGACGAGCCGGCGGACGACGAGGAGCACGACGGGGACGGTACGCGCCGCAACCCGCCGCGCGAGTGGTCGGCCCCGCCGCCGTGGCTGGCGAGCGCGGAGGCCGCCCGGGCCAAGCCCATGGAAGCACCTGACTTCCTCGCCGGGAGGTCCGACCCGGCCCGCGGCCTGGCCGGCAGCCCGGCCGACCTGCTTGCCGGCGGTTCGCCGCCTCGCCCGGCGCCGTCGTCCTATCAGCCCTCGCCGGCCGATGTCCCGGGCCTGGCTGATGACGAGCCCGATTTCGAGGCGGGCGATCTGCCGCGCCCGGCCACGCCACGCCGCGCTGCCGCGACCCCGCGACGGCCGCGAGCCTACGACCAGCATCTAGGTGGATCGGTGACCGGACCCGATTGGGAGCGGCCGAAGCGGTACGAGGCCTACCCGACGATCCGGACGCGAATGGGCCTGCCAACGATCCCCCGCCTGGCCGGCATGGCTGCCGCCGTCGCGCTGGCCGCGGTCGCCTTGTTCTTCCTGCCGGCTCTGCTTGGCCTCGGCGCCAACGACCAGCCAAGCGCGCCCCCTTCCACCTCGGCGTCCCCCTCCAAGTCGATCGCCCCGACGCCGACCCCCGCCCCGACGCCCGAGGTCTACATCATCAAGAAGGGCGACACGCTCTCGAAGATCGCGGTCGCCCATGGCCTGACGATCGAGCAGCTGATGGCGGCGAACCCGACCATCAAGGATCCCAACAAGATCATCGTCGGTCAGCAGATCATCATTCCGCCGCCGCCATCCGCGGTCCCTGACGAGTTCGGCGGATCGGGGAGCCCGTCGGCCTCGGCGTCGCCCTAGCGGGTCGGTCCCGCCGTCGCCAGCGGGTCGGTCCCGCCGTCGCCCTAGCGGGGGGCCAGGTTGATCGAGGTGATCTTGCCGGCCTCGACTCGGAACGTCGCGTCGAGGTGGAGCGACGGGGCTCCGGGGCGAACCACCAGGACGTCCGCCTCGTAGGTGTTGCCGGTATCACGGACCTCGCCCGGGATCATCTTCAGCCCTGAGTCGCCGCGGAGGAACCAGCCGCCGACGCGATCGACGCCGCGCAGCGTCTGGGCGCTGTCCCCGACGTGGATTCGCATCTCGGCGTTCTCCGCCATCAGGCCGACGGCCGCCTCGCGTTCGCCCGCGTTCAGCAGCTCGAAGAACGTGTCCATGGTGTCGACGGCTCCCACGGGCGGCAGTGTACCCGCCATCATTCGGGGATGCCGTCGGCCCTCGCCGCTCACTGGGCGCTCGATCCGGGCGTGACGTTCCTCAACCACGGTTCGTTCGGCGCATGCCCAAGAGCCGTCCTCGAGGTCCAGCGCGCGTGGCAGGATCGCATGGAGGCCGAGCCGGTCCGCTTCCTCGCTCGCGAGCTCGATGGCCACCTCGCCGACGCCCGGGCGGCGCTCAGCCGGTTCGTCGGCGCGGACCCGGACGACCTCGCCTTCGTCGCCAATGCCACCGGCGCGGTCAACGCGGTCGTCCGCTCCCTGCGACTTCAGCCGAGCGACGAGATTCTCACGACCGACCACGAATACAACGCGATCCTCAACGTCCTGCGCCATGTCGCGGAGCGGGACGGTGCGAGCGTTGTCGTCGTTCAGATGCCCTTCCCAGCCTGCTCCACCGACGACGTCGTCGAGCGGATGCTGTCTGCCACCAGCGAGCGGACGCGACTGGCAGTCTTCAGCCACGTGACGAGCCCGACGGCGATCGTCCAGCCGGTGGAGCGGCTCGTCCCGGCACTTGCAGAACGGGGTATCGACACGCTCGTCGACGGCGCCCATGCGCCGGGGATGGTCCCGCTCGAGCTCGATCGGCTCGGCGCCGCCTACTACACCGGCAACCTTCACAAGTGGGTCTGCGCCCCGAAAGGTGCCGCATTCCTGCACGTCCGCCGCGACCGGCACCCGGGCATTCGCCCGGGCACGATCTCCCACGGCGCCAACGCCCCGCTCGTCGAGGGGTCGCGGTTCCGTCTCGAGTTCGACTGGCAGGGGACCCTCGACCCAACCCCGTGGCTGGCGGTCCCGGCCGCCCTCGAGTTCGTCGCCGGTCTCGTCGATGGCGGCTGGCCCACGATCATGGCCCGGATGCACCAGCTCACGCTGGAGGCGCGCGACGCCGTTGGACGCGTCATCGGTGATGGCGCCGAAGGCTCGCCGGATGCCATGCTCGGGGCGATGACGGCGGTCGCGATGCCAGTCGATGGGCCGCTGGGAGGCAGTGCCTCGCCGGACCAGTCCTCGCCACTCGACGCGGACGCGCTGCAGACCCTCCTGTTCGATCGCTACGGGCTCGAAGTACCGATCGTCGGCTGGCCGGTGCCGGCTGCCGAGACCACGAGTCCGGTCCGCCGCGTGATCCGGGTGTCCACCGCGCTCTACAACGACCGTGCCGACATCGACCGGCTGGTCGTGGCTCTCCGGGAGCTGAAGGGCGAGCCGTTGGGCTAGAAGCCGCCGCCCGACCCGCCGCCACCACCGCCGGAGCTGCCACCGCTGAATCCGCCGCCGCCGCTCGAGGACGACGATGCCGGGGAGTTGCCGATCGTCCCGAGGGTCGACATCATCCCGCCGAAGTCCGGCACGGCGGAGCTCGAGAACAGGCCGCCGCCACCTTCGCCGCCGCTCCCGGCGAGGGCGCCTCCGCCCGATCCGCCGATCCCGTACCAGCTCGGCACGTAGACGGAGCCGGCCGTGGCCCGGCCTTGCTTGACGTCGTCGAGGCTGCGCCCGAGGACGTCCTCGATCTGCTGCTCGAGCCCGAGTGCGGTGCCCCACACGACGGCCTGATCCGGAGTCTCCAGCCAGGCGAGGCCGGCCTTCGCGACGACCTGGTCCATCGATCGCGACTGGGCCATCGTCTTCTGGAGGGTCCGCCGATACGCGGCGAGCATCGCCCGGATCATCGCCCCGGGCATCGTCACGGCGTCCATCCAGCGCGACATCACCAGCATCGCCACTCCGCCAATCACGAAGGCAGCGGCGATCAGGGTCAGGCCCTGGCTCGGCAGGTTCACGGCCCCGACGAACGCGATCACTCCGAGGACGATCGCGATCACCCCACGCGTCGACCAACGGCCTTCCGCCTTCGAGGGCTTTTCCCGGAACCAGCCCATCGTGACTGCGTGGGATTCGAGCTGCTTGTCGAAGTCGTCAACCGCAGCGCCGAACGTTAGGAGCTCGTCCGGGTCGATGTAGCCTCCGTCGTCCTTGGCCAACGTCCGCAGGCGGCCGTTGGCGACCTCCTCGGCCGGGCCGAGGGGGCGGACGGCGTTGCGGGCGCGCTGGGCCTCCGTGATCGGGTCGCCGGCCGGCGGATCGAATTGGATCCCAATCCTCTTCTTCATCCCGAGCAGCCCCGTCTTCTCCTCGTTGAACGAGATGAGGCCCCGGCTCGCGAGGTCGAGCATCGCGGTCGTCAGCGCGCGCCGCGATGGCCCGCCGGCGACGACGAACGTGGCAGCGGCCGGGGTCAGGTCGGGAGGCGGTCCGGCCGTGTGGATGGACGGATCGTCGAGATAGACCGGGTCGCGGCCGTAGCGGAGCCAGGCGAAGAGGGCACTGCCGATGAGGGCCGCGAGGATCAGCGGGGCACCGACGAGCCCCATCGCGGCGTCGACCTGGCGCGCCGTCTGGAGCTGAGCGGCGTGCTCGGGTGTCGCGTTGGCGTCGACCCGCTCGAGGGCGATCCGCAGGGCGCCGTCGAGATCCCCGACCCTCAGCAGCGGCACCATGTCCTCGTCGAAGATCCGCTGTTTCTCACTATTGTCGAGGAACGCCGCCCGATAGCCGGGGCCGCCGTAGAGCTGGACCTGGCCGTGGACGAGGCTCGGGTCGAGGTCGAACAGGATGACAAGACCGTCATCGAATCCCTTGCGGCCGACGCCCCACTGGTCCATCAGCGCCTGGGCGTGGCCGTCCGCCTCCTCGGTCGTGGTCCCGTAGTCGACGACCTGGCTGTAGACGACGACCTCGGCGCCGGTCCGCGCCTCGATGGCATCGATCGTCGCCTCGGCGCTGGAGATCGTGTCCCTGGAGAACACGCCGGCCTGGTCGTAGACCGCCCGGTTGACCTCCGGATCGGGAAACGGGGGCCCGGCGTTGGGTTGAGCGGCAAGGGCGATCGGGACGGCCACCGCGATGGCGGCGAGCGCCAGCAGAACGATCGCGGCGAGGCGCCGAATCACGCGGTCACTCGTGCGGCCTGGCGGGTCCGGATCCGGCGGACGAGCTCGGCGCACTGCTCGTAGCGCCCGAAGCTCGGCATGATGTACGTGCCGGCGACGGCGCCGCCCACCTGCTCGAGCAGGGCGAGGCTCTCCTTCAGGCCGACCTCGGCACCGCGCTCGCCGGCCGCGTGCATCGCCGCCCGCGTCCCATCGGGGATCGTGATGCCGGGGACCTCGTTGTGGAGGAACTCGGCGTGCCGGGCACTCTGGAGCGGCAGGATCCCGAGCAGGAGCGGCACGGGGACGCCGCCGTCGCCGAACCGCCGCCGGGCTTCCTGGAACATCGCGTCGACCTGCTCGACGTCGTAGAGAGGCTGGGTCATCACGAGGTCAGCTCCGGCCGCGAGCTTCCGTTCGAGGCGGTCCCATTCCGTCGCGCTGTCCGCCGCCGTTGGATCGAGCGCGCAGGCGATCGTGAAGCCCGCCGGCTGGCCGATCGGTGAACCGGCCTGGTCCTCGCCGCGGTTGAGGCGGCTGAGGACTTCGACGAGGCCGATCGAGTCGACGTCCCAGACGCCCGTCCCGGTCGCGTAGTCGGCGACGGGCGGTGGATCGCCGGTCAGCGCCAGGATGTTCCGAACCCCCAGCGCGTGCGCGCCGAGGAGCTCCGACTCGATCGCCATGAGGTTCCGATCGCGGGTCGTGAAATGGACGAGGCACTCCAGGTCGAGGTCGTGCTGGATGCCGAATGCCACCGCCATGCAGCCCATCCGGACCCGGGCCATGGCGGAGTCGCTGACGTTGACGAGGTCGACCCCGGCGTCGCGCAGGAGCCGCGCGGCCTCGATCGTCCGCTCGATGCGGATCGAACGGGGCGGGTCGATCTCGACCGAGACGACGTATGTCCCGGCGCGGAGCTTCGCGAGCAGCGAGGTCGGCGGCGGGCGCTCGCCGTCGGTCGTACCCGCAGGGGTCGCCTTCGCGATCGACGGCCGTGCCGGCGCCGCCGCGAGCGGAGAGGCGGTCGTCGAGGAAAAGATCGCCGCCGCCGAGTCGAGCGCCGCTCGCATCGCCGCCGTGTGCTCCGGCGTCGTGCCGCAGCAGCCACCGATGAGCGACGCCCCGGCCGCGGTCATCCTCGCCACGGATGCCGCGAAATATGCCGGGTCGGCAGCGTAGACGAACTGGCCGTCCACGCGCTGGGGGAGTCCCGCGTTCGGGGCGATCGAGCGCGCCGGGGAGCCTGCGTCGGCCGGTCCGAACGCCTCGAGGGCCTCGAGGCAGGCGTGGGGTCCGGCGCCGCAGTTGACCCCCATGACGTCGACGGGCGCCGACGCGAGGGCCGCGGCTGCGGTCGCCGGCGATGACCCGTCGGCAAGTTCGAGTTCCTCGCCGAACGTCATCTGGGCAACGATCGGGTGGTCGTCGCTCGCCTTGCGCGCCTCGTCGATGGCGAGCAGCAGGTGGCGCAGGTCGATGAACGTCTCGATCATGAAGAGGTCGACCCCACCCTCGAGGAGGCCGTCGACCTGCTCCCGGAAGGCCGCCCGGATTGCGCTGTCATCGAGGTGGAGCAGCTCACGCGTCGGCGCACCGAGCGGGCCGATCGACCCGGCGACGAGCGCTTCGCGGCCCGAGACGTCGCGGGCTTCTCGGGCGACCTGCGCCGCCCGCCGGTTGAGGCGGCTCGCATCGGCCGCCAGGCCGAAGGCGGCGAGCCGGATCCGGTTGGCACCGAACGTCGCCGTCTCGATGACCTCGGCGCCCGCGGTGAGGTAGGCCCGATGGATCGCCCCGACGAGGTCAGGCCGCGTCGTGGCCAGCTCATCGAGACAGGCACGCTGCGGGATGCCGCTGGCGAACAGCAGCGTCCCCATCCCGCCGTCGAGGAGGACGGGGGACCGGGCAAGCCGCTCGCGGAAGCGCTCGCGCTCGTTCACCGCCGTAGCCTACCCGAGGCTGGTCAAGGTGCCTCGCCGCCGAACAACCGCCAGCGCGCCGCCGCGGTCGAGCAGGACCTGGGGCGGCCGGGGGCGACCGTTGTAGACCGACGAGAGCGACGCCGCATAGGCCCCGGCGTCGCGGATGGCGACCAGGTCGCCGCGCCGAAGCTCCGGCAGCTGATGGTCACCAAGGGCGTCGGTCGACTCGCAGATCGGGCCGTGCACGGCGGCGACGCTCGCATCGAGGGGCACCGGCGCGTCGATGGCGGCACCCAGCGACGTCAAGGCGACGATCGCATGCCGGGCGCCGTAGAGGGCCGGCCGGATCAGCTCGGTCATGCCCGCGTCGAGGATGATCTGCCGGCCGTCGCGAGCGCGAACGTGGAGGACCCGGGCGACGAGCCAGCCGGCTCGCGCGACGAGGAACCGGCCCGGCTCGATGGCGAGCCGCGTCGGGCGCCGGTCAATCGGGATGGCATCGAGGAGTGCCGGCAATTCCCTGGCGAACCTCACAGGACGCGGCGCCGGTTCGCCGAGCGGACCGACCGGGAACCCGCCGCCGAGATCCAGCGTATCGAAGCCGCGCTCGTTGCCCTGCAGCAGCGCGAACGTGGCGAGGCCACGCCGGACCGCGTCACGCCAGGCATCGATCGCTCCAAGCTGCGAGCCGACGTGGAGGTGGATGCCTCTCGGCCGAAGCGCGGTCCCCGCTGCCCTTGCGAGGTCCAGGGCCGCCGCGACCTCCGACTCGGTCATCCCGAACTTCGAGGCTCCGCTGCCGACGGCGAGCCCGGCATGGGTCTCGGGCGTGACATCGGGGTTGAGGCGGAAGAGGAGCTCGACCGGGGGTATGGCGTCGCGACCGAGCCCCGCCCGGCGCGCCAGCCTCGCGAGGACTTCGACCTCGGCCTCGGATTCGACCGCGACCCAGCGGAGGGGCTGGTTCTGTGCCGATGCCCGGACGGCGGCGCGGAGGTCGGCGTCGGACTTGCCGATCCCCTCAAGAGTGATCGCCGCGTTGAGAAGCCCGGCACGCGTTGCAAGCGCCATCTCGCCCCGCGACACGACGTTGGCGCCGCCGCCTGCGGCCCCAGTGGCCAAGGCGACGATCGCCGCAACGTCATTCGCCTTCACCGAGTACTGGCGGATCCACGGGTCTGGGAACGCGGCGCGGAGCTCCGCTCCGGCGGCGTCGAGCGTTGCCGCGTCGGTGACGTACGCCGGCGTCCCGAACCGCTCGGCAGTCTCCCGCAGTGCAGCGGCGATCGAGGGCAGCCGGTCGAGCTCGCCCGTCGGGCTGTCGAGCGTCCCGTCCGAAGGTGGCTCGTAGTCAGCTGTCGCGGCCACGCCCCTACAGGAGCTTGCGCGGCGCGAGGACGAGGCTGGCGACGGTCGAGACGATGCTGATGATGACGGCCCCGGCAAGGGCCCCGATGATCGTGTCGGCCGTGATGTTCGGAGGGAAATCGCCGACCTTGAACCCGAGCTTGAGCGCGTCAGACGCGAGCGCGACGAGCAGGAGCATGACGGCGTTGATGACGAAGGCGACGAGCCCGAGCGTCATCACGCTGATCGGGAACGACAGCGCCTTGACGATCGGCTTGAGGTAGCTGTTGATCAGGGCGAAGACGAGGGCGACCGCGAGGAGCTTCCACCAGTCCTCGCCGAACTTGAACGACAGCAGCGTGTCCGGCAGGACCTGGACCGCGACCCACAGGGCCAGGGCGTTGACCAGGATTCGGATGACCAGTTCGACCATTCGTGCGTCTCCCTCATGTGGCAGTGTCGCGATGATGGCAGACGTGGCTGCCGCTGGCGAGGCCAGGAGGCTCGGCAGCGCCGATCGGCGCTGCCGATCAGCGCGCGAGCTTGGCCTCGAGGCCGGCCCTGACCGCGGGCCACTCGTCGTCGATCACGCTGTACCAGGCGGAGTGCCGCATCCGGCCATCTGGCATCACCATGTGATTGCGGAAGATTCCCTCGAACGACGCCCCGATGCCGAGCAGCGCGTCCCGCGATTTGACGTTGTTCGAGTCGGTCTTGAATTCCACCCGCCGGCACCCCAGCCGCCCGAACGCGTGCTCGAGCATCAGTAGCTTCGCCTCTCGATTGGCGCCGGTCCGCTGCCACGGCGGTGCCACCCAGGTCCAGCCGATCTCCAGCCGGCGGTGCTCGAGGACGACGTTCATGTAGCGCGTCGAGCCGATCGGCCGGCCGGTCGCCACGTCCACCGTCGCGAAGGGGAATTCCGCCCCCGCGGCGCGCGCCCGGATCGTCGCGGCGGCCCACGCCCTGACATCGTCCTCCGACCCGGGTCGGGCGATCGTCCAGCGCCAGATCTGGGGGTCGAGGCCGACCTCAGCGAGGCCCGGGACGTGCTCGAACGTCAGGGGCTCCAACCGGACGAGGCGGCCCTCGAGCGTCACGGGGTCAATTCGGGCGGCGTCGGTCACGAAGGGATCGTACGATGCCCCTCCATCTGCATGTCCGACGGAGGCACCGTGTCCAACTTCTCCGCCCGCGTCGACGCCTTCCTGGCCGAGTACTTCCGCCTGCTGCCGCTGGCCGCGACGTCCGCTGGCCTGCACGACCATGACGGCCGCTGGCCCGACCTGACCGAGGCTGGGCGGGAGGCCCGGCTCGGCTTCTACGACCGCTGGACGGCGGAATTGGCCTCCAATGGCGAGGCTCTGACGACCGACGAAGGAGTCGATCGCGACCTCCTGCTGGCGGAACTCGAAGCCCATCGGTTCGCGGAGACCGCCCTGCGGGAAGAGCGCTGGAACCCGCTCGACTGGGTCTATCTCCTTGGCGACGGCATCTTTCCGCTGATCGCCCGCGATTTCGCGCCGCTGGGGGAGCGCCTCGCGTCGGTGGCCGGCCGACTCGAGGGTCTGCCGGCGGTCGTCGCCGCGGCCAGCGCGGCGCTGACCGGCCACGATGGCCGGCCGGTCGCCCGATTCCACACCGAGAAGGCGATCAGCCAGCTGCCGGGCGTGGCGGAGCTCATCGACGACGCCCTCGGCGAGGCCGCGAGCGCCGAAGCCGCGGAACCGGCAGTCGCCGCCGTCGCGCCCCGGCTGAGGGCCGCCGCCGAAGAGGCCAAGATCGTCCTGGCCGGGTTCGAGGAGCACCTTCGTGAGCGCGTCCTCCCGGCGTCGAAGGGCGAGGGCCGCATTGGCGCCGACCTCTTCGCCGAGAAGCTGCGACATACCTTCGGCTCTGACGACGTGACGATCGGCTCGATCTCGGCGCAGGCGGCTCGCGAGTACGCTGCGGTCCGCGCCGAGATGGTCCGGATGGCCCGCGAGATCTGGCCTGACTGGGTCCCGGACAGGCCGGCACCCGACGACGATTCAATCGCGGTCCGGGAAGTCCTCGATGCGATCGCCCTCCAGCACCCGGAGCGCCAGGCGATCCTCGACTTCTGCCGTGAGGAGGTCGGTCGGATCGAGGCGTTCTGCCGCGAGCAGGACCTGGTCGGCCTGTCCGACGAGCCGCTCGAGATCCGCTGGACGCCGGTCTTCATGCGTTCGTTCGGCGGGGCGATGCTCAACTCGCCGGGGCCACTCGATCGGGGCCAGAAGGCGTTCTTCTCGGTCACCCCGATTCCCGACGACTGGCCCGCCGAGCGGGCTGAGTCGTACCTGCGCGAAGACAACGATCGGATGCTCCGTCTGCTGACGATCCACGAGGCCGTGCCGGGTCACTACCTCCAGGGCGTCTACGGCAATCGCTGCCCGTCGATCGCCCGCTCGATCTTCGGTAGCGGCGTCTTTGCCGAGGGCTGGGCCGTCTACGTCACCCAGGTCATGCTCGACGCAGGCTACGGCGCAGACGACCCGGCTCTCCTCCTGACCCACTGGAAGTTCTACCTCCGATCGGTCACGAACGCGATGATCGATATCGGGATCCACACCGCCGATATGACCGAGGAGGAGGCCGTCTCGCTGATGGTCGACGGCGGCTTCCAGGAGGAGGCCGAAGCCCGCGCCAAATACGACCGGGCGCGCCTGTCGTCGACGCAGCTGTGCACGTACTTCGTCGGGTCGATGGCGATGTGGGACCTCGAGCGCGACCGGCGCGGGCGTCTCGCCGCAGCGTCCGACGACCCGCGCGGGGCTGACGCCGTGCCGGAGCCGAGGCTCGTCGGGGGCTTCGGGGAGACGCCGGGCTTCGTCTACCGCGACCACCTCGAGTCCGTGCTTTCCCACGGCACGCCGCCGATCCCGCTGCTCCGAAGACTCGTCCTGGGTTGAGGATCGCTCAGGACGAGCGAGGTCGCGACCGTTTCGGGGGTGCGGCGGCCGATGTCTCGAGCGCGGCGAAGAACCGATCGACCCGATAGCCGGCGGCCTTGGCTGCCCGTCGCAGCGCGCCGATTGCCGGAGAGCTCCGGGCGGCGCCGGCGGCTCGATCGAGCGCGGTCACAAGCTCGAGGAGCGCTTCGAATGGCTCCTTCTCGAACCACTCGGCGCCTTCCCATTCGTGGACACGAAGGAACGCCCGGATATCGGGATCCTCGAGCCACGCGGCGGCGAGACGGCCCGGGTTGCGGAACTCACCCGGGCGGGCGAGCCCGAGAGCGATCCGGGTCCGAGAGATTGCCGCCTCGTCCAGCCCGACCGTCTGGAGGGCCGTGTCGACCCGCAGCCGATCGAACGCGGCCCGGTCGAGCGGACGAAGTAGCGCAGCGGCCCGGACCGCAGGGTCGACCTGCGCGGCCGAGGCGGGCGCAGAAGCCGGACGGGCGCCGGGCCGCTCAGGCGCCGGAAGGTTCGCCCGCTCGAGCAGAACCCCCTGCCGTTTGGCGATCTCGCTTGGTTCGAGGTCTGGGACGAGCAGTGCCATGACGGCATGGTGGACCGGCGCGAGGCGGACATCCGACAGCACTTCCTCGAGCGAGGGCACGCCGCCACCGCCAAGTCTGGCGGCCAGCTCGGCCCACGGCGCGTCTGGTCCGTCGCGGACCTCGCGGAAGGAGCCGTAGACGAGGCAGCGGTAGGCGTCCAGGTCGACGAAGAGACCCTGCTCGATCAGCTCGCGGCCGGATCGCAGGTACTCCAGGCCGGATCGGGCCTCGCGGAAGGCGACGAACGTTGCGGCGTCGTCGGTGACCCCGAGGGCCTCGCCGAGGGTGGCCTTGACGAGTTTCTTCGAGCCGTCGGCGCCCTTGCGGGCGAACGGGATCGAGACGCGGACCCAGCCGCTCGCCGTCCCGAACCGGTTGTGGTAGACGACGAGCGAGCGATCCGGACCGCGCCCGTTCGAATAGGCGTAGATGTCCTCCTGTACCGCCCCGCCGTCGGCCGTGACGTCGTAGAGATGGAAGTCCGCCGCGTCGGCGTACCGCCCGCGGTCGTGGAGGAGCGGCACCATCTCGTGGTCGAACCGGGCGATCAGCCCCTCGTTCGGCTGCTCGTCGAGCCGGGCCCGCTGGAATTCCATCCCGTACTTCTCGGCGAAGCCCTCGATCTGGCCGTGCCCGATCATCGGCAGGCCGGGCATCGTCGCGAGGAGCGTCAGGACGCCGAAGTACTTGTCGCCCGTCCCGAACTGCGCGACGGCCGTCTCCTCGTCCGGGTTCGTCATGAAGTTGACGAAGCGCTGCAGGATCTCGGGGTCGAACTCGACGGTCTGGCGGATCACCTTCCGGTAGCCGGCGTTGTCCTCGTCCCGCAGCATGTGCATGAAGGCGCTGTTGTAGACGCGGTGCATCCCGAGGGTCCGGACGAAGTAGCCCTCGAGCATCCAGAACGCCTCGGCGAGCAGGAGCGTGCCGGGCAC
>JBBSCI010000087.1:0-12720 GCA_038250445.1 Candidatus Limnocylindrales bacterium | reverse complement strand
CGCGAGCGATCCCGCTGCGACGTCAGTACCCGTCGCCGAGGCGTTGAGCGACGACGACACGGCAGATGCGCCCGCGGCGGGCGAGGACGAAGAGCCAGAGCCCGTCAAGGACCTCGGTCCCGAGCCGACGACGATGGAGGAGCTTCTCGCCGAGCAGGACTCGGACATCAAGAGCTTCAAGCACGGTGACGTGGTCGAGGGCGCCGTCGTCCGCATCGACAAGGACGAGATCCTCGTCGACATCGGCGCCAAGTCGGAAGGCGTTGTCAGCAACCGCGAGCTGTACGGCCGGCACGCCGAGAGCCAGCCGCAGCTGGCGATCGGGGACATCGTCCTCGTCTACGTCCTCCAGCCCGAATCGCAGGAGGGCCACGCGGTCCTCTCCCTGCGCCGCGCCGGCCTCGAGCGCAAGTGGCGCTCGATGCAGGAGCAGTTCGAGGCGGGGGTGATCATCGAGGCGCCGGTCATCGACCACAACAAGGGCGGCCTCATCGTCGACTGCGGCATCCGCGGCTTCGTCCCGATCAGCCAGATCGTCGACTTCCCGCGCCGGCCGCAGAACGACCAGCCGCGCGATGCGGCCCAGGAGATCGCCGAGAAGCTGATGCCGTTCGTCGGCCGCAAGCTCCGGCTGAAGATCCTCGAGGTCAACCGCAAGGCGAACCGCCTCATCCTCTCCGAAAAGGTCGCTCTCTACGAGGAGCGCCGCGAGAAGCGGGACGAGCTGTTCAGCAGCCTCCAGGTCGGCCAGAAGGTCACCGGCACTGTGCGCTCGATCGCGCCGTTCGGCGTGTTCATCGACCTCGGTGGGATCGACGGTCTCGTTCACAAGAGCGAGCTCTCGTGGAACAAGGTCAACAACCCCGAATCCGGCTATAAGGTCGGCGAGGAGGTCGAGGCCGAGGTCATCGACATCAACCACGAGCGAGGGCGCATCAGCCTCTCGATCCGCCGCCTCCAGCCGGATCCGTGGCACTCCACGGTGGCCGACTTCAACGTCGGCGATGTGATCGACGGAACCGTGACGAAGCTCGTCAACTTCGGCGCGTTCGTTCGCGTCCGGGACGGCCTCGAGGGCCTGATCCACATCAGCGAGCTCTCGCACCAGCGGGTCGCCCACCCCGGCGACGTCGTCCACGAGGGCCAGGCGCTGAAGCTCAAGATCATTTCGCTCGACTCCGAGCGCCATCGCCTCGGGCTCAGCCTGAAGCAGGCCGAAGAGGCACCGGCGCGACTGGCGCCCGAGCCCGGCCAGGCCGGTCAGCCGGCTCCTGCCGGACCCAGCAGCGGCCCACGTCCCGAGCGCCGCCCGCGTCCGGAGCGCGGCTACTCGATGTCGGATGCGGTGCAGGAGCCCGAGGGCGGCATCGACAACACCCTGGCCGCGGCGTTCGCCCAGGTTCGCGACCAGCTCGCGGCCTCCGAGCAGGCCGACGCGCCCGCGTCCGACGATACCGAGGCGACTTCTGCCCCGGCGGAGGAGGCTCCGGTCGCCGAGGCCGAGCCGACCCCGACAGCCGAGCCAACCCCGACAGCCGAGTCGGATGCGACGGCCGACGTCGAGCCGTCGACCGAGCCCGAGCCCGAAGTCGCCGAGACGACGGCCGAAGCCAAAGCGGTAGTCGAGCCGTCGACCGAGCGCGAGCCCGAAGTCGCCGAGACGACGGCCGAAGCTGAAGCGGTAGTCGAGCCGTCGACCGAGACAGAACCGGCGGCCACCGAGCCACCGCCCGAGGCCAAGACTGAGGTCGCCCCCGACGCCGAGGCCGAGCCGGAAGTCGAAGACGCGGCCGTCGAGGCCGTGAAGGAAGCTGACGAGGCGACGGAGGAGACGGCTCCTACCGAGGAGTCAGCTCCCGCCGAAGCGACCGAGGAGCCCGCGGAGGCCGTCCCCGACGAAGCGACGGAGGCCGCCGCTCCTGCCGAAGCGACTGATGAGGCCACTGACGAGGCGACGGAGGCGAGCAAGAAGGCCTGATCCCCGGGCGATCAGCCAGTGGGCGATGGGTCACAGCATCCTTGACCGGAGCACCAGAGGTGGCCGGCGCTAGCCGCTCGAGTTCGAATCGGTGAAAGACTGGCTGCCGCTTGCGTTGTTCGTCGTCTCGGGCATCGTCGCCGCTTACGCCCAGCGTGCCTACTACGCGAGCGTGGCCCGACTGAATGACAGGGTCCGACGCGACTCGGACGTGGTTGACGACATCCAGGCCCATTCGGCACGGCTCCTAGCGATCGTTGCAGTCGAAACGAGCCATCGACTTCGAAGCTTGCTGACGCGAAGTCAGGACGCCCGGGTCGAACGCCTTCGATGGCTCACGCTCGGGAGCGTCTTCCTAACGCTTGCCCTCTTGATCTGGTACGCGCTTTCTGTCTAGGCGCGCGCCGACCAGCCCGGTTCTGGCGGGTCGTTTCGATTCCTTCACCGGAAACGCATCGCGATCCTGCATCTGGTTGTCGCGCCCTGACGAATGATGCGTTGACGGCGTTTGTCACCCACCAACCGACAGCCTGATACCCCCCGATTGGGGAGGGTCTTCCGGCTGGCTTGCGGAGGGGGATGGGCGTGCTAGCATGGCTCCAGTGTCACGTTCGACGCTCGCATAGGAACAGGCGTTCGACTCGATGGATCGCTTCGACAAGTTCACGGACCGGGCCCGCAAGGTCCTGACATTGGCTCAGGACGAAGCGCAGCGGTTCAACCACAACTACATCGGCACGGAGCATCTCCTCCTCGGTCTGGTCCGCGAGGGAGAGGGTGTTGCGGCGCGCGTCCTCGAGAACATGAACGTCGAGCTCGCCAAGGTTCGGACGGCGGTCGAGTTCATCATCGGGCGAGGCGACCGGCCGGTCGTCGGCGAGGTGGGCCTGACGCCGCGAGCCAAGCGGGTCATCGAGCTGGCGATCGACGAGGCGCGATGGCTCGGTCACAACTACATCGGCACCGAGCATCTCCTGCTCGGGCTCGTCCGCGAAGGCGAAGGAATCGCCGCCGGCGTTCTCGAGTCCCTCGGCGTCAACCTCGACAAGGTGCGCCACGAGGTCATCCGCGTCCTCTCGCAGTCCTCGTCGTCGGGTCCGGCCCAGGAGACGAAGCGGGCGTCGAAGACCCCCACGGTCGACCAGCTCGGCATCAACCTCACCGAGGCAGCCCGGGCGGGCAAGCTGGACCCGGTCATCGGCCGCGAAAAGGAGATCGAGCGGGTCATCCAGATCCTGTCCCGCCGGACGAAGAACAACCCCGCCCTAATCGGCGAGCCCGGCGTCGGTAAAACCGCGATCGCCGAGGGCCTCGCCCACCGCATCGTCAACGGCGACGTCCCGGAGACCCTGCTGAACAAGCGCGTCCTGACCCTCGATATCGGGTCGCTCGTTGCCGGCACGAAGTACCGCGGCGAGTTCGAAGAGCGGCTCAAGAAGATCATCGAGGAGCTCCGCAACACGAACGACGCGGTCCTCTTCATCGACGAGCTCCACACGCTCGTGGGCGCGGGCGCGGCCGAAGGCGCGATCGATGCGGCCAACATCCTCAAGCCGCCGCTGGCGCGGGGCGAGCTCCAATGCATCGGCGCGACGACCCTCGACGAGTACCGCAAGTACATCGAACGGGACGCCGCCCTCGAGCGCCGCTTCCAGCCGGTTATGGTCGAGGAGCCGACGCTCGAGCAGTCCGTCGACATCCTCATGGGCATCCGCGAGCGCTATGAGCAGCACCACAAGGTCTCGATCACGGACGAGGCGGTCAAGGCCGCGGTCGACCTGTCGATCCGGTACATCACGGACCGCCACCTGCCCGACAAGGCGATCGACCTGATCGACGAGGCGGCCAGCCGCGTCCGCCTCCGCTATGCCTCCGCGCCGCCCGCGCTCCGCGACGCCCAGAAGGACCTCGACCGGGTCACGAAGGAGAAGGACGCGGCGATCAGCAACCAGGAATACGAAGAGGCCGCGCGCCTGCGCGAGGCCGAGGCGACCTCACGCGAGACCGTCGAGCAGCTCCGCGCAGAATGGCAGTCGCAGGTCAGCAGCGACCAGCCGACGGTCGACGAGGAGGAGATCGCCCAGATCGTCGCAATGTGGACCGGCATCCCGGTCACCCGGATCGCAGCCGAGGAATCCCAGCGCCTCCTCCAGATGGAGGATGCCCTCCACGGCCGCGTCATTGGCCAGCAGGAGGCGATTGAGGTCGTCGCCAAGGCAGTCCGGCGAGCCCGAGCCGGCCTCAAGGACCCCAAGCGCCCGATCGGGTCGTTCATCTTCCTGGGCCCGACCGGCGTCGGCAAGACCGAGCTCGCCAAGGCCCTCGCCGAGTTCATGTTCGGTAGCGAGGACGCGCTCATCAAGATCGACATGAGCGAGTTCATGGAGCGCCACAATGTCAGCCGTCTCGTCGGGGCGCCCCCCGGCTATGTCGGCTTCGACGAGGGCGGCCAGCTGACCGAGGCAGTCCGCCGCAAGAACTACTGCGTGATCCTGCTCGACGAGGTCGAGAAGGCGCACCCGGAGGTCTTCAACATCCTCCTCCAGATCCTCGAGGACGGTCACCTGTCCGACGCCAAGGGCCGCCGGGTCGACTTCCGGAACGCGATCATCATCATGACCTCGAACCTGGGAGCGAAGCAGCTCCAGTCCAACGCCAGCCTCGGGTTCCGGGCGATGGGCGACACCGACGCGGCGCGGGCCGAGACCTCATACGAGATCATGAAGGAGAAGGTCGCCGCCGAGCTCAAGAACAACTTCCGGCCGGAGTTCCTCAACCGGATCGACGCCACCGTCGTCTTCCGCTCGCTGACGGTCGAGGAGATCACTCTGATCGTCGACCTGATGCTCCAGCGCGTCCGTGATCAGCTCCGAGCGCAGCAGATGCAGCTCGAGGTCACCCAGGCGGCGAAGGAGCACATCATCAAGCTCGGCTATGACGTCGCCTATGGCGCTCGTCCGTTGCGCCGCGTGATCCAGAACATGATCGAGGACGTCCTCGCCGAGCATCTCCTGCTCGGCAAGTACGAGCCGGGCACGACGATCGTCGTCGACAAGGACCCCGAGGCCGGCCTCGACATCCACGCCGCAGAGAGCCTGACCCCCGTCGAGGCCGGCTGATCGCCGCCGCCTCGCAAGCGCTGGCGTGACCCGGGCCGCAACAGGCAAGCCCCAGAGTCGCTACGTCTGCCAGTCGTGCGGGGAGTCGTTCCTTCGCTGGGAAGGGCAGTGCCGCGCCTGCTCTGCATGGAACAGCCTCGTCGAGACGGTGGTCCGCGAGCCGCGCCGGGCCGCATCGCCGTCGCCTTCTTCTGGCGGGACCGCCCAGCCGACGGCCCTCGGCTCCGTCGCGGAGCCGCTCCTGCCGCGCCGCCCGATCGGGATCGGCGAGTTGGATCGGGTCCTCGGCGGCGGGCTCGTCGAGGGATCGGTCGTACTCGTCGGCGGCGAACCGGGGATCGGCAAGTCCACGCTCCTCCTCCAGGCCGCAGCCGGCATCGCCGCCGCCGGTGGCGTCGTCCTTTACGCGACCGGCGAGGAGTCGGCCTCCCAGGTCCGACTGCGCGCCGCCCGACTGGGCCTGCTCGACGGCCCGGCCCGCAACGGGATCCGTGTCGTCGCCGAGGCCGAGATCGGGCGGATCGCCGAGATCGCGCGGGACGAGCGGCCCCAGCTCGTCGTCGTCGACTCGATCCAGACCGCGACGGTCGGCGAGCTCGACGGTCCGGCAGGCAGCGTCGGCCAGGTTCGCGAGTCCGCGCTTCGGCTGATGGAGCTCGCCAAGGGGGAGGGGATCGCGGTCGTGCTCGTCGGGCACGTCACGAAGGACGGATCGCTCGCCGGACCCAAGACGCTCGAACATCTCGTCGATGCGGTCCTCAACCTCGAGGGAGAGCGCTTCGCGGCGCTACGCCTCGTCCGCGCATCGAAGAACCGCTACGGATCGACCGAGGAGGTCGGGGTCTTCGAGATGGGCGAGGCCGGCATGTCCGAGGTGACAGATCCGGCACGCGCCTTTCTCGCCCAGCACGACGAGCCGGCACCCGGCAGCGTCGTTGCACCCACGCTCGAGGGCAGCCGGCCGATCCTCGTCGAGGTTCAGGCGCTCGTTGCGCCCGGGGCCATCGGGTCACCCCGGCGAACCGCGAGCGGCGTCGATCCGAACCGCGTCGCGCTCCTGATCGCGGTCCTTGGCCGGCGGGCCGGCATCGGGCTCGCCAGTCACGACGTTTACATCAACCTCGCCGGCGGGCTGTCGGTCGGGGAGCCCGGCCTCGACCTCCCGATCGCGATCGCGCTCGGCTCGTCGCTTCGTGACCGGCCGGTCCGGGATCGCACCGTGGCGATCGGCGAGGTCGGTTTGCTCGGGGAACTGCGACCCGTGACCGGGCTCGAACGCCGCCTCCGCGAGGCCGCCCGACTGGGTTTCCGACGGGCGGTGGTTCCGCGGGCCGCCCACGAACGATCACTGCCCGAAGTGCCCGGGATCGAGATCGTTGCCGTCGCGTCGCTTCGCGAGGCGATCGGCGCCGCGATCGAAGGTTCGACTGAGCGCGTGGCGAGCGCTCCAGCGCGATGCTAGGCTGACGGCCGCGCCGCCTCCGGTACCGCGTCCTTTTCGACCGGGCATACCGAAGGTAGATCCGAGGGAACCGTGATCCGAAATATCCGCCTGCTGGGCGTCGTGCTCGGTGGCTTCTTCGGCCTCGCGCTGGCGAGGCCCGCGGGACTGCTCGTGGATACGGCGAGCGGTGGGATCGCCGTGACACCGAGTGGCGGTATCTGGTTGATCGCGTGGCTTGTCGCCTGGCTGGTGGTGGGCTTCGCGATCCTCCCGTATCTGACGATCATCCCGGCGACATGGCTCTTCCGGGCGGTCCAGCGCCTTTCCACCGCCGAGTTCGTGACCGCCGTCGTCGGGCTGCTGCTCGGCCTGCTGATGGGTCTCCTGCTCGGCTTGCCACTCTCGGCCTTCGAAGGGCCGCTCGGAACGTGGCTGCCGATTGGGGTGTCGCTGTTCCTCGGGCTCGGGATGCTCGGTCTGACCGTCGCGAAGCGCGAGGACCTGCTGCTCGCCGCGGAGGCGATCGGGCTCGTCCGCCGGCCGAATCCGTCGGGCGAAACCGTGTCCGCGGGCGACCCGCACATCGTCGTCGACACGAGCGCGATCATCGACGGCAGGATCGCCGAGATCGTCGAGTCTGGCTTCATCTACGGGACGCTCGTGGTGCCGAAGTTCGTGCTGGAGGAGCTCCAGCACATCGCCGACAGTTCGGACACGCTCCGTCGCAACCGGGGTCGTCGCGGCCTCGAGATCCTGGCCCGGATGCAGAAGGAATCGACGACGCCGGTCGAGATCGTCGACGACGACGTCGCCGAGGTGACTGAGGTCGATGCGAAGCTCGTCGCCCTGGCGCGGGTGCGAAGCAAGGCGATCCTGACGAACGACTTCAATCTCAATCGCGTGGCCGAGCTCCAGGGCATCCGCGTGCTCAACATCAATTCCCTCGCGAACGCGGTCAAGCCCGCGGTCCTCCCGGGCGAGGAGCTGCGCGTCAGAGTCATCCAGGAGGGCAAGGAAGCGGGACAGGGCGTCGGCTTCCTCGACGACGGGACGATGATCGTGGTCGAGGGCGGCGTTCGCTACATCGACAAGGATCTCGACGTCGCGGTGACGCGCGTCCTCCAGACGGTCGCCGGCCGAATGATCTTCGCCCAGCCGCGTCTGGACTGATGGTGGCGGCGCGCCGCGCCGATGCGATCGTCGTCGCCGCCGGAGCCTCGAGCCGGATGGCGGGGATCGACAAGCTGGCTCATCCGATCGGCGGCAGGCCGATGCTCGCATGGTCGATCGATGCGCTCGCGGCGATCGATGAGGTCGAGCGGATCATCGTCGTTGCGCCGGCCGACCGGGTCGCGGAAATCCGCGGCGCGCCATGGTTGTCCGAGCGCGTGGTCGCGGTGGTCCCGGGCGGAACGCGTCGCCACGAGTCGGTTGCGGCCGGGCTCGCGGCGCTTGACGCCGTTGCCGGCGACGACCCCGAGACCGTGGATCGCGTCGTCCTCGTCCACGACGGCGCGCGGCCAATCGCGTCGCCGGAGCTCGTGCGAGCGGTGCTGACGGCCACCACGGAGCACGGTGCCGCGATCCCGGTCCTCGCGCTCACCGACACGATCAAGCGGATCGCCGACGGGCAGGTCGCCGAGACCGTCGATCGGAGCGGCCTCGCCTCGGCCCAGACGCCGCAGGGAGTCCGCCGAGGGATCCTGCGCGACGCCTTCGCGAGGTTCCCGCCGTCGGGCCCCCCGACCTGGACCGACGAGGCCGCCCTGCTCGAGGCCTGTAACATCCCCGTTCATGCACTCCCTGGCGAACCGAGCAATTTCAAGGTGACGCTGCCTGCCGATCTCGATCGGGCGGCGGCGCTCCTCGGCGCGTCGGCGTCGGCTTCGCCGGGCCCGCTGCCCCGAATTGGAACCGGGTTCGACAGTCACCCCTTCGGACCCGGAACGCAGCTCGCGCTCGGCGGGATCGAGATCCCGGGCGCCTTCCGACTTCACGGCCACTCCGACGGCGACGTCGCCCTCCACGCGATCGCCGACGCACTGCTCGGGGCGGCGGGCCTAGGGGATCTCGGCCGGATCTTTCCGGCCGGCCCGGCGACGCCGCGCGGGATCGAGAGTCGCGAGCTTCTGGCGGATGTCGTCGCCCGGGTGAAGGCAGCGGGCTACGGTCCGGCATCGGTCGACGTGACGATCGTTGCCGCCAAGCCACGTCTCGCGGGGCGACTGGACGAGATGCGCGACACGATCGCCGGGTTGCTCGAGCTGTCGTCGGGCGCCGTGAACGTCAAGGCGTCGACGGGCAACCTGAGCGGCATGGAGGGCGCCGGGCGCGGCATCTCGGCGGCGGCGGTCGCGATCCTGGAGAGGATCGGATGACGGTACGCCTCCACGACACGCTGTCCGGCCAGACCCGACCGCTCGAGCCACTCGAGCCGGGGCACGTCCGGATCTACAGCTGCGGCCCCACGGTCTACGGACCCGTCCACATCGGCAACTTCCGGAGCTTCCTGTATGCGGATCTGCTCGTCCGCTACCTCCGCTATCGCGGGTTCCGCGTCACCTGGGTGATGAACATCACCGACGTCGACGACAAGATCATCCGGGGCGCCGCGGCCGCGGGCATCGGGATCGACGAGCTTGCCAACCGCTGGCTGGCCCGGTTCCTCGACGACGCCCGGGCGCTGCGGATGACTCCGCCGGACGTCATGCCCCGGGCAACCGAGTACATCGACGACATGGCTGCGCTGATCGGGACGCTGCTCGAGAAGGGGCACGCCTACCGAACGGACGAGGGCTCGATCTTCTTTCGCATCTCCTCCTGGCCGGCATACGGCAAGCTCGCGAGGCTCGATCCCGAGCAGATGCGCGTCGGCGAGCGGGTCGAGGCCGACGAATACGCCAAAGACGACGTCCGCGATTTCGCCCTGTGGAAGGGCCCGAAGCCGGGCGAGCCGTCGTGGGAGACGCCCATCGGGTCCGGCCGGCCGGGCTGGCACATCGAGTGCTCGGCGATGTCGATGAAGCATCTCGGACCGTCGTTCGACATCCACACCGGCGGCGTCGACCTGATCTTCCCCCACCACGAGGACGAGATCGCCCAGAGCGAGGCCGCGACCGGGAAGCCGTTCGTCCAGACGTGGCTCCATTGCGCGCACCTCCAGATGAGCGGCTCGAAGATGGCCAAGTCGACCGGCAACATCGCCCGGGTCGGCGAGCTGCTCGACTCGGGCGTCGACCCAAGGGCGCTGCGCTACGCGCTCATCTCTGTTCATTACCGGGCGAGCCTCAACTACACGCCGGATTCGCTGGCAGCTGCGGCGGCCGCGATCGCCCGGCTCGACGCGCTGGTCGCTGCGCTCATTGCCTACGGCGAGGACGGGCCCGACGACCTGGAGCTGCCGGCGGTCCTCGCGGCAGCCACCGCGGCGTTCGACGCGGCGCTGGCCGATGACCTGAACATCTCCGCCGGCCTGGCGGCCGTGTTCGATCTGGTTCGCGAGCTCAACCGGCGAATTGACGCTCGCTCGCTCTCGACCGCCGACGCCGCGCGTGCGACGGAATGGCTCCGCCACGCCGACACGGTGCTCGCCGTCCTGCCTGACGAGGCCGCCGATCTCGAGCCGGAGCTGGCGAAGCTGCTCACTGAGCGCGTCGCCGCGCGGGCGGCCCGCGACTGGGCCGCGTCGGATCGCCTGCGCGACGAGCTGGCAGCGCGGGGCATGTTCGTGGAGGACACCCGCGACGGTCAGCGCTGGCGCCGCCTCGTGGAGGCCGGCCATGACTGAGCCCGGCGACGAGGACGGGGCCTCGGGACCGAAGAAGCCCCGCGACCGGCTGAAGAAGAAGCCAGGCTCATCCGGCGCGACAGGTTCCGGATCGGGTTCCCGCAAGCGCGCCACGAAGCCACCCGCCGCGGGTCCGCCCGACGAATCCGGCCCGCCGCCGGCGCGACGCGGATTCGGCATCCGCTCCGAGGGGACATCAGCCGATGCCGATGCGCCGCCGGGACCGACCGGGCCGAGGCGCCCAGGACGTGGTGGGCCCGCCCCATCGAGCGGCCGGCGCGGGAGTCCGCAACGGCGCGACGAGCCGCCCTGGCGGCAACCGGAGCCGGGCGATCGTCGACCCGGAGGCTCCGCCGGTTCGCGCAATCCGCGACCTGGTGGCTTCCGTCCTGGCGGGCCTCGCCGGGATTTCGACAGACCGTCCGGACCCCGTGACGACGCCCGCGATCGCGGGCCGCGTGACTGGGCGCCCGACGAGCGAGGCGGACCGCCCGGCCCGGTCCGGCGCGAGCGATCCGGACCGCGCGGCGGGCAGGGAAGCCCGGGCCGGCCGCCGTACGACCGCCCGAGCCGCCCGCGGTTGGATGGCGAACGGCCCAGCCAGCCGCCGTACGACCGCCCCGGCCCGCGGGATGGCGGGAGCGGGTATCGACCGTCTGGCCCGCGCCGATCGTTCGACGGCCCTCGACCACCGTTCGACGCACCCCGTCCGCCGTTCGCCGGCAGCCCGCGTGGCGGACCCGGCCCTGATCCCCGCCCGCGAGCTCCGTGGGGAGGACCGCCCCGCGGCCAGGAGACCGCGCCCTACCGCGACCGCCGCCCGCCGCCCCCGCCCGACGGCCTCCTCGACGCCGACGAGGAGTTGGTGGCCGGCCGTCGACCGGTGGAGGAGGCGTTCGTCGCCCGCCGACCGGCAATCCGGCTGCTCGTGGTTCCCCAGCGCCGCCAGGCGCTCGAACGACTCGTCCTTCATGCCACGAGCCTGCGGATCCCGATCATCGAGGTGGAGGGCGGGACGCTGACCGCCCTCGCCGGGTTCGATGGCCACCAGGGGATCGCCCTCGTTGTCGGGCCGCGCCGCTTCGCCTCGCTCGACGAGATCCTCGCGCGGGCAATCGAGCGCGACGAGCCGCCGTTCGTGCTCGCCCTCGACTCGCTCGAGGATCCCCAGAACGTCGGCACGCTACTGCGGAGCGCCGAGGCGGCGGGCGTTCACGGCGTCATCTTCCCGACCCACCGGCAGGCGCCGCTCAGCCCGTCGGCGGTGAAGGCGTCGGCGGGAGCCGTCGAACACCTGCTGCTGAGCCCGGTCGACGACCTGCCGGGCGCCCTGTCGGATCTGCGGATCCGCGGTCTTCGGGTCGTCGGCGCCGAGGCCGGGGCACCGCTGACAGCTCGTCAGTCGGACCTCCGCGGGCCGCTCGTGATCGTCGTCGGCAGCGAGGGCCAGGGGCTGTCGCCGGCCGTCCGGCGGCGCTGCGATTTCGTCGTCCGGATCCCGATGCGCGGGGCGATCGGGTCGCTGAACGCCGCCGTGGCCGGTTCAATCATGCTGTTCGAGGCGGTGGCCCAGCGGGACCCCGACGGCACGGCCGTCGAGTCGCGTCCCGCGAAAGGTCTGTCCGTCTTCGGGGACGACGCTCCGGTCGATGAGGCCGTGAGCGACGAGCCTGCCCGGGTGGAGGCAGCGCCGGACGAGGCGCCGACGGCCGAAACCCCACCGGACGAGGCGCCATCGGACGACGCCGATCCCGTTATCCCGGAACGGCCGCCAGCCGAACCCGACCTCGCTTGACCACGCCGAGGGTCCGACCGTATCATTCCCCGGCGCCAACGGGTCGACCTGCGGTATGACCCTGTGCCGCGCCGACGTAGCTCAATTGGTAGAGCAGCGGTTTTGTAAACCGCAGGTTCCGGGTTCGAGTCCCGTCGTCGGCTCCAAGTGCAGATCTCGGTGTCGGGTTCATCACCAGGGCCGCAGCTCCAGCCCGACACTGGCCCAGTGGGTAGGTTGAGCAGGTGGTGAGCTCAGCTGGCTGTAGACCAGCCGCCTTCGGCTATGGGGGTTCGATTCCCTCCCTGCCCACCACGAACCCGCGACAGGACTAGGGCCCACATAGCTCAGCTGGCAGAGCACTTCCTTGGTAAGGAAGAGGTCATCGGTTCAAGTCCGATTGTGGGCTCCAATTCCCACCTCGGTTAACGTCCAGCGGCGAAGCCGCGCCTGAATGATGGAGTGAGAACGGTCACGTGGCCAAGAAGAAGTTCGAGCGTAACAAGCCGCACGTGAACATCGGCACGATCGGCCACATCGACCACGGCAAGACGAGCCTGACGGCGGCGATCACCAAGTACCTCGCCCTGAAGGGCGCCTCGGAGTACCGCGCCTTCG
>JBBSCI010000086.1:0-12739 GCA_038250445.1 Candidatus Limnocylindrales bacterium | reverse complement strand
GGGGGGCGCGTCGGCCGAGGCCGACGCGACGGAGGCCCGGCTCGGCGAGGCCTGAGCGCAAGGCCGTATCGGGCCCTGCTTGCCGTCAGACGGGAGTAACGGACAGGCGAGGCGCCGAATTCGTCGATTCATCGCGCCACGCAGGAATGATCGACATGTTTCCGGCCCAAGGCGGTCGAATCTTCCCGACAGAAGGTACGTTTCGACCGATTCTGGACGCGCGGCGGCGCTTACTCCCGCGACATAGGAATTGGATCGCGGGAGGACGCGGGAGGACGCGGGAGGACGCGGGAGGACGCGCCGAGCACCCCGCCGACGGCTGGCGGGGCTCGCCCGTACCATGCCGTGATGCTCGACCGGACGATGCTGATCGGCTCCCTGACCGTCGTCGCGGGCGCGAGCGGCTTCGGGTTGCTAGGTCCGCTCGCTCGCTTTGCCTATGACGCGGGGCTTCCGGCTCTCCTTTGTCGCGTGGCGGGCCGGCTTCGGCGCCCTGGTCGTGGTTGCATACGCGGCGTGGCGGATCGGCCGCGGGCGGGCATTTGTCCCGCCCTGGCGACTCACGGCACGACAGCAGTCGGCGCTCGCGATCGCCGCGCTCATCCAGGCGCTCGGCGGCCTGGCCATCCTCGGCAGCCCTCCTCCTCCAGCGCTCCAGCCCGAGCGCGCCGGCCGCGCCGCTCGCGGGGCTGCCAGCCCCACCGATCGGGCCCGTGGTGGAGCGATCATGATGGTGGCCAGTCCGTCCAGGAGGGAGCGAACGTGATCCGGGTTCTCCTCGTCGACGATCACGGGGTCGTTAGGCGCGGCCTCCGTGGCTACCTCGAGCTGCTCGAGGACATCGAGATCGTCGGCGAGGCCGACAACGGCCTGACAGGTGTGGCGCTCTCGGCAGAGCTGGTGCCGGACGTCGTGCTGATGGACCTCGTCATGCCGCAGCTCGACGGCATCGCGGCAATCGGGCGGATCAAGGCTGCCCAGCCGGGGGTGCAGGTCGTGGCACTGACGAGCTTCATCGAGGAGGAGAAGGTCATCGCCGCCCTCGAGGCCGGGGCGAGTGGGTTCATCCTCAAGGACGCCGAGGCGGACGACGTCGCGGCTGCGATCCGGGCGGCCCACAACGACGAGGTCCACCTCGATCCAGCTGCCGCAAGGATTCTCGCCACGGGCATGCGGACGCGATCGACGGCACCCGCGGTCGAGCCGCTTACGGAGCGCGAGCTCGAAGTCCTGGCCCTCGTCGGGCGCGGCCGGAGCAACGAGGAGATCGCGTCGGATCTCGGCATCACCGAGCGAACCGCCCGAAACGCACGTCAGCAGCATCCTCGGCAAGCTTGGGCTCGCGAGCCGGACCCAGGCCGCGCTGTACGCCGTGGAGCGGAAGCTCGTTTCAGGGAACGACTGAGGATGCCCGGGGCAGCCTCGAGCCGCCCGAACGACGAGGCCGGTCCGGACCGCTCCCCGACGATCGTCTTCCTCCACGGCACGCGGCTGACGGGCGGCCAGTGGGCCGTCCAGGTGTCAGCGCTCGAGGGCGAGTTCCGCTGCATCGCCCCGGACCTGCTCGGGCATGGCATCGCCGCCGGCCGTCCGTTCACGCTCGCCGCGGCCGCGGAGGCCGTGGCGGCGACGATCGAGGCCGAGGCTGGCGGGCCCGCGATCATCGTCGGGCTGTCGCTCGGTGGGTATGTCGCGATGGAGCTTGCCGCCCGCTGGCCCGAGCGGGTCGCCGGTCTCGTCCTCGCCGGCGCGACCGCGGAGCCGGGCGGGTCCCGCGCGCTCCTGTTCCGCGGCCTCGGCTGGATCTTCGAGACCCTCGACGAACGGTGGCTGCGGCGCGTTAACCTCTGGTTCTTCCGGTGGCGGTATCGCCCGTCGATCGCCGAGCCGATCATCGCCGGCGGGTTCTATTTCCGTGGCGGCGCCGTGGCCGTCAAGGCGCTCGTCGGTCAGCGCTTCCGCCCGAGCCTCGCTCGGTTCACCGGTCCGACCCTGATCCTCAACGGCGAGTTCGACCTCCTGTTCCGCTTGTCGCAGCGCTCGTTCGTCGATGCCGCAACCGACGCCCGGGCGTCTATCATCCCGTGGGCAACGCACCTGACCAACATCGATCGACCAGAGATATTCACGGCCGCCGTCCGCCGATTTGCCCGCGATTGTCGGGCCCGCGAAACGAACACGACGACTCCCGGAAACGGGTCCGGGGGGACCGCGTCGTATACTCGACCGGCCGATTCCACCCGCCTCCCGAGGTTCGATGCGCGTCCGTAAAGCCGTCTTTCCAGCCGCCGGTTGGGGCACCCGATTCCTGCCGGCAACGAAGGCTCAGCCGAAGGAGATGCTCCCGCTCGTCGACAAGCCCGTGATCCAGTACGCGGTCGAGGAGGCCGTCGCCGCGGGCATCGAGCAGGTCATCATCGTGACCTCCAGCCAGAAGCGGGCGATCGAGGATCACTTCGATGTCTCGTATGAGCTCGAGCATCTGCTCGAGGAGAAGGGCGACATCGAGATGCTCCGCCAGATCCGGCACATCTCGGACCTGGCCCAGGTCGCGTACGTCCGCCAGAAGGAGCAGCTCGGCCTCGGTCATGCCGTCCTCATGGCCAAGGACCTGGTCGGCCACGAGCCGTTCGCGGTCATCCTGTCCGACGACGTCATCGTCGGCGACCGACCGTGCATCGGCCAGCTCGTCCACGCCTATGACCAGACCCACTCCTCGATCGTCGCGGTGATGGAGGTGCCGAACGCCGAGACGAATCGCTACGGCGTCATCGCCAGCGAGCCGGTCGAGGGGTACCTCAACCACGGTCGCCTGCACAAGGTCTCGCGGCTCGTCGAGAAGCCGACGCCGGCCGAGGCGCCGTCGAATCTCGCGATCGTCGGCCGCTACGTCCTGACGCCGAAGATCTTCGACAAGCTCGAGCAGACCCAGAAGGGGGCCGGCGGGGAGATCCAGCTGACCGACGCGCTCGAGGCGCTCATGCAGGAGCAGGCCGTTTACGGCTACGAGTTCGAAGGAACGCGCTACGACGCCGGCACGACTATGGGCTGGCTGAAGGCCTCGGTCGAGCTGGCGCTCCAGCGGCCGGAGCTGGCCGCCGAGTTCCGGACGTACCTGCAGGAGCTCGAGCTCTAGGGCCGCGCCGCGTCTTCATGCGTCGCCTAAAGCCCCGGCGAAGCGTCGTACGCTACGATGCGGCGCGGCGCGTCACCGGTCCGCGGTGAGGTGGCCGGTAGAGGGCGGAACTTCGGAGGACAAGGGTGGCGGAACTCGGGACGGTTCTCGGCGGCCGGTATCGGCTGGTCGAGCTGCTCGGTCAGGGCGGCATGGCGACCATCTACCGAGCCCACGACAGCCAGCTCGACCGCGACGTCGCCGTCAAGTTGCTCCGCCCCGAGTACGGCCGGGACCCCGATTTCAGCACGCGCTTCCGCCAGGAAGCGACGAACGCAGCGTCGCTCAACCACCCCAACATCGTGTCGGTGTACGACTACGGCCAAGATACCGCCGGTCCGTTCATCGTCATGGAGGTCGTCGAGGGCGAGGATCTCGCGTCGATCATCCGCCGGTCAGGCCCGCTGCCGCCCCGCCAGGCCGCCCGGATCGCCGCGGAGACGGCGCGGGCACTCCAGACCGCCCACTTCAACGGGATCGTCCACCGCGATGTGAAGCCGGGGAACATCCTCATCAGCCGCGAAGGTCGGGTGAAGGTCACCGACTTCGGGATCGCCCGGGCGGTCGCCGAGGCCCAGATGACGCTGCCTGGGACCACGCTCGGGTCCGTCCACTACTTCAGCCCGGAACAGTCCCGGGGCGAGCAGGCGACCGTGAGCTCGGACATCTTTTCGCTCGGGATCGTCCTGTACGAGCTGCTCAGCGGCCAGCGACCGTGGGAGGGCGACAGCGCTGCGGCGGTGGCGATGGCTCGCCTGACCGGACCGGTGCCGGATCCTTCGACGAAGCGCGCCGGCATCCCGCCGGAGCTTGCGGCGATCACCCGCAAGGCGCTCGCGATCGAGCCCGATGACCGCTGGCCGTCGGCCGGCAGCTTCGCGTCGGCCCTCGAGGCGTTCCTGTCCGGAGCGCCGATCCAGGGGCTCGGGGCGATCGGCGGCGCGACGGTGGTCGGGGGCGCCGCGGCAGCCGCCGCTGGGGTCGCAGCGACGGCCCGCCCGAACCCTGCCGCGGTCCCCTACGCTCCCGACGCGTACGCGGGACGCCGCGCCGAGCGCTACCCCGAGTCGGATCGGCCGCTTCGCCAGGCTCGGCCCGGTCCGGCGGCCCGCCGCCCGGTCGGAGCCTTCGATGACGAGGAAGAGCAGCGGACAAGCCCGATGGTCTGGATCGCCGGGATCATCGCAATCGCGATCCTCGCCCTCGCCGGGTTCCTCGTCTTCCGCCTGCTGTCGGCCGGCGCCAGCCCGACGCCGGGACCCGGGACCGTGGCCATCCCCAACTTCGGCGGGATGACGTTCACAGCCGCGCAGGATCTTGCGACGCAGAAGGGGATCACGGTCGTGCGGAAGGCGACTGTCGTGGACGCGACCAAACCGGTCGACACCGTGTTGGCTCAGGATCCGCCGGCGGGTGCCGAGGTGTCAGAGGGCGACACGGTCGACCTGACGGTCGCAGTCGGCATCGAGACCGTCGCCGTCCCGGATCTCCTTCGCAAGTCGGACGCCGAGGCATTCCAGCTGCTGATCGCTGCAGGGCTGACACTTGGGACGCGGACGGAGGTCTTCGATCCGGTCATTCCCGCGGGCCAGATCGTCCGGCAAGAGCCACTGCCCGGCGTCGTCGTGAACAAGGGCACGCCCGTCAACTACGAGATCTCGAAGGGCCTCGAGCCGACGCCCAGCCCCTCGCCATCACCGACACCGTCACCAACCCCGACGCCGACGCCGACTCCCACCCCGACGCCGACTCCCACCCCGACGCCGACTCCCACCCCGACACCGACGCCAGCGGTTTCTCCCGTCGACTCGCCGAGCGCGACCGTCTAGTCGCCTCCCGAGGGCGACCGTAGTCGCCCCGGAGCTCAGGCGTCGCTCTCCAGCCAAAGGGCCGCGCCCGGGTCGGGGTCGGCGGCGGCCCGGGCGGCCGTTGCAGCTGCGGCCGGGACCTCCTCCCAGCAGGCCATGATCTCGTCGCCCTGCAGCGGCAGGCGCACTTTGTCGAGACCGCAGTAGCCGAGGTTCGCCGCGATGGAGGCGCGGAAGTTGCGGCAGGTGCCGCAGCTCGTCGAGGAGCGGCGGCAGACCCAGCAGCGGGCCGTCTCGGCCTGCGGGGTGCCGCAATGCGGGCAGCGCCACAATGGCATGGTGCGATGGTAGCTGCGAACAGCAGACCTGTCGATCACCACCGCGATCGCGTCGGGCGTTACTTCACGATCCTGAACGTCGTCAGGTCGGTCGTTTCGCCGTAGCCCGACGTCTTGACGACAACCGTCGCCGTCACCTGGCCGGTCGTCGCTCCCTTCGGAATCGTCGTCGACCAGGCCGCCGTACCGTTGGCGCCGGTCGTGAACGTCTTGGAGGTGACCGCGCTCACGTTCGGCGCGGCTATGGAGAACGTCACCTTCGCGCCGCCGAGCGGGTGCCCGTCCGGATCCGTGACCACGACCGACAGCTGGACCCGCGCCGGCAGGGTTGACAGACGGATCTGGTAGGGCGCCGACGACAGCGTCGCGGCAAGGACCCCGGCGCCCTTTCGGACGGCGAACGCGAGCTGGTTCTCGTTGCCGGCCGGATCGGTCGCCGTGATCGTAATGTCGTTCTTGCCGGGCCCGATCGTCACGGGGAGCGAGAAGTTTCCATTGGCATCGGCCTGGCCGGAGACGACTGCGGCCGTCGACACGTTCAGGGCCTTCAGGCTGCTCCGGGGCTGAGTCTGGCCGACGAGATTGACGGTCTTGGCGTTGACGACCGCGCCGTTTTTCGGCGAGGAGACCTTGATCTTCGGCTTCGCCGAATCGAGGATGTAGGTCACGACCGGTGAGGGCTCGGAGAGTCCGGCCGGTCCGGCGATCCGCGCGGAGAAGGCGTTGCTGCCCTCGACGAGGGTGATCCCCGGGACGATGAACTGCGCGGTGCGCCCGACAGGGACTTCGGTCACGATACTGGGCGTTTGCTCGCCGATCGCCACGAAGACGCGGACCCGGAGATTCTCATTGCCGACCAGGTTGGCCGGGACAGAACCGACGAGATCGATCGTCGCCTGGTTCGTGTAGGGCTCGCTCGGCTCCTCGAGGACGGGCGCATCCGCGAGGAGCGATGGCGTCGAGGACGGCGCCGGCGTCGCCGTCAGGTCGGCGAAGAACCCGCCGAACGTCGAGCCAATGGTCGCGGCGACCTTGCCGATGCCACCGGTCGCGGCGAGAAGGATGCCGCCGCACAGGGCGATGACCGCGACGACGAACAGGAACCGGAACGGGAGGGCCAGGCTGCGGGTGCGCTCGACCCGGCGGTGGGACGCGATCCGTCCCGGGGCCGAGGTGCGGGGCCGGGCCTTGGTCGTGGCCGGCCGGCCATTCGAGGGCGGCCTCGGCCTCACCTGGGACGGTCGTCCGTCACGCCGAGTCGTCATCGGAGGCGATTGTCGCACGCCTCGGCGCTACCGGGGCGAGGGCCCGTCGGCCTTGAACACGCCGCGAGCGAGTTGGATCATTGCGGAGCGTTGTAGTCTTGCCGTCGGCGCGCGGGGTTGAACCAAGCCGCGGGCCGGCTTCCGAGGGATGGAGTGCAGGCACGAGACCCCAAAAGCGACCGTCCGTCGGGCCCGACTGGGCGACCGGGCTTCGGCGTCGGCCCGATCGCCAGAGTCGCCCCGGCGCCGCATCGCCCCGACCCGAACGCGCGCCCCGGACTTCCGGCTATGCCGATCACCAGGGCCGGGTTTGGCCTGCCGAACCTCCGGCGCAACGTCTGCCCGCACTTCTACATGACCGGCGCCCGGGGGGCGATCCCGATCCAGGCACCGCACCTCCTCAAGGCCCTCATTCGCCAGGACGCGAACGTCTCCCGATGCCAGCTTCGCGGCGGCGTCCACATGGAGCAGGGCTACGTCAACGACGTCTGCCTGACGCCGCGGTTCAACCAGTGCGTCTTCTACGAGGACGACCTGACTCGCGAGTGACGACGGACGATCGGTACGCCGCGGCGCTCGACGCCCTCGCCGATCGCGGCCGCTTCGGGATCCGCCTCGGCCTTGGCCGGACCCGGGCACTCCTCCGTGAGCTTGGCGACCCGCAGCGATCGATTCGGGGGGCGCTCGTCGCGGGCACGAACGGCAAAGGCAGCGTCCTTGCGCTCGCAGGATCCGCCCTGCAGGCCGCCGGCCATCGCGTCGGCGAGACGCCCAAGCCGCACCTTGTCACCTACCGGGAACGCATGCAGATCGGCGGCCGGCCGGTCGACCAGGCAACGTTCGCCCGCCTCGTCGAGGAGGCGTTGACGGCCGCGGATCGGGTTCCGCGCCGGCTCGGGCCACCGACGGAGTTCGAGTTGCTGACCGCGATGGTGTTCCGCTGGTTCGCCGAAGAGCGAGTCGGCCTCGCGCTCGTCGAGGTCGGCCTCGGCGGGAGGCTCGACGCGACCCACGCCTGGGACGGCGGCGTCGCGGCGATCACGAACGTCGACCTAGACCATACCGATCGGCTGGGACCGACGATCGCCCACATCGCTCGCGAAAAGGCGGCGATCATCGAGCGAGGCGACCTCGCCGTCACGGGCGCGACCGGCGACGCTCTTGCGATCGTCCGTCGGCGCGCGGCGCGGCTGAACGTGCCGCTGACGGTCGTCGAGCGGGCGCCGGTCGTCGACATCTCGCGCGACGGGATCGAAGTGGAGCTGCCGGGCCTGGGCCGGACCAGTGTCGGGTTGCGCGGACGGCACCAGGCGGCCAACGTCGCCGTCGCGGACGCGCTCCTCGACGCACTCGAGGCCGCGGGCATCGCCGATGCTCCTGCCGCCGCCCGTCGCCGCGGTTATGCAACGGTTCGCTGGCCCGGCCGCCTCGAGCTGCTGTCGGTCGAGGGCCGGGACGTGCTGCTCGACGGTGCGCACAACCCCGCCGGGGCGGCGACCCTGGCGACCGCGCTCGACGATCTCCGGCCGTTCCTGACCCCCGGCCGGCCGACGCTCCTCACCGCGTCGATGGCCGACAAGGACGTCGACGGGGTAATCGGGGCGCTGACTGAATCCGAGTCGCTCCGCGGCGCTCGCGTTGTCGCCACCCAGCTGGATGTTCCGCGAGCGCTTCCAGCCGTCGACCTCGCGGCCCGCTGGCGTCGCCTATCGCCCGACGCCGACGTTTCGGTGGTCGCGGATCCGTCGGCGGCCCTGGCGACCGTGCTCGGAGGCGGCGACGGGGCGGTCGTCGTTGCCGGGTCGCTCTACCTCGTCGGGCTCGCCCGAGGCGTGCTCGTCGACGACCCGCTGCTCAACGACGACCGGGCGAGCGGCGGGTGAGCGGATCTGGCGGCGGGGACGCGACGCCGTCGGTCGCGTTGCCCGAGGGCGCCGAGCACGGCCTGCCCGGCCCGCCGGCGGCGCTCGAGATCGGGCCGGGGACGTTCGCCTGGGGCGAGCGGACGTTCGTGATGGGCATCCTCAACGTGACACCGGACTCGTTCTCGGGTGACGGTCTCCTGGCGGCGTCATCCGGCCGCGGTGATGGAGATCCGGTCGGACGGGCGGTTGAGATCGGACGCGCGATGGCTGCGGACGGAGCGGACATCCTCGATGTCGGCGGCGAATCGAGCCGCCCCGGTCACGCCCCCGTCGACGCGGCCGAGGAGGCGCGACGGGTCGTGCCGGTCATCGCCGCGCTCCACGACGCGCTCCCGGACATGCCGATCAGCGTCGACACGACCAAGCCGGCGGTGGCCGAGGCGGCACTCGCGGCGGGGGCTCATCTCGTCAACGACGTCTGGGGCGTGGCCGCCGACGACGCCATGGCCCGCGTCGCCGCAGGATCGGGCGTGCCCATCGTCGTCATGCACAACCGGGCGGAGGCCCGCTACACGAACCTGATCGCCGAGGTCATCGCCGACCTCCCGGCGGCGATCGACCGAGCGCTTCGAGCCGGCGTCGCGTGGGACCGGATCATCGTCGACCCCGGATTCGGCTTCGGCAAGACGTCGGAGCACAACATCGCCCTCCTCGGCGACCTGGATTCCCTCCGACTCCTCGGCCGGCCGATCCTGCTCGGGACGTCGTGGAAGTCGACCCTCGGCAAGGTCCTCGACCTCCCCGCTGACCAGCGTCTGGAAGCGACGCTCGCGACGACCGCGCTGGGCATCGCCGCCGGGGTCGACATCGTTCGCGTCCACGATGTGCTTCCGAACGTTCGCACGGCCCGGATGGCCGATGCGATCATTCGTGGGTCCTGGCAGCCGTCCGAGACGAGTGAAGGAGCCTCCACCTGAGCGACAGGATCGTCCTCCAGAACATGCAGTTCGAGGGCAAGCACGGCTACTACGATCACGAGTTGACGACGCCCCAGCCGTTCGAGGTCGATGTCGAACTCGTGCTCAACCTGCAGCCGGCCGGAATCGACGACGACCTCGAGCGGACCGTCGACTACGGGAAGGTCTACGACGCCACTCGCCAGATCGTCGAGTCGACGTCCTACCGACTCCTGGAGGCGCTCGCCGAGGCGATCAGCCACGAGCTTCTTGCCGACTTCGCGGTCAACGAGGTCGGTGTCCGGATTCGCAAGCCAAAGGTCGAGCTGGGTGGTCCGCTCGATCACGCGGCCGTCGAGATCTGGCGGCGCCGCCCGAGCAGCGAACGGCGCGCCTGAGCCCTCACTGCCAAATGTGCATGAGGCGAACGTTGACGAGCTTCACGCCGCCGAATTGACCCGGCGAGTCTCGCGGTTAGCCGCCTGCGGGTAACAAACCCCTCATTCCAGTACTCTGCGGCTCCGGAATCGCAGCTTTGCCTGCCCGGCGTTCACCCGGTGCACATTTGGCAAAGAGGGCGGGTCCGAGGGCGTCTCTGCGACAAGGCCTCTAGCCGAGACCGGGCGGTCGCGTGCCGAGCTTCACCGACGTCGTCGAGTGCTGATCGCCCCTGACGATCTCGACCTGGACGGTCTCGCCCGGCGAGAACTGGGTCAGGAGTGTATCGAGCGGGTGCTCCTGGTCGATCGTCTTGCCGTTGATCGACACGAGGATGTCGCCGGTCTTGATCCCGGCAGTGGCTGCCGGGCCGCCGGCTTCCACGGCGTCCTGATCGGTAGGCTGCTGGTTCCCGTCGAGGATCCGGACGTAGGCTCCGTCCTGGACGGGCAGGTTCAGGGTCTTGGCCGTCTGGCCGTCGATCCGGACGAAGCGGATGCCGATATACGGCCGGGCTAGCGCCTGGCCCGCGACCGACTGCTCCATCAGCGGCTTCGCGAGGTTGATCGGGATCGAGAAACCGATGCCGGTCGAATCTCGGGCAATGGCCGTGTTGATCCCGATGACGGCACCCGTCGCGTCGAGGAGCGGTCCGCCGCTGTTGCCGGGATTGATCGCGGCGTCGGTCTGGATGAGGTTGTTCAACTGGCTGCCCTCGGTCTGGATCGTCCGCCCCTTGGCCGACACGATTCCGCTCGTGACGGTGTTGGAGAACGTCCCCAGCGGGCTGCCGATCGCGACGACCAGTTGGCCGACACGAAGGCCGTCGGAGTCGCCGAGCGCGGCGGCGGTCAGCGCGCTCGCGTCGACCTTGACGATCGCGAGGTCGGTCAGCGTGTCGATCCCGTAGACGGTGCCGGTGTACTGGGTGCCGTCCTTCAGCTCGACGGTCACCTTCGTGCTCCCGGCCACGACATGCCGGTTCGTGAGGATCCAGCCGTTCGTGTCGAAGATCACGCCGGACCCGACCCCGGACGTCGGGATCGTCGTCGCGTTCGGGTCGATCTCGCCGCCCGTCCGGATCTGGACGACGGCAGGTCCGGCCTTCGCAGCGACATCGATGATGGCCGAGGACTCGTCGATCGTGATCGGCTGCTTGATGGTCGCCGCGTTGGGATCCACGGTCGCGGGCGGGGCCGGGCGATTGAGGGCGCCGGTCGCATTGAGGGCGACAACAGTGCCGCCCGAGGCGAGCATCGCGGCGAGGACGGCGGCGGTGATCGCGGTGCCGGCACCTCCCGACCGCCGCGGCTGCATGACCGGCTCGACCGGCGGTCGCGGCGCGGTCTCGAACCAGCGCTCAGGGGTCGGGGGATGCGGTTCTGGCTGGGTCCAACGTGGCGCAGCCCAATCGGGGCGCGGCTCCGACGGTGGCGAGAAGGACGCGGTGTCGTGCGGTTGGGTCCCCTCTTCGGGGTCGATGTCTCGTCGATCGGTCATGAGGTGTGTGTCTTCGTTCGGCGTGCGGCCGGCACGGGCGGTGAGCGTCTCGTGAGCTACGTCAGCCTGACGACTCCCGGTTGAGGCGGGGGGCCTGTGTCGGTGAAGTTTCCGCCATCTTCGGCGATGCGTCGCTTGGATCGATCGTTTCATCCGGGCCGAACGGAATGTTCGTCGGCTGGGCGTCCTCGACACGCGGATCGCGAGGCAGGAAGACCGAGAAGCGGCTGCCCGTCCCCAACCGGCTGTCAACGGTGACCGAGCCGCCGTGCATGTCGACGATCGAGCGCACGATCGCGAGGCCAAGGCCGCTGCCGCTGCCGCGAGCCTCGTTTGCTCGCGATCCGCGATAGAACCGCTCGAAGATCCGCGGCAGCTCGCTGGCATCGATCCCGGTGCCGGTGTCGTTGACGTCGATCCGGGCGCCGTCGCGGTGCGGCGCGACGTCCACCTCGACCGAGCCGCCCTTCGGCGTGAACTTGATCGCGTTGCCGACGAGGTTCGTGACGACCTGGCCGACCCGCTGCGGATCGTGGCGGATCCGGAGGGGTGCGTCCGGCAGGGTGAGACTGAGCTCGACGCCGTGGCGCTTGGCGGCTGGCTTTGCCTGTTCGACGGCCGATTCGACCGCCGCCCGCAGGTCGTCCGGTCGCAGGTCGAGCAGGACGAGCCCCGAATCGAGCTTCGAGAGTTCAAGGAGGTTCTGGGCGAGCCAGTCGAGCCGCTCGAGCTGGACGCGGCTCGACTCGAGGAACTCGGCGCGAGCGGCCGGATCCTCGCCGGCCTTCTCGGTGAGCAGCTCGTTGAACGTAAGCAGCGCCGCGATCGGCGTTCGCAGCTCGTGCGAGACGTCGGCCAGGAAGTCGCGGCTCCGATCGCGATCGCGGCGGATGATCTCGACGCTCTCCTGCAGCCGATCGGCCATCGCATTGAACTGGACGGCGAGCTCGGTCAGCTCCGACGAGCCGGCCTTGACGTCCGTCCGGGCGACGCGTTTCGTGAGATCCCCTTCGGCCAATGCCCGCGACGTCTCGGTCAACCGTCGAAGCGGGGTCGTGAAGCGGTGGGCCAGCGCGGCGGCGACGATGATCGTCAGGCCCAGGGCGACGACTCCGACCGCCGCAAGCAGGCTCGTGACGTTGGCGATCGCGGTCTGCCGGAAGGTGTGCGGGTTCGACAAGCGGACCTCGATGACGTACGAGTCCGCCGTCAGCGTCGAAACACGTGAGTAGGGCTCGACCTGGATTGGCTCCTGCGACTGGCCATCGCCGGGCTCGGCCGTCACCGTTCCGTGGAAGGTCCCGCCGACGGCCGGGATGAGCGCGGCTCCCTCCTGGATGGGAAGGGCGAGGACGATGTCGACGTCCGCCTGGGCCAGCAGATCGGCGATGCCC
>JBBSCI010000085.1:0-12800 GCA_038250445.1 Candidatus Limnocylindrales bacterium | reverse complement strand
GGCGGCGGGTGTCCGCGAGGGTCGCGGCGAGTCTCGCGGCGGCGACGCTCGTCCTGTTCGTCGGCGTCCAGCTCGTCCGTGTCGGGCCGGAAGGTGGCTTCTCTGGGGCCGCCGACGTCGCGGGGTTTGCGGTCAAACGGACGGTCGACCGGGTCCTCCTTGTCCACCCGCGAACCCTCGAGCTGGTCGCATCGCAGATCCCGACGCACGAGCCGTACTTCGCCGGCGCGACGTACATCCGACGCCTGGCGGTCCTCCTTGGTCAGGGGGAGCGGCAGGCCCTCGGCTACTGGATCTACGAGCGGCTGTTTCCGGGCGAGACGGGCGGATTCGCGGCCCCCGGGGTGCTGGGAGAGGCGTGGGCGAACGGCGGCCCGATCTTCGCGTTCGCGATCATGATCGCCCTCGGAATCCTGGCCGGGGCGGCCGGGCGGCGATTGGCGACGCTGCCGCGCGGGCCGACCAATGTGGTGTTCAGCGCGCTCGTTGCGGTCGCGATCGCGCGGTCGTATGCGACGAGCCTGAACGGCCTGCTCCTCACGCTCGCGGTGACGATCGCCTGGTGGATCGCGACCACGCCACGAAGCCAGTGGGGAGTGGCGGCCTTCGCCCGAATCGAGCGCACCGGCTGACGCCTGGTGCGGTTTGCGAATGACCGGGGGGACGGGGTAGGGTTGGTCGGTGCCCCATCGGACATAGCCGGCCCACCCATCCGCGCTATAGCGACCAGTCCAGCCTCGGGGAATCATGGCGTTGATGAATTCCACCTCGCCGCTCGCCCTCCGCCGACCGCGTCCCGCAATCGGGATCGCCCTCCTCGCCCTTCTCGGCGCGCTCGTCGTCGCGCCGATGCCCGCTGCCGCCACGCCCGGCGTCATCGCTCGCACGTCGGCGCCCGGTTACGCCGCTTGGGAAGTGCAGCAGGCCGACATCGCCAACCTCGGCTCGCCCCGGCCCGGACTCCTCGTCAAGGCCTTCAGCTGGTCGACCAAGACCGTGAAACCGATCGTCACCTACCTCGACGAGGCCGCCAGGCACAAACAAAAGGTCCTCGTCTACTTCGTCGACACGGTCAACTACGCGAAGGGGACCGTCGCGCCAAGCGCAATCCTCAAGTGGGCCAAGCTCGTCCGGAACCACCCGGCCCTCTACGGCTACCTGTCCGTCAAGGAGCCCGCGGTCAACCACATCACGGTCTCCGAGATGCGCTCGCTCTACAACGCCTACAAGGCCGCCGACAAGAACCACCCGGTCGTCGCCCTCCTCGGCGACACGCCGCACTTCGGCACGACGGCGAACCCGTGGAGCACCGGCATCGCCAATATCCTGTGGGTCGACTGGTACCCGGTGACCTACAGCCGCGGCTACATCGGGACCGCGGTGACGAACTTCCCCAAGATCAGGAAGTACGTCGCGGCGAACACGCCCGGCACGCCGATCTGGCTCATGGTCCAGGGCCACAGCTACAAGAAGGGCGACAAGCGCACGCCGTCAGCGGCTGAGCTGAGACGCCAGGTGAACGACGGGTTCAAGTACCTCGGCGCGGCCGGCGTCGCGTTCTACACGTGGCAGAACCCGCTCTACAACAACGACTTCAAGCGCAACCCAACCCTCTGGGCGGCGGCCCGCGCGATGATGGTCGCGAACCCCGGCGCCGTGCTCGTCGACCGCAACAACTAGCTGGGACGAGCCCCGGGGATGGGCGCCTTGACCGGGAGCGGCCCGGGCGGTGGCGGTAGCGGCGTCGGCGCCGGCGCAGCCTTTACCGGGGCCATGAACTCCGCGGTCCACCCACGGACCTCGTTGAGCTTCAGCCTGAACGACGTGCCGGAGCTGCCGGTCGCCCATTTTGTCGGCCCGAAGACGATCTTGGCCGCGTCGTCGACCTTCGCTTTCCCGATCATCGCGTAGAGCTTTGGCGCCGACGCGAGCGGCAGGTCGGTCTTGACGCTGTGCCTGGCCGTGGCGAGGAGCTTGGGGAGGTTCTCGAGGCCGCGCTTGCGGACGGCGTCGACCGCGCCAGCGACGAGGAGCTGCTGGCGACGGGCCCGCTCGAAGTCGTTGTCGCCCTTGCGGGTCCGGGAGAAGATCAGCGCTCGATCGCCGTTCAGGTGGTTCCGGCCGGCCGGGAAGTAGACGCCGCGGTTCCGCGCGGTGACCCAGTAATAGGGGTCGCTGACCGACTTCGAGAGGACGACGTCCACGCCGCCGACGCCATTCACGAGCTGGCGGACGCCGTCGAAGCCGACGAACGCGTACGAGTCGACCTCGACCCCGATTCCGGCGCCGACGATCCCCTTCATCTCCTGGGCTGCCCTCACCTGCCCGAGGCGGCTGATCAGCGACTGGTAGAGCCCGTTGACCTTGGCGCCATACGACTGGGTCGACGACGTGGGGAAGCCCGCGGTGTCACGCGGGATGCTCGCCGCGGCGACGGCGCCGGTGACGGGATTGAGCGAGACGACCATGATCACGTCGGTCCGGTTGCCGGCGTGGCTCGGGCGGTAGTCGGAGCCGAGGAGGAGGATCGTCAGGCGGCCGTCCGCGCCAAGGAGCGGGTCAAGTCCGTCCGGCGACGGGCTAGCTGACGGGCTCGGGAGGGGCGAGGTGGGGATCGGGCTTGGACTGGGCGTCGCGGTTGGCGCAGGCGTCGGCGAGGGCGTGGGAGAGGCCACGGCGACGATCGGATCGTGCGGCCGGCCGAGGTAGACGGCGGCCGCAATCGCTCCGACGACGATGATTGAGAGGAAGGCGATCGCCGCGATCAGACGCGGAGATCGGAACCGGGACGCGGGGACGGTCTGATCCACCGGGGGACCCTACCACCCATAACCGCACAAGACCTCCCTGACGAAGGTCCCATGCCGGGGTGGCCCCAACCCTCACACGTCTTTCAGGGCGAAGCCGTCGCGTAGCTGCTGTCGGCCCCGAAGAGCTCGATCGACAGCTTCGCGAGCCGATCCATGTCGATGACCAGCTGGTAGCCGCCCGGCGTGCCGGCCGGCGGGTTTTTCGCGTACGGCGGCCCCAGGACGATCCGCTTGATCGCGTCGTCGCCCTGGATGGATCGGGAGATCGTCAGCATCTCCGCGAGACGGTCCTGGGGAAAGTTCGTCCGGACCGTCCGCGAGCCGGCGTCGATGATCGACGACATCTTTGGCAGCAGGGCAGGATCCGTCAGGCGGTCCCGAAGCGCGACGAGGAGCTGCTGCTGGCGCCTGGCCCGCGTGAAGTCGTTGTCCCCGGCGCCCTTGCGCGATCGGGCGTAGGCGAGGGCGGTCTCGCCGTTCAGTTTGTGGACCCCGGCCGACAGGAAGAACCCGATCCGGCCATCCGTCCAGCCACCGTAGGCGGGGTCGTTGATGGCCTTCGGGTTGTCGATCGTCACGCCACCGACGGCGTCGATCAGCCTGGCGAATCCCGTGAGGTCGACCGCCGCGTAGTACTGGATCGGCACGCCCAGCAGGTAGCCGAGCTCGCGCGTCAGGGTCGCCAGTCCGCCGCCCGCGTATTTGGAAGGGTTCTTGTCCGCCTCGACCATCAATGAGTTGATCTTGGCGGTGAAGACCTGGCCGGTGGACATCCTGAACCGCGCGATGTCGCGCGGGAAGCTGACCATCGCCACGCGTCCGGTATCCGGATCGACGCTGACGACGATCAGGGTGTCGGTCAGGGAATGGTTACGGATCGCCGACGAGTCGATGCCGGTGACGAGGACGTTGATCCGCCGGCTGACGATCTCCGGCGACGGCTCGATGGACGGCAGGATCGAACTGCCCGGCGTCGCAGCGCCTGATGCAACCGGCAGCACGATCGGGGCGCCGGCGACTGGCGGGACGTACACCCGTCCCCATCCGTCGTAGAGCGACCATGCGACCGCAGCGGCCCAGACATGGCTGACCACGACGAGGACCGTGAGGACGGCGACGGTGCCGGCGATCGGCGGCTTGCGGAAGACCGGCTGGCCGCCCATCAGCCATGCCGCGTGGACGAGCGAGGCGATCCGCCAGGCCCCTTCGGCGAGGACGAGAAGGATGAACGTGACGGCGACGATCTGGGTGAGGAGATCGAGGAGCGCCCACTCGATGCCGCGCGACAGCCAGACGCAGAGCAGCAGGAGGATCGCCGCGATCGGGATCGCGAACAGGACGCCGGCCCGAGGCCTGCCGGCGTACCACTGGCCGAGGCCCGGCCACAGGAATGACAGGAACGCCGCGATGGCGGGCGCGGGCGGCGCCTGCGTCCAACCCGGTCGCGGCCGCCTGAGTCTCGTCATCACGTCCGCCGGAGTGTAGGGTTGCGATCAATGTGGCGCATGGCGTCGAGCCCGTTCGGCCGAATCTGGCTCACGCTTCTCGGTATCGGCATCAGTGTCGCGGCACTGTGGATCGCCATCCGAAACGTGGATCTCGCGTTCGTCGCCGAGCGCCTAGCCCATGCCGACGTTCGATATCTGCTGGTCGTGCTGGCCGTAGTCGCGGCGCAGGTATGGCTGAGGACCACCCGCTGGCAGGTGCTGCTCCCGACGCGCCCCGACGGCACGCGCGCCCCGACTCGTCGCCTCCTACCGGTCGTTCTCATCGGGTACCTGGGGAACGTGGCACTCCCGGCGCGACTCGGTGAGGTTGTCCGGACCTATCTCGTGTCACGCCGGGAGGATCTCGATCCCGTCGCCGTGCTGGGTACGGTCGTCCTCGAACGAATTCTCGATGTGGCCGCCCTTGCCGCGTTCGCCCTGATCGTCGCGACGTCGATCGGCGCCCCGTCGTGGATCGTCGCCGCCGCCGCGATAGCCGCGGCCGTCGGACTCGTTGCCCTGTTGGTGGCGATCGCGGGCCTGCCCGCACTCGTCGGGGCGATCCGTCGTTTCTGGCCCAATGCTCAGCCGTCCTCCTGGGTCCGCCTGCCCGGATCGAGCCGAATTCTTCAGATCGTCGGCAGATTCGCGGCTGGAGTCGGCGGAATCCACAGTCGCCGCGCCGTGGCGGCTGCGGCCGGGTTGTCATTCATCGCCTGGCCGCTGGATGCGCTACTCGTGTGGCTCGTGGCGGCGTCGATCGGCATCGACATCAGCCTGGGGGCCGCAGCCCTGATCTCCGCTGCAGCGGTCCTCAGCACGGCCGTGCCGTCGGCGCCGGGGTATGTCGGGACGTACGAGCTCGCGGCCGCGTTCGCCGCGCAGGCGATGGGCGTTGCCAGCTCCCCGGCGTTTGCACTCGCTGTTCTAGCTCACGCGTTCACGATCCTGCCAGCAGCCATCGCGGGTGCGGTGAGCCTAGTGCTGTTGCGCGATTCGCTTGGGATGGTCGCGCCGGTGCCCGAACCGGACGCATAGCGCGTCGATCGGCGGCAACGTGCTGCCGTCTCCGAGGCCGTGGCCCTAGTGCGTGGGCAAGGCGGTCAGGCAGTCGCCCTGACCATCGGCCCGTGCGACAATCAGGACAGCTGCGCCTCCTTCCTGCCGAGGCCGAAAGCATGCCCCGGCGCCGAGACGGCGGGAAAGGAGAGCGAGCCGCTCACCTCGAGCGGGCACGATCGGGCGGGCATCGAGGAGTGCGCCGCTTGGGTCGCTTTCGCCGGCCGCCTCGGCGATGTCCAGCCAGTGCAAGAGGGCACTCGGCTGTGCGTGAAGGTGTATCGAGGTCGTTCGTTCGACGCTACCGGAATCGATCTCGAACACGTCCGCTGTGCCGAACGGGCCTTGTAGCCGCTTCACCGTTGTCAAACCGGCCTTCTGGCCATCGCTCGAGCGGAGTGCGGAAATCAGTTCCGTCGGAGTGAGTGGATGAGGACCGATCAAGACGAGGTACGCCACACCCGGTCGGCGCATGGCTCGCCGCCAGGCGTCCTGCCTCAACCCGAAGAGGACCCCTCGTCGGTCGCCCAGCCAGAGATATTGCGCAGGGTCGTCCGTTGTTTGGACCGCGTGAACGGGCAATTGCCGAACGAGAACGAGCTCGTCGAACAATTCCACGCTGAGCGCGGAGCGGTCGAGGAACGTCGAGATGATCTGTTGACCGGGCGCGAGGTGCGGGCGCAGGAAGGCGGCCGTTTCGGCGGGCAACGAATCCCTGGGTGCGACACGGACCGCGAGCTGACCCACCATCACTGCGGCAACGAGGGCGACGCCGGCCGCCACCGAGACGGCCCGGTTTGCTGACATCGATAGTCGCGGGGCAAGGGCTCGCAACAAGTCGGACAGCGCGACACCAATGACCACGCAGCTCAACAGAAGAACGACAGTGAAATTGCGCGCCGGCTGAGTGAGTGCGATGGTCGCCGCGACTGCGGGAGCCAGCCCGAGGGCGGCGAGCCCCAAGAGTCTCACACCGACGTCCCGCAACCGCGTGAACAGGAGATGGGCCCACGCTGCCGCAGCAAAGAGTGCGGCAGCGACCGCAACGGGTGACGGCCGAGTCGGTCCTGTCTCGTCGGGAACGATCGACAGGAGCGCATTGAGCGGAAACACGTAGCCCGTCCGCAACCAGACGAAGAGCCACCACCATCCGGCAACGACGGCAACCGCAACCAGGAACAGGCCTGCTAGCGAGGCCCAGCGCCGCCACGAAAGCCCCGACCAGGCCGGCAGCCAGGCGATCGGGAGAAGGACGACAGCTGGAGCTGCGGTCTCCTTGATCAGGAGGGCGAGACCGAACAGACCCCCGGCGGCCAGCCAGTAGCCGGGCTTGGGCGACCAGAGCAGCGCGACGGCGGCCAGGTAAAAGGCCGCCTGGGGGAGGTCGATTCCGATGGTGACGAGCTGCTCCCAGAACTGGGGCAACGCGATAGCCGTCGCAGTGGTGATCACCATCGCCACCACGCCTCCCAGGCGCGCCGCCAGCGCCACGGCAAGCAGCAGACCGGCGAGGCCCAGGCTCCAGGCCGCTAGGTGGGCGCCATCCGAGCCCGCCAGGGCGTACGCACCGCCGACGATCAGCGGGTAAGCCGGCGATCGGACGAGGTAGGTGGCGCCGGCCTCGCTCACGTAGCCACGGCCGTCCAGCAGGGACATGCCCGAATAGATGTAGCGGGCATGGTCGGCGTCCACATACCCCCAGCCACCGGTCGCCAGCCTCACGATCGCCAGACCAATAAGGACGGCGGCGCACACGAAAAACACGCCGCGCACCGAGAGCACGCCCGGCCAAGCGCTCGCGCCGGGTTCGCGTGAGGAAGTCACTTCTGACGAGTCTAGTCGAAGACCTCCGGCCGATTCCTCGCGGGAGCGTCGCCTCGGACCTCGGTCGGGTCCTTACATCATCACGAGGCCGCCATCGACGGCCAGGACCTGCCCCGTAATGAACGCCGCTTCGTCGGAGACGAGGAAGGCGACGGCGTTCGCGATCTCATCGGTCGTTCCGAACCGCCCCAGCGGTGTCCGCGAGGTGATCTCTGTCTGGAGCGCCTCGGGGAGATCCCGGGTGAGCTCGGTCAGGACGAAGCCGGGCGCGACGGCGTTGCAGGTGATCCCGCGCGACGCGAGCTCGCGGGCGGTCGCCTTCGTCAACCCGATCAAGCCGGCCTTCGCCGCCGAGTAGTTCGCCTGACCCATCTGGCCAGCCTGGCCGGAGACCGACGTGATGTTGACGATCCGCCCGCCCTTGGCCTTGAGCATCGGCCTCGTCACCGCTTTCGTCGCATAGAACGCCCCGAACAGGTTCGTCTCGAGGACCTCGCGGAACGCCTCGACGCTCATCCGCATGATGAGATCGTCGCGGGTGATCCCGGCGTTGTTGACGAGGATGTCGACCTTGCCGAAGGCCTCGAGCGCGGCCTTGACGAGCGCATCGGCCGAGTCCGGCTCCGTCACGTCGGCCTGGAATGGCAGTGCCTTGCGGCCGAGCCCCTCGATCGCGCCCGCGGTCTCCTTCGCTGCCGCCTCGTTGCCGCGATAGCTGAACGCGACGTCCGCGCCCTGGGCCGCGAGGCGAAGTGCGATCGCCCGCCCGATCCCGCGCGAGCCGCCGGTCACGACGGCGCTCTTGCCGCTCAAGTCGATCATCGATGTCACTCGTCTCTCCTCGCCTGGTGCCGCGAATGATCGCAATTCTTGGGCATCGACTCAGTGCTAGGTAGGCATGTCCTCAACCCAGAGGCGGAATGGCGGGTCTTGAGGTTTGCCGTCCAACTCGAGAACAATCTTGTATGCGCCCCGGTCTGGGATCGCAAACGGCCCTCGAACGGTGAGGAGTTGGCGGAAGTGTTGTCCGGGTTTGGCTCCAGGAGGGCGACCAACCTCAAGCTGGGCTTCCATCTCCCAGATCTTCTTCTCATCCTCGTCGACGATTCTCAGCGCCATGACGTGACCGCGATTCGTTTCTGCCCACTCGGTCAGCACGCCGACTGCGATGTCCCCCATGAGCTGGATCGGCGTTTGGGCATTCGCCTGAACGAAGTGACGGTCTACCAAACAGGAACTGTGCTCGTCGGACCTGGGATTGTCCATGGGTCTCCGACCAGTGGGACTGGGCAGAGCCTGCGACGCGAGGCCGGCGACGAGAGTGACAAATCCTCGTTGACTCGATAGGTGCACCGAGAGTATCAGCGGGCGGCAGTCGTCCCGGCCAATCATTCAGAGCAGGACTTGTAGGCCCGCTTCGCCGCCGTTCAGGCATGCACCCGAGCCCCTGTCGAGCTCCGACGTGCACGCGGTCGTTGCGCCCGCCGCCGCGAAGCCGTTCGGACCAAGCCTAAGTGTCCCTCGGTGAATATCTGGCAAAGCGGCCCGCCCTCCGGGCGCGTTGCAACGGCTGGACCGTCACGTGTGGACCTCCTCAGCCAACTGGTTGGCGGGCGTGCTCCGGTTCGCCGGGGACCACGTCGTCAGGCACGTCGACGCCGCCGGGTTGGGCCATGAGCTCGGCGAGCGCGTCGGGGATCGGGTCGACGGAGTCCCAGTCGACCGGCAGCCGGACCGAGACGTCCTCCGGCCGGACCGCCGCGTCGCCGGCGATGCCGCGGGCGGGATCGGCCGTCCAGTTGATCGTCACCGCGCCGCTCGTGAAGCCCGCCCCGAACGCGACGATCACGACGTTGTCGCCAACCTTGACGTGGCCCTCGTTGACCGCCTCGGCAAGGGCGATCGGGACCGAAGCCGCCGACGTGTTCCCGTATTTGTCGAGATTGACGAACATCTTCTCCATCGGCAGATCGAGACCCTTGGCGACGGCCTCGATGATCCGGATGTTCGCCTGGTGCGGGATGAACAGGTCGATATCGTCCGGCTGGAGCCCGGATTTCCGGATCGACTCGAGGGCGGTCGACGCGAGCGTCTTCGTCGCGAAGCGGTAGGTCTCCTTGCCCTCCATCCGGATGTAGTGCTCGCCACGCGCGATCGTCTCGGCCGACGACGGGCTCTTCGACCCACCGGCCGGCAGCCAGATCATGTACGCGCCGCGCGGCTCCGTGGTCATCTCGACGCCGAGCGCACCGCCCGGCTCCTCGCTGGCCGACAGGACGACGGCCCCGGCCCCGTCGCCGAACAGGATGCAGGTGCCCCGATCGGTGTAGTCGAGGAACCGTGTGAGCAGCTCCGCGCCGATTACGAGAACGTGCTTGGCGAGACCGCCGGCGATGTACGCCTGGGCGGTGGCGAAGGCATAGACGAAGCCAGAGCAGGCGGCCATGACGTCGAACGCGGCAGCCTTCGAGTTGCCGATCGCCTCCTTGACCAGCGCGGCGGTCGAGGGCATCCAGTAGTCCGGCGTCAGGGTCCCGAGGAGGATGAGGTCGATGTCCTCCGGTTCGATTCCGGCCGTCCGGATCGCCCGCAACCCCGCGACCGCGGCCATCGATGCGGTCGTCTCATGGGCGGCGGCGACGCGTCGCTCCCGGATGCCGGTCCGACTCCGGATCCAATCGTCGGACGTGTCGACCATCCGTTCGAGGTCGGCGTTGGTGAGGACCTGGGCCGGCGCATAGCGCCCCCAGCCGGTGACATGGACATTGCGAACGGGTTGGTTCACAGGGGGTCCACCTCGATGAGTGGCTGCTTCGCTTTGACGAGCGCGCCGCTCTCCGGCACGACCCGGACGACGCGACCGGCGAGATCCGACTTGATCTCGTTGAAGAGCTTCATTGCCTCGATCAACCCGACGACCTGGCCGACGGCGACCTCTCGCCCGACCTCCACGAAGGGGGACGAGCCCGGCGTCGGCGAGCCGTACCAGAGCCCCGTGAGCGGGGCCTTGATGCTGGGCCGCGACGGCGCGGCGGCCGGTTCGGCGACCGGTGCTTCCGGCGCCTGCGTGGAGCCCGTTGCGGTGGGCGAAACGGCAACGCCGGCTGCGACGGCGACCGGCTGGGCGATCGCCGCCGGCTTGCGGAGCACGAGCGCGGTGCCGCCGACCTCGACCTCGAGCTCCGTCAGGTCGCTTCGATCCAGCATCGCCCCGAGCCGATCGATGAGCGCGAGCAGGGAGGCGTCACCGGTGTCGGCGGGGGTGGGCGGGGGTGCGGTGGCCACGTCAGGGATCATGTCGGCGCCGGCGGGCGCGTCGGACGCATCGGTCCCCTCGATCGCATCGGTCGCTCCGGTCGCGTCAGTCGCCGCCTCCGTGGCCTCGGGCTGCTCGCTCACTCCTCCCACCTCCGCAAGATGAGCGCGGTGTTCTGGCCGCCGAATCCGAACGAGTTCGACATCGCGATCCGGATGTCGAGGGCCTGGGCCACGTTCGGCACCAGGTTCAGGCCCTCGCCTTCATCGTCGGGGTCGTCGAGGTTGATCGTCGGCGGCACGCACGACTCGCGGATCGACTGGATCGTCACGATCGCCTCGATCGCGCCGGCGGCGCCGAGCGTGTGCCCGATCATCGACTTGTTCGACGTCACCGGGATCTCCCCGGCCCGGTCGCCGAAGATCGTCTTGATCGACTGCAGCTCGGCCTTATCGCCTTCCGGCGTCGACGTTGCGTGCGCGTTCACATGGTCGATCTCGTCGGCCGAGACGCCCGCCTTCTCGAACGCGCGGCGGGCAGCACGGACGGCCCCGATGCCGCCGGGCGCCGGCAACGTGATGTGCGATGCATCGGCGGTCGCCCCGTAACCGATCAGCTCGGCCAGGATCGACGCCCCACGGGCCTGGGCGTGCTCGAGCTCCTCGAGGACGACGGCCCCGGATCCTTCACCGGGCACGAAGCCGTCGCGTCCCTTGTCGAACGGCCGCGAAGCGGCCTCCGGGTCGTCGTTCCGCGTCGATAGCGCCCGCATCGCAGCGAAGCCGCCGACGAGCGGCTCGAAGATGCCCGCTTCGGTGCCGCCGGCGATCATGACGTCGGCGTCGCCGCGCCGGATCGTCTCGTATGACTCGCCGATCGCGTGGCCGCCGGTGGCACAGGCCGACACGGTCGTGAAGTTGGGCCCGGTCATCCCGAAGCTGATCGCGATCTGGCCGGCGCCGACGTTCGGAATCCCCATCGGGATGAAGAACGGGCTGATCCGGTCGGGGCCGCGGAGCGCGTTGATCGAGATCCCCTCGACGAGCGTCCCGACGCCGCCGAGCCCGGTCCCCAGGATCACGCCGGTCCGCTCGGCCTCGTCGCCCTCGAGGCGTTCCGGCAGGCCGGCCTGGTCCATCGCCTCGCGCGCGGCCACGAGCCCGAACAGGATGTAGCGATCGGTCCGCCGGACCTCCTTCTTGTCGAGGATGTGGCTGGCGTCGAAGTCCTTGACCTCGGCGGCGATCTGGACGGTCAACCGCGAGGGGTCGAAGGCACCGATCCGCGCGACGCCCGACTTCCCGGCGACGAGGCCCGCCCACGTCGAATCGACGTCGTTGCCGAGCGCAGTGACCATCCCCATGCCCGTGACGACCACGCGCCGCGGCTCGGCCGGCCAGGTGCCGCGCGTCATCGGACGAGCTTCCCGGTGCGGACCGTGGCCGCGCGGTAGACGTCGCCCGGCAGACCTCGGGCCGAGATGGCATTCGAAACAACCATTGTGTCGAATTCCGTGCGCCTGATCTCCGCCGTCACGTCGTCGCCGTCGACGCCGATCAGGGCCCAGGAGGCCGTCGGATCCCCGTCGAAGACGTAGCCCGCGGAGCCGTCGTTGACGATGAGCTTCCAGCCCAGGTCGCGGACCTCCGGCAGGTGGGTGTGGCCGCAGCAGATGACCCGGGCGTCGGTCCGCGAGGCGCGCTCGAGGATGACCGAGGGGTCGAGCGCCTGGTCGAAGCCCTGGGTCTGGCTGCCCGGCGAGGCGTGGCAGACGAGGAACATCGTGTCCTCGAGGCGGAGCCGCCGCTCCGACGGAAGCCGTCGCAGCCAGCCGAGCCGGTCGTCGCCGAGCTCATCGTGGGCCCACTCGGCCGCGGCCCGGTACGTGTCCGGGACGCCGTCAGTCAGCCACGGATACGCCGCCGAGTAGTCGAAGTCGGCAACCGCGACGTCGGTGTTGCCCTGGACGACGATCGCGCCATCGGCCTCGAGCTCGCGGACGCCGTCGACAGCGGCCGCCGGCTCTGGTCCGTTCATGACGAGGTCGCCGGCGATCATCACGGCGTCCGGCTTCTCCTTGCGGATCGCCTTCCGCACCTCGTCGAGGGCCTTGGCGTTGCCGTGGATATCCGACAGGATCGCGACTTTGGCGGTCATCGCAGGACTCCCTCGCCGGGGATGACAAAGCTCAGCGTGGCCTCGCAGGACACTTCGCCATCCACGCTTGCCACGCCGCGCGCACGGCCGAACCGGCTGCCGAGCTTCTCCATCGTGACCTCGAGGCGGAGGACGTCGCCCGGCACCACGACACGCTTGAAGCGGCAGTCGTCGATGCCCGCGAACAGCCCGATCCTGTCACCGAAG
>JBBSCI010000084.1:0-13014 GCA_038250445.1 Candidatus Limnocylindrales bacterium | reverse complement strand
CGGCCACCGGCGAGGCTGACGCCGCCGAGGACGACCGCCGCCACGCTCAGCAGGGTGTAGGGCCCCGGGACCGGCGTCCCGATCCCGGTACTGGCGGTCAGCGAAAGGCCGCCCAGCGCGGAGAAGATGCCGAGGACCGCGTAGGCGACGATCTTCGTCCCGCCGACCGCTACGCCGCTCCGGAAGGCCGCCAGCCGGTCGCTCCCGATGGCATAGATCGACAAGCCGAGCTTCGAGCGCCGGAGCGGGATCCAGACAACCGCGACCATGACGATCAGGGCGATGGCCGCCTTGGGGATCCACTCGTTACCCAGGGATCCCTTGATGATCTCCTTCAGCCAGACCGATGCCTCGCCGCCAGGCGTCTTGAGCACCAGGAGCGCGCAGCCGGCCCACACGAAGGACATCGCCAGCGTGACCACGATGTCCGGTACGCGGGTCACGACGACCAGGCTGCCGTTGATCGCGCCGAGGACGAGACCGAGAAGGAGCACGCCCAGCACGACCGCCACGCCGTACCCCTCGCTCTGGCCCAACATCTGGGAGGCCGCGACGACGCTTGTCAGGGCCATCATCGAGCCGATTGAGAGGTCGATCCCGCCCGAGATCACGACGATGGCCTGGCCGACGGCGGCCAGCGCCAGCGGCAGCACGGAGATCGCGAGGCCCTGGATCCCGGTCACCCCGTAGCTCGGCTGGATGGTCTTCGTGAACGCGAGGAGGGCCGCGAGGAGAGCGATGAGCCCGAAGGTCCATGCGTTGCGCCGCAGCCAAGCGGCGAACGCGTCGGCGGGACGGCTGCGGATATCGTCGACGCTGTTCGTCGCGGCGGTCATCGATCGATCTCGCGCTGGGCGGGTACGGCGCCGTCGTGGCTGGACGGCGGGGTCGCCCGCTCGGCGTCGATCGGCCCATCCTCCGTGCGGACCGCGCCCTCGACCGCGTCGGCGGCGACCGCCTCCGCCGCGATCTCCTCCGGCATCGCCGCGTCCGATCGGATGTGATACGCGGCGCGCAGCAGCGTCGGCTCGTCAGCGTTCGCCGCGGCGATCTCGTCGACCACCCGGCCGCCGAAGATGACGATCGCCCGATCGCAGACGAGCTGGACCTCCTTCAGCTCCGAGGTGTAGAGCAGGATGGCCGCTCCGGCTTCGGCGAGTTCGCGCAGCAGCACGTAGATCTGGTTCTTCGTGCCGATGTCGATCCCGCGCGTCGGGTCGAAGCACAGGAGGGTCCGTACGCCGCCCGCCACCCAGCGCGCGATCGTCACCTTCTGCTGATTGCCGCCCGAGAGCCGGCGCACTTCGGCGCCCGCACGGGCGTCGATCTGCAGCCTGGACACGGCGGCGTCGACCGTCCGTCGTTCCTTGCCGAGGTCCATCAAGCCCCATCGACGGATGCGGGCCACCGACGGGAGAGCGATGTTCTCGCGCACGGAGCGCTGCATCAGGAGGGCCTCGGCACGGTCCGCCGCCACGTACACGAGACCGGCCCGGATGGCGTCCGCGGGATGTCGGAACGAGACTGGCGTGCCGTCCACGAGCAGCTCGCCACTTCTCGGGCGATCGGAACCGGCGAGGACATCGAACAGCTCGTCCTGGCCCTGGCCTTCCAACGCCACCAGCCCGAGCACCTCGCCCGCGTAGAGGTCGAATGAGACGTCCTGCAGTTTCGTGCCCGAGCTGATCGCGCGTGCCGTCAGGCGCGGTGCGACCTCTGCCGGGCGTCCTCCCGCGGCGGCCTGGTCGGCGCCGGGCTTCGTGAGGCCCGCGACGGTCTGGCCGAGCATGAGCTCGACGATGCGTTCCTCCGAGCCAGCAGTCACGTCGACGACGCCGACGGTCACACCCTCGCGCAGCACCGTTGCCCGGTCGCAGACCGCGGCGATCTCGATCATGCGGTGTGAGATGAAGAGGACCGAGCGCTTGCCGCCACGCAGCCGCCCGACCACCTCTAGCACTCGTTCCGTGAGGTTGGCCGGCAGGGCCGCGGTCATCTCGTCGAGCATCAGGACATCCGGCTCGATGGCGAGGGCGCGCGCGAGGTCGATGACCCGGAGCGAGGCGAGCGGCACCCGTCGCGCCATGCTCGACAGATCAAAATTCGGAAGCCCGAGCTCCGCGAGCCAGTGTCGGAAAGGCGCGAGCGGCGTCTCGGTCAGGCGCAGGTTGGAGCGGATGTCCAGGTCCGGGATCAGCGCCGGCTCCTGGTAGACCGAGACGAGGCCGCCACGACGCGCCTCGGCTGGTGAATGGGCGACGCGCTCGCGCCCCCGAACGGCGATCCGGCCTGCGTCAGGTCGGACCGCGCCAGTGAGAATCTTGACGAGGGTGCTCTTACCGGCGCCGTTTGCGCCCATGAGCGCGTGAACCTCGCCGGGACGAACGCGCAGCGACGCCGACCGTAGGGCGACGACGGCGCCATAGGCCTTCGAAATGTCCGTCGCCTCGAGCAAAACGTCCGTGGCCGTGACGGTCATGTACTTCCTTGCGTCGAGTGTGTGGAGGGGATGCCGGAGCTCCGGCATCCCCTCGTGATCGCTGGTGGCCGAAACGACCTAGCCGTTCGGTCCCTTGCAGGCGATGGCCTGTTCCGGGGTGTAGTGGGTGTAGCCCTCGATCTGAAGACCGAGCGGCCAGCTCGGGTCGAGCCCATCGACGAGCCACGACTTGAGCGTGGCCTTGCCCGCGTCGGTCTGGTCGTCCGCAAGGACCGGCGTCAGGAGCGCCGTGTTCGGCTGCGCCGCCGAAGGATCGGTCGCGACCGTCTCGCCGTTCAGGAGCTTGAGCGCCAGTGCGACGCCCGCGCCGCCGACGGCAGCGGTGTTGGTCACGGCCGCGCCATCGAGGCCGGGGTAGTTGGTGTCGTCAAGGAACTTCGTGACCGAACCGCCGCGATCCGTGCCGACGAGCGGCACGAACTTCTTGCCGGACGCCTTGATGGCGTCGATGGCCTCCACGTCCATGCCGGACGTCCAGATCCCGGTGACCTTGTCGTAGTCGCCGCTGGCGATGAAGTCGTTCGTGACCTGCGTGGTGATCGCGGGGTCCCACTGGGTCGCGACGCCGTCCTTGTTGGGGAGGACCTTGATGTTCGGGTAGTCCTTGAGGATGTTCGTGAATCCGATGTGGCGGTCGTTGTCGGCGCCGGCGCCGGCGTACCCGCGCTGGTAGTAGACCGTGCCGGTGCCGCCGAGCTTGTCGAACAGCCACTTGGCGCCAAGCTCCGCGTACTTCACCTGGTTGTTGAACACCTGGTAGGTGTCCGGGTGGACTACGTACTGGTCGACCGCAACGGTCTTGATGCCTGCGGCCTTCGCTTCATCAAGGGCCGGGTTGAGGGCCTTCGGGTCGTTTGGGTTGAAGACGATCGCATCGACGCCCGCCGCGATCAGGTCGCGGATGTCCTGTAGCTGGCCGGCGGCGTCCGTGATGCGGTGGATCGTCGTGAGCTGGGAGACCTGGCCGGACACCAGGGCTTCGGCCTTGGCGGTGCAGACCTGCTCCTCGCGGAAGCCGTTGCCCACGCTGCTGCCGTTCGAGTAGCCGATCTTGTACTGCTTCAGCTCTGCAGACGCCGACTCGGACGGCGCGACGGACGCAGATGACGACGCCGACGATGACGGCGCCACCGAGGCGGCGCTCGGGCTTGCCGAGCCGCCGGCCGTGGAGCAGGCCGACGCGATGATCGCGATCACCGCCAGGCCAGCAAACAGCCGTGAATGGGTTGGTCTCTGGATCACTGGTTCTCCTCCTCTTGCGAACGACGCGCCGATCTGGTCGCGTCGAACAACTGACTTCGCCGGCGCTGGGGCCAATCGAAGCGATCTATTGGTCCACCTCCTGCGCGCGATGCTCGCCGCCATCATCTCCTCGGCCGATGGCCCGGGCGATTCGCCTTGCGTGCTCTCGATAGGCATCGTCAAACAGGGTCCGCGAGCGATCGGCGCCTACTACCGACGCTCGTGTGATGACCGGTGGCATCGCGTCACGTTCGACGAGCAGCTCCGCTGTGCGCACCTTGATGGAATTGACGACAGCGACGGCGGCAATCGTACTTCCGGGACCGACCGGGGTATCGAGGCCGTCCAATGTGACCAGCGCGTCCGCCGATGGCGTGCAGAGGTCGATGACCAGGTCGGCTTCGTCGAGTAGGCGGCTGCCGACCATCGGGTCGGGGACGTCCGACATGGACTGCGCGACCGACGTCACCGCGATGACCCGGATGCCGCGCCGACGCGCGCCGCGGGCCATCTCGACGGGGACGGCGGACAGCCCGCCTGCCGAGAACACGATCATCACGTCGTGCGGACCGAACGAGAAGTTCGACAGAATGACCTCGGCGAGGCCGGGTGTGCGCTCGATGAACATCGCCTGGCGCTGGCCGTTGGCGCCGACCACCTGGGTGTGGAAGGTCATCGACAACTCGACGATGGGGTTGAAGCCCGGATAGGAGCCGTAGCGCGGGAACATCTCCTCGACCGGGATTCGCGAGTGGCCGGTCCCGAAGAGGTGGACGAGGCCGTCGGCGGCGATTGCATCGGCGCACCACTGGCTCGCCGTCTCGATCGCCTCGCCCTGGGTCGTTGCGACGAGCTCGAGGACAGCCGCCGCCTCCACCATCCAGGGGAGCGATCGTATGGCAGCCATGGTCACTAGTACGTGCCCGCGTCTGCGGTTGCCGGCGCGGTTGGAGCGAGCCCTGCCTTGCGGGCCCGGAAGTCGTCGATGATCACCTTCGTCGCCGTCGCCCCGATGCGTGTCGTGCCGAGGGCCATGACCTCGAGGAGTGCGTCCAGCGTCCGCACGCCGCCGGCAGCCTTCACCCCGATGTGCGGCGACGTGTTTGCACGCATCAGCCGCAGATCGTCGTGGGTCGCGCCGCCGGGGGCGAAGCCGGTCGAGGTCTTGACGAAGTCCGCCCCGGCTGCCTCGGTCAGGTGGCAGGCCCGGATCTTCTCGTCGTCGGTCAGGTAGGCGTTCTCGAAGATCACCTTGACGATCGCGCCGGCCGCATGGGCAACGTCGACGATCGCGGCGATGTCGGCCTGGACGTCGGCGTCGCGACCGGACTTGAGGGCGCCGATCTGGATGACCATGTCGAGCTCCGTCGCGCCGTCCGCGAGGGCGCGGCGAGCCTCGTCGACCTTCGCCTCGCTCCGGTGGTTGCCGTGCGGGAACCCGATCGTCGTGCCGACCTTGACGTCGGAGCCGTCGAGGATCGCCTTTGCCCGGGCGACGTCGGCCGGACGGACACACACAGACGCGACGTCGTACTCGAGTGCCAGCCGGCACCCCTCCTCGACAAAGGCGTCGTCCAGCTCCGGCCGAAGAAGACTGTGATCGATCGCCTTGGCGATCTGACGTTCCGTGAGGCCGTCGATCCTGAGCGATGTCATGAACCGGCAACCTCAGCGATGAGCTGTCGCACGCTCACCGAAGGCCGAGGCGACGCTCCCGCGAGCCATCGGCCTGAGGTTTCAATCGTCTTTGCGATGTGGCGCTCGGTCAGGTTGTCCGTGCTGAGTGTCATGCTCTCACTTGATGTACGGGCGGAGAATGTCGCGGGAGAGGAGAAAACCGCGCTTGATGAGGTCGTCGGTCTTCTCGAAGTCCCGGTCCTCGTGCTCGATGATGACGTCGCCGTCGTAACCTGCTCGCCAAAGGGCGGCGAAGAGGTCGCCCCAATCGACGTCCCCGAGGCCGGGCAGGCGAGGGATCTGCCAGCCCATCCCGAGGGAGAAGACGCCTCGCTCATAGAGGCCGTCCCGATCGATTGTCAGGTCCTTCGCCTGGACGTGGAGGATATGCGGTCCGAACTCCCTGATGAACCGCGGGATGTCGATCATCTGCAGGATCAGGTGGGATGGATCGAAGTTGAGACCGATCGCGCCGCCCCATTGCTCGAGGATGCGGCGCCAGATCCGAGGTGTCGTCGCGAGGTTGTGGCCGCCCGGCCACTCGTCGTCGCTGAACAGCATCGGGCAGTTCTCGATCGTGATCTTGCGGCCATGGTCGCCGGCGAACGCCACGACGTCCGGCCAAACCCGTAGTGCCTCATCCCAGTTCTGCTCCTGGGTCTTCGCCGCGTCGCCGCCCATGAACGTGTTCACCAGCGGGACGCCCATCTTCTCGGCGGCGGCGATCACGTGCTTCAGATGGCCGATGACCAGCTCGCGATGGGCCGGATCCGGATGGAGCGGATTCGGGTAATAGCCGAGCCCGGAGATCGACAGGCCCTTGCCGGTGATCTCGTCGACGATCTCGGTCGCCTGCGATGCCGACAGGTTGGCGACGTCGATGTGGGACGTGCCCGCGTATCGACGGCTGGGCCCCGACGACCGTGGCCAGCACGCTACCTCGATGCTGTCGAAGCCGTTGGCCGCGGTCCAATCGGCGACGTCCATGAGGGGCGTGTCTGGGAATGGAGCGGTCAGCAGGCCGAGCTTCATCGGGCCGCCTGCGTGGCAACCGGTCGGTCGGGGCTCGGGGCGGTCCGGTCGACGTCGACCCAGCGGCCCTCACGAGCGCTACGGGCGATCGCCTCGCCGACCAGCATCTCGTCATGGCCGTCGGCGAACGTGGGATAACCGGGGCGGGAGGAGTGCGCCCCGCCCATCGCCACGTCCGCATAGACGGCCCGAAAGTGGGCGCAGAAGGTGTCGAAGAATCCCTCGACGTGACCACCGGGGAGGGCGGCGGCCGCCTGGCCGGCAGCGCCCATCAGCGCCGGATTGCGGATGAGGATCTCGTTGGCCCGCTCGCGGTGACCGTGCCAGGCCTGGTCGGGCTGCTCCGAGTCCCACGACCAGGCGCCGTCTGACCCGTCGATCTCGTAGACCAGCGAGTTCTTCCGGCCCGGACTGATCTGGGAGATGCTCACCGCGCCGCGCGCACCTCCGTCGAACCGGAGGAGGATCGTCGCGGTGTCCTCAGTGGAGATGGGGCGTTCGATGGTCTCGGCGGACCGATCCGTCGAGAACGTCTCGACCGGCCCGGTCGGCTCCCTGCGCGTCCCGATGAACGTCGACAACTCGGCCATGACGGCACTGACCTGCTGGCCGGTGACGAACGTCATGAGATCGAGCCAGTGCGAGCCGATGTCGCCGACCGCCCGGAGGGCGCCACCCTGGTCGGGCTGGAGGCGCCAGTTCCAGTCGCTCTCGAGCAGCAGCCAATCCTGGAAGTAGCGGCCCGTCACGAGCCGGACCTCGCCGAGGCCGCCATCGGCGATGAGCTCATGAGCGTGCTGGTTCAGGGGGTAGTAGCGGATGTTGAAGTTCGTTGCGTTCACGAGGCCGGTCTCCGCCGCGAGGCGTACCAGTCCGCCGGACTCATCCGCGGTCATCGCCAGCGGCTTCTCGCAGACGACGTGCTTGCCAGCTCGGAGGGCGGCTTTCGCCTGGTCGACATGAAGATGGTTCGGCGACGTGACGTGGACGACGTCGACGCTGTCGTCCGCCAGCAGCTCGTCGAGAGAGCCGTAGGCATGGCTGACCCCGAGATCCGCGGCCCTGGCCGCGCCCCGCTCCGGGGTGCTGCCGAGCACGCCGCGCACCTGGACGCCGATGCGGCGCAACGCCTCCACGTGGACGGTGCCGATGAATCCGGTCCCGATCACAGCGGCGCCGATGTCGGCGATCCTCTTCATGAGCCCTCCGGAATTTGGTAGCTGGCGTCGTCGCGCGCGACGGGCTGCCACCGCGCCCCTCCCCATACCCTACAGGCGCGCGTTGCAACTCATCCTACTTTGACCTGTCAAGAGCAAAAGTCGCACGACGAGCGGTAGAAGCAGCGTATGCTTCGGGCGTGATCGGAGAGGACGCTCCCATCCGAGGGCTGCCGGACGAGGCTCTCGACGCGCTCGTCGTCGTCCTCGACGAGATCCGCCTTGGCCGCTCGCGCTCCCGCTCGGAGCTCGTCACGCGAACCGGTCTGGGGCGGGCGATTGTCGCTCAGCGGGTGGGCGAGCTCCTCGAACGCGGCCTCGTCATCGAAGGCGACGTCGGGCCCAGCACGGGCGGCCGGCCGCCGCGCCAGCTCGCGTTCCACGCAGGGGCCGGTCACGTCCTCGTCGCCGATCTCGGCGCCACGAGCATCGATGTCGCTCTGACCGATCTCGACGGGCGGATCCTCGGCCATCATGACGAGCCCGCCCGGATCGAGGCGGGCCCGGAGCACTGTCTCGATCGGGTGGACGAGCTGTTCGACCTGCTGCTCCGGACGACCCAGGCGATCCCCGGCTCGCTCTGGGGAATCGGGATCGCCGTCCCAGGGCCGGTTGAATTCCAGACTGGCCGCCCGATCTCGCCGCCGATCATGCCCGGCTGGGACGGCTACCCGATCCGCGACCGCTTCGCCGAGCGCTACCGCGCGCCCGTCTGGGTCGACAACGACGTCAACGTCCTTGGCCTCGGTGAGTGGCGCTCAGGCGTCGCCGCCGGCCACGACGACGTCGTCGTGATCAAGATCGGGACCGGCATCGGGGCCGGGATCATCAGCGGCGGCCGTCTCCACCGCGGCGCCCAGGGGAGCGCCGGCGACGTCGGCCACATCCAGATCGTCGACGACCCTACCGTCATCTGCCGGTGCGGCAACATCGGCTGCCTGGAGGCCCTGGCCGGCGGCGCGGCGATCGGCCGGGCGGGCGAGGCGGCCGCTCTCGACGGTCGCAGCCTGCGACTTCGGACCGCCCTCGACCAGCGCGGGTCAGTCACGGCCGAGGACGTCGCGCGGGCGGCGTCCTACGGCGATCCGGTCGCCGTAGCGCTGCTCCAGGAGGTTGGACGGCGTGTCGGCTCGATGCTCGCGAGCGTCGTCAACTTCTTCAACCCGTCGCTGATCGTCATCGGCGGCGGCGTGGCGAACAGTCCGGACCTCCTGCTCGCGGCCATCCGTGAGACCGTGTATCGCCGTTCACTGGCGCTCGCGACCCGCGAACTGCTGATCCAGCGCTCTTCGCTCGGTGGCCTGGCCGGCGTGATCGGCGCCTCGTCGATGGTCGTCGATCAGCTGTTCTCGCGCGATGCGATCGGCGCGTGGCTCGGGAAGGCGACCCGTCGGGCGTCCCAGAGGTGGCCGTGGCCAGCTCCGCGTAGGCACTCGCGGCGATCCGACTCTGACAAATGTGCACCCAGTGCACGCTAGCCGGGTCGAGTGCCCATTGCGACGCCTTCCGGGCACCGGATTGGCCGGCTGCTAGCACCCGGCAGGTAATCGGACCGCGTTGCGACCGACTTGGCGCCGTTCGACTTGGCTAACTTGCACCTTACGCACGTTTGGCAAAGAGCATGTCACGGGCTACCGACGTCGTCGGGCGACGAACGCCTCTGACTCGGTCGCCATGGCCAGCCAATCCTCGTCCGACTGCGAATCGAGCGCGATCCACTCCTTCATCAGCCGGCCGTGGCCCGGATCGAACTGCTCGCCGCGGCCCAGGGCGACCAGTTCGTCGACCCGGCGTCGGTCGAGCTTGACCACGAGCCTGCCCTTCACCAGCATCGCGAAGATCTTGCCGGCCGTCTTGAGGGACGTCGACCCGAACGCCCGTTGCGGCCCCTCAGATCCGTTGGTCGTGCCAGGTCGTTCGAGCATCCTCTCGACGAGCCCCTCGAACCGCTGTTCGGCTGCCATCGCCGGCTACCCGGCTACCACTCGATCGCTGAAGTCGCCGGTCGCGGGGTCCTTGAGGATGAGCTTCGCCCGGCCGTCGGGCAGGAGCTCGCGCTTGATGACGATCTGGCCGTCGTAGCTCTCGGGCGACTTGGCGATCCTGGGCGTCGAACCGCCGCGCCATTCGAATAGTTCGACCGGCTCCCAGGCCCGCGACTTCGCCGAACGGTACGCGGCGTCCATGACGGCATTGACGACGTAGCCGTCGTAGAAGGTCTCCTGCGGGGCGCGGCCCTCCTCGAGCGCGGCGAACATGTCGGTGAACATGTCCGTGTAGCCCAGTTCAGAGACCTCGTCGCCGACCGGAAACAGCCACCCGGCGCTCGTTTCGGCCTTCTCGGCCAGGTAGCCGCTGCTCCCGCCGGCGGTGAACATCTCGAACCCCGTCCGCAGGAAGTGGTTGAGCCAGATCGTGCCATGGGTCCCGGCGACCTCGTCGCGGAGGTCCATCCCGCCGCGGAACGTCCAGCTGACCTCGAACTGGCCGATCGCGCCTGACTCGAAGCGGATGAGCGCGACCGCGTTGTCCTCATCGTCGATCGGGTGGACGAGCGTGTCGGTCGTGCACATCACCTCGACCGGCCTGTTTCCCTTGCCGACGAAGCACCTGATGATTTCGATGCAGTGGCAGCCGAGGTCGATGATTGCGCCGCCGCCTGTCAATCGGCCGTCCCAGAACCAGGCGCTGTGCGGTCCCGGGTGCGTCTCGCGCGAGCGGACCCACGTGACGTCGCCGATCGCCCCGCTCGCCACGGCCTTGACCGCCTTGAGGCTCTTCGGCGTGTAGCAGAGGTCCTCGAGATAGCCGCCGAAGACGCCCGCCTTCTCGACCGTCTCGAGCATCCGCCGGGCCTCTACAGCGGTTCGCCCGAGCGGCTTCGTACAGAGGACGGCCTGGCCGGCCGCGGCCGCCAGCGTGACCGCCTCCTCGTGGAGATAGTTCGGCAGGCCGACGACGACGACGTCGGTATCGTCGTGCTCGATGGCCGTCTTCAGATCGGTCGTGTGCTCCGGGATCGCCCAGCGCTCCTTGAACGCGGCGCCACGCTCGTCTGTCTTCGAGAAGACGACCCGGACATGGTCGCGGCCGCGCTGCCCGTGGAGGGTCGCCGTGTAGAACTCGCCGATCAACCCTGTGCCGAGCATTGCGACGTGGTAGGCCTTCATCCGAGGGTCTCCTGATTCGGGTGGGTGAGCACGGAAGCTCGGCCGCGGACGAGATTGCGACCGTCAACCAGGGCACGGAGCTTGGCGGTCGTCGCCCAGCGGGCCGTCTGGCTGAAGCCGCAGTCGGGGACGAGAGTGAGCCGATCGGCTGGCACCCCCGTCGCGAGGATCGCCTCGATCCGAACCGCGACCTCGGCGGAGGTCTCGAGGTGGTAGTTCTTGACGTCGATCACGCCCGCGGCGACATCGCGACCTGCATCAACTAGTTCGGCGAGCAGGTCGATCTCGGCCATCTCCCGGTTGGCGAACTCCAGCACGAGCTCGTCGACGGCGAAGCCGAGCATCGCGTCGCGGATCGGGCGGTAGGAACGCGCCGCAAGCGGCCGGCCGAGGTAGTTCCCGAAGCACAGATGGGCGCCCAGCCGCACCCGCCTGCGGACCGGCTCGATCGCGGCATTGAAGAGCGTCGCGAAGTCGACCGGGGCGTCCGGATGGATCGCCGGCGACGGCTCATCTACCTGGATGATGGTCGCGCCCGCGTCGGCGAGGCCGGTGAGCTCCGCTTGGAGGATTCCGACGAACGCCTCGGCGGCCGCGACTCGCGTCGGGTAGACCTCGCCCGGTCCGGTCCGTAGCCGACCTGAGAGCGTGTACGGCCCGGGCAGCGTGACCTTGAGCGGGAGCGTCGTCCGGCGCCTGGCGGCGGTGAACTCCGCGACCACGCCGAGGCCGTCCGGCGCGGCAATCGGCTCGAGCACCTCGAACCGGTGCTGCTGGTCGTGGCCACCGGCGCCCAGCAGGCGATCGGAAGGGAGGGCGCGAACGCCGGTCACGTGGCGGTAGAACTCGGCGGTGAAGAAGCCGGCGCGACGCATCTCGCCATCGCTGATCACGTCGATCCCGGCTTCCTCCTGGTCGCGGATCGCGAGATCGACGGCATCGTCGAGCATCTCGGCCAAGTCGGCCGGCCCGAACTGGCCGCGTTCCGCCGCCGCGATCCCGGCCACGAACCAGCCGGGGTGGGCGTGGGACCCGACGACGCTGGTCAGGAGCTCTTCATGACTCATCGATCGACCTCCGCAAACGCGAACGCTCGGGCTGGATTGTCGACGAACAGGCGGTGTCGAATCTCGGCGTCCAGGCCGCACGCCTCCATCGCCGCGCTGAACTCGCGAAGGAGGTAGGGGAGGCCGGGCGACCCCCCGAACGCCCGGTAGTAGCCCTGTCGGGCGGCGTCCATGCCGAGCATCACCTGATGATCATGGCCGTCGGCGACCGCCCACTCGAGCAATTGGAGCGTGCCGTTTTCGGCGTCGCCCCAGCGGAATGCCTGGTCATAGACCGCGAACGCACCGGTCGCGAGCAACTCGCGGTGATAGCCGCGGTCGACGACCTTGTCGACGTGGCTGAGCGAGATTCGCGAGGCGGGAACGCCGGCGTTGGCGAGCGCGCCGATCTGCTCGAGCGCGCCCGTCCCCGCATCGCAATGGGTGTGGACCGGAACGCCGGTGCGAATGTGCGCCGCGCCTGCTGCGCGGAAGATCGGCAGGTCGCGAGCCGACGGGCCGCCCTGGCTGCCGGCGACCTTGACGATGCCGGCGCGGACGTCGGTCCGCCGGACGATCGGCCCGCTGTAATCGCGTTCGTCGATCCCGACCGACACATCGGCGACGAACAGGTCCGCCAGCTCATCCTCCGACGCCCGCAGGCTCCAGTGCGACGGCCCGTAGAACCTCTCGTGATGCAGTCCGGTCGCCGCGACAAGCTGAACGCCTGTCCGGCGCGCCAGCTCGGCGAGCTTCGCGGGGTTACGACCGCAGTCTGACGGCATCGCGTCGATCGCGGTTCGGAGACCGGCCGCCGCCGCATCGCTCAGTTCGGCCGCCAGACGCTCAACGTCCGCGAGGAGGAAATCTGGCGACATCTCGACCGGCCGGCCGCCGTCGATGACGATGTGTTCGTGGGCGTAGGTGACGCCCAGCTCCCCAGCCGCGATGTCGCCGAGTACGGTCCGGACGAAGCTCACGTGGGCTCCGGGGAGACCGAGACCACCGACCAGCCGCCGCCGACCTTCAGCAGCTGGCCCGTCACGACGCGCGACTCGTCCGACAGGAAGTAGACGGCCGCGTGGGCGACCTCGTCGGGGTCCATGAGCTCGCCGGCGAGCGGCTGCTTG
>JBBSCI010000083.1:0-13353 GCA_038250445.1 Candidatus Limnocylindrales bacterium | reverse complement strand
GGCGCCGTCGTACGTGCGAGTGCCGCCGTCAGCGATCTCGAGGACGTCGCTCAGCGTGTTGTCGGCGTCCGAGGGGAGCTGGAACCGATCGAGGGACGACATGCCGTCTGTCCCTGAGGACTGGGTGTAGACGACGTGGAGGATGCCGCTCTGCGACCGGCCGATGCCGGGGAACCAGGTGTGCGAGCCCGCCGGGGCTCCGGGGATGACGAAGTCCTGGTGCAGCGTCGGCGTCGCCGTGGCCGTGTGAAGCTCGGTGACCCTGGCACAGGCAAATGCAGGAGTTCCGGGACACGGCATCGTCGACACAAAGGTCAGGTCCCCGTCCTGCCAGATCGCATCCGTCGGTCGACGATCGACGATCCCGGCGGCGAGCGTGCCTCCTGGATCGACCGGTGCAGGCGGGTCGATGAACCGCGACACGACGCCGCCCCCCACCGTGGTGAGGTCGATCGGAGCCGACACAATGACGTTGTTTGCCGCATTGGTGCCGGTGATCGTCATGTAGCCGACGTCAGACTGGGTGTTGTTCGCGATGTCCTTCTCGCCGACCACGAAAATCGTGTTCGACGTGCCCTGCGGCGAGACCGCCGGCCGCAGCGAGAAGTGCGTGTTAGAGCCGTCGAAGAAGTTGTAGGTGAAGTCCGGCGATGCCGGGAAGGTCAACATGTCGGCCCAGTCGAACGTCGTCAGTGAGCCGGCGTCAAAGGTGGCCGTGTCCGTGCAGTTCGTCGCCACTGCCGGCAGAAGGAATTCGTTGGCGGAGATCGTGAACTTGTCGCCCGAGGTCCCGACCATCGGGTAGTCCGGGAGGTAACCCTCGTACAGGACGTAGAAATTGTAGTAGTCGCCGGTCGGGTCGCCGGTGAGGCTGATCGCCCCGAAGATGAAGCCCGTGGAGCCGGCAGCGTCGCAGTGCCAGCCGAGCATCTCGCCGAGCCAGCGATCGTGCTTGACGTCATACATCCAGCGCGGGTCGGCAGTGCCATCGAGCGCTATCGGCGTGCCGTTGACCTCGAAATTGGCGAGGTCAAAGAACTCGAACGTCGTGATATGACCGGCGGTATCGGTGCCCCCGCGATTCATGAACTTGAGGTTGTCGTTGACGCTCTGGACCACGTCGTTGGGACCCACGGCGACCCATGGGTCGGGCGGCTCCAGGCCGACTGTGTCGTTCTGACCGAGGCCTTCGACCGGCGTGAACGGCTGCGTCGCCAATGGGACGTTGGAGTTCCCGGCATTGACCGGGGTGGGCGCTGCGTTGACGCCGATCGGCGCCTTGAGGCCGGCTTCAGTCCTGCTGCCTCGATCGTTATGGTTCAGGTTCAGCGGCTGGAGTGGCTTCAACGGATGGTGGCCGCGCCCGGCGTCGATCGACCTGGTGCCCAGCCCACGGACCGTTGGAGCAGCGCGATTGGCTTGTGCGGCCGGAGCATTCGCCGACGCGGCCCCCGATGCGCCCGAGCTGCCGCCCGCGGCGATGCCGGCGGGCCACATCAGCCCGACGGAGGTGAGGACGGCGAGGATGCCGAGGAGCGAGCGGGACTGGCGGCGGGTCGGTCGAAGCACTGCTTCCTCCATCGACTTGGCGTCCGCGCCGTTTCGTGACCGGCCTGGACTCCCGGTAATCGTGGCGAGAGCCGCCTGGGAACTGACTCCGCGCACCCAAGGGTACACGAGCGTTCTAGCCCCCTGTCACCTTCGGGAGGGCTACTCTCCCGCGTGGCGATGGCCGGCCGCGGCCGGATGGGCCTCCTCGGGGGCCGGGCTGTCCGTCGAGGTGTCGCCTCCGCCCATTTCGACCGGATGGCCGTGCTTCCGCCAGGCCGGCACGCCATCGGCCACCCAGCTCACGTCCCGGAAGCCGGCCGCGCGAAGCAGCGATGCGGCGACACTCGCTCGATAGCCGGACGCGCAGATCGTGGCGATCGGGCGGTCCCGCGGCAGATCGGCGAGGCGGTCCTGGAGCACCCCCGCTCCGACGAGCACCGAGTCCGGGACGTGGCCGGACTCGTACTCCGTCGCCTGGCGGACATCGATCACGAACGGCGCGTCGGCCCGTCCCGCCTCCAGGGATGAGGCGAGCTGGTCGACGGTTAGCCGGCCACCGGTTTCGACCGGCGCGCCGGATGCTTTCCAGGCATCGAAGCCGCCGCCGAGATGTCCGACGACGTTCTCGTAGCCGATCCGCATTGCCTGGCGGGCGGCACCGTCCCAGTGGTCCGGGTTGTCCAGGATGAAGACAAGCGGGCGGTCAGGGTCGACCACCCAGCCAAGCCACGTCCCGAACGCGGAGCCCGTCGGAATCGATACGGAACCCGGGACGTGGGCGAGCGAATGAGCTGCCGGCCAGCGGAGGTCGACGAGCACGGCGCCCTCGGCGAGGGCCGCCCGGACGCGTTCGACCGACATCGCGTTGGGCTGCGGCGGCCTGCCACCAAGCAGCTTTGGGCCGGCCTGGTTCGTCGGGCGCATCCGGGCGAAATAGTCCGGAAACGACGGCTGATCGCGGAGGAGGATCTCGGCGAACCGGTTGACGTCTGCCGGCTGGACCATCGGGTTGTGGCGACGTTCGAAGCCGATCGTCGACCAGGGCGTCGAGGCGATCCCCGTCGAGCAAAGTGAGCCCGCACCGTGGGTCGGGTAGACGCCGACGAAGTCCTCGTGGGGCAGGATCACGTCGCGGATCGAGTGGAACATCGCGCGGGCGAACGGCAGCGCGTTCTCCTTGCCAAGGAGGTCCGTCCGGCCGACCGCGCCGACCAGGAGCGATCCGCCGGTGAACATGAGGATGGGCTCGTCGGCTCGCGACCTGTCGGCGACGGCGTACGCGACGTGTTCCGGCGTGTGGCCCGGCGTGTCGAGGGCCGTGAAGCGCAGCGCACCGACGTCGAACGAGTCACCGTCGCGGACCGGCCGGTGTTCGTAGGCGAGCTCCGCGCCCGCCCCGATAACGTGCGTGGCACCGCTCATCGCGGCGAGCTCACGACCGCCCGAGACGTAGTCGTTGTGGAGATGCGTCTCGACGACGTGGGTGATTCGCAGATTGGCCGAGCGGGCGGCCTCGAGGTAGATATCGACGTCGCGGCTAGGGTCGACGACCGCGGCCAGCCCCGCCGATTCGTCGGCAATGAGGCTCGAAAGATGGCCGAGACCGTCGATGACGAACTGCCGGAGAAGCATCTGGGCCGAGGGTACCACCGGGGGGCCCGGCGAGGGTCCTGATGGCGTCCAGACGGCGTCCAGACGGCGTCCGGCCGGCGTCCGGAGGGCAGTCCGATGGTAGACTCCGGCCGACTCTACGTGCCGGGACGAGGGGGCACTGGAGCGCGGCATTTCTGGAGGTGGACAGGACGTGGCTCAGCGAATCCTCGTGCTCGGCGGCGACGGCTACCTCGGCTGGCCGACCGCCATGGCATTCTCGAGGGCAGGCCATCGGGTCGCCGTCGTCGACAACTTCGCGAAGCGCAACTGGGAGCTGGAGCTGGGGGTCAGGCCGCTCTTCCACGTACCGACCCTCCACGAACGGGTCCGCGCCTGGCGCGAGGTCACCGAGAACGAGATCGAGCTCCACGTCGGCGACCTGACCGACTACGCGTTCGTCGAGTCGCTGATCGACGGGTTCCGGCCCGACACGGTCGTCCACTACGGGGAGCAGCCATCGGCGCCGTATTCGATGATCGACGCCCGCCACGCGACCTACACCCAGTCGAACAACGTCGTCGGCAACCTCAACGTCCTGTTCGCGATCCGCGACCGCGCCCCTGAGGCCCACCTCGTGAAGCTCGGCACGATGGGCGAGTACGGGACGCCGGACATCGACATCGAGGAGGGCTACCTGACGGTCGCCCACAAGGGCCGGGAGCACACGTTCCTCTACCCGAAGACCCCGGGCTCGATGTACCACCTCTCCAAGGTCCACGATTCGCACAACATCCACTTCGCGACGCGGATCTGGGGCCTCCGGGCGACCGATCTCAACCAGGGCGTCGTCTACGGCGTCGAGACCGACGAGTCGGCGCTCGATCCGCGGCTCGCGACGAGCTTCCACTACGACGAGGTCTTCGGGACCGCCCTCAATCGCTTCTGCGTCCAGGCGGTCATCGGCTTCCCGCTCAGTGTCTATGGCAAGGGCGGCCAGACCCGCGGCTACCTCAACATCCGCGACACGATCCAGTGCGTGGCATTGGCAGCTGCCAACCCCGCCGACCCGGGCGAGCTGCGCGTCTACAACCAGTTCACCGAGCAGTTCAGCGTGCTCGAGCTGGCGGAGCGGGTGAAGACGGCCGGCGAGCATCTCGGCTGGAAGGTGGCGATCGAGCACGCGCCGAATCCGCGCAAGGAACTCGAGGATCACTACTACAACGCGCAGCACTCGAAGCTGCTCGAGCTCGGTCTCGAGCCCCGGCTGCTCAACGAGGAGCTGATCGACACGATGCTCGTGAAGATCGGCGACGAGCGCGACCGGATCGACCCGACCACGTTCGTCCAGAACATTCGCTGGGTCCCGGGCGCACTCGGCGTTGGCGTGGCTGCGGGCGCGGCCTCACGGCGCTGAACCGAACGGTCCTCATCACCGGCGGCGCCGGGTTCATCGGTTCGTCGCTGGCCCGTCTCCTCGTCGAGCGAGGAGACCGCGTCAGGGTCCTCGACAACCTCTCGATCGGCAGCCGGGCCTACCTTGCGGGTGTACCGCACGACCTGATCCAGGCCCCGTTGGCCGATCGCTCGGCCGTCGCAGGTGCCGTCTCCGGCGCCGCCGCCGTCGTCCATCTCGCGGCCCGGGCGGGCATCCCGGACTCGGTCACGGACCCGATCGGGACGTTCGAGGCCAATGTCGCCGATACCGTGGCCTTGCTCGACGCGGCGAGGCTCGCGGGCGCGGAACGGTTCGTCTTCGCCTCATCGAATGCCGCGGCCGGCGATCATCCGCCACCGGCCGACGAGACGGACCTGCCCCACCCGCTCTCGCCCTACGGAGCTTCGAAGCTGGCGGGCGAGGCGTACTGCCAGGCCTACGCGGCCACGTACGGGCTGGCGGCCTGCGCGCTTCGCTTCTCGAATGCCTACGGGCCGTACTCGCTCCACAAGAAGAGCGTCGTCGCGGCCTGGCTGCGAGCCGCGCTGGCCGGTCAGCCGATCACGATCAACGGCGACGGCGAGCAGACCCGCGATTTCGTCTACACGGCCGATCTCGCGGCCGCGGTCGTCGCGGCCCTCGACGCACCCGCGGACGCGGTCGCGGGCGAGATCTTCCAGGCCGGCACTGGCCAGGAGACGACAGTCAACGCGCTGGCCGATGCGATCGGGCGGGCCGCGGGCCGGCCGCTCGAGGTCCGCCACGGCCCCGATCGAGAGGGCGACATCCGACGCAACGTGAGCCGCGTCGACAAGGCGGCGGCGAGGCTCCGGTACCGGGCGGTTGTCGGGCTCGACGAGGGGCTGGCCATGACGGCCCGGTGGTACGAGACCGCGCTCGCCGATCGGGAGCTCGCCGGCATCGTGCCCCAAGCCGTGTCGGGTTCGGACTAGGCCGGCCGCAATGGCAAGCGGCGACGAGGTGGCGCCGGTGCGGAGACCGCGGCTCGTCCACGACGCCGCCATCACGATCGCGACGCGGTTCGGGCTGGCGGTCCTGATCTTCGCGACCGACGTCATCCTCGCCAACGCGCTCGGGCCGGCGGCGAAGGGCCGCTTCGCGCTCGTCCTGCTCTATTCGCAGCTCGCGGCGACGGTCATCGGCTTCGGCATGGACCAGGCGATCACCGTTGTGACGGGCCGGGGCGTCGAGGACGGGCGCAAGGCGTTCGCCAACGCAATCCTCTGGACCGCGGTTGTCGGCGGCGCGACCGTCCTGGCGTCCCTCTGGCTGTATGGGATCCCGGCCGCCGGCGCGCCGTCCGGACCGCTGGTCGTGCTCTTCCCGAACCTGTCGGCTGCGCAGTTCACGTTCGCCGCGCTCGCCATCCCGGCCGAGCTCTTCTTCAATCTCGGGCTCTTCGCGCTGCTGGGCCGCCAGAAGGTCGCGGCGTACAGCTCGATCCGGCTCCTGCGGCGGCTGACGCTCCTGGCCCTCCTGTTCGGGACGGTCCTAGTCGCGAACCTCGGCCTCGCGGCGGCCTTGATCCTCAACCTCGTCTCCCTCGCCCTGACGCTCGGTGCGATCTTCCTGGCGGCGGCACGGGAGCGACTCGTCAGCCTCGTCCCCTCGATCGAGCTCCTGGGGGAGGAGCTCCGGTATGGCGGCCGATCGGTCGTCGGCACGCTCGCCGAGCGGCTCCAGTTCCGCGCCGACGCCTTCATCGTCAACGCGATCGCCGGCGTCCGAGCGACAGGCATCTACTCCGTCACGAGCGGCCTCGCCGAGACCCTGTGGTATGTCCCGAACGCGCTCGGCGTCGTCATGTTCAGCCGGGCGGTCGATCCGACGGCGGATGCAGGTCGGACCGCGGCGGTCCTCACCCGAACAACGCTCGCGCTGTCCATTCTCCTTGCGGTCCCGACCGCGGCCTTCGGGCCCCGCCTCGTCCGATTGTTCTACGGGTCGGCGTTCACCGACGCCGGTGTGGCCCTGCGGCTGATCATCCCCGGCGTCGTCGCCTACAGCGTCGTGGCGGTCCTGTCGCGATACCTCAGCGGCGTCGGCCGGCCGGGAACCGGGACCGCCATCCTCCTGATCGGCCTCGCCGTCAACCTCGTCGCGAACCTGATTCTTGTCCCGCGGTTCGGGATCCTCGGAGCGGCCGTCTCGTCGTCGATCTCGTACGGCCTGACGGCCCTGATCACGCTGGGGGTCTTCATCCGGTTGTCGGGTCGCGGGCTGGCCGAGACGCTGATCGTCCGACGGTCAGACATCGTCGCGGCCCTGGCTGTCTTTCAGGCTGTCTGGCGACGGTTGAGGGGACACCGCCGACCGGCCACCGAAGACGACGTGAACGTGGCGCCGCCTGCGGCCGACATCATCCTCGGCGAGCACAATCCCGGCGAGGAGCCGTGAGCGGGATCCGGCTGCTGGTCGTCGACGACAACCCCCACCTCGCCTGGGATGGCCGGACCCATCCGGTCAACGCGACGTTCCATCGGTTCATGGCGAACGTCCTCGACCTGCCCGGCAGTCCGGTCCGCGAGCTCGTCCATGCCGTCCCCGTGCGTCCGGCGCTGGGGCCACCGCAGAGCCCGCCGATCGACCCGCGGATTCTGGTCGTGCCGACGGCTCCGTTCGACGGGATCGCAGGGTTCCTCCGTCACGCCCGATCGGTCACGCGGGCCAACCGGGCGATCCTCGGGCTGGAGATCGAAGCCGCCGACCTCGTCTGGCTCAAGCTGCCGGCGTCGAATGCCGCGCTCGTCGCCCGACTGGCGTCGCGCGCTGCGACGCCGCGCTTCGGCTGGGTCGCGGGGAGTGCCTGGCGGGTTGCTTCGGCGCAGCCGCGCAATGCGCTCGTGCGGCTGGGGGCGATCGGCGTCGGGGCGGCGTACGACGGCATCGGGCGCCTGGCCGCGGGCGGCCGACGGATCGTCGTCGGGCGCGACATCGTGGACGGCGGCGGCGTTGTCGCCAGTCTCGTCGCGTCCTCGGAGGTCCGGGATCCGGCCGGCCGGCCGTGGGCGGCCCACGATCCGATCCGCCTTGCCTGGGCCGGGCGGGTCGCCGAGGGGAAGGGGCTCGGGGCGTTGCTCGAGCTGTTGCGCGCCCTGCCGGGCGCCGAGCTCGTCATGCTCGGCGAGGGGCCGGCGCGGCGCGCGCTCGAAGGGCGGGCCAAGCGGATGGGCGTCGGCGGCCGGATCGAGTGGCGAGGGTTCGTCGCGGATCGCGCCGCGTATCTCGAGGCCCTCGCCGCGGCCGACATCTTCGTCCACCCCTCACCGGCCGAGGGCTTTCCAAAGGTCGTCCTCGACGCGATGGCCGTCGGGACGCCGGTCGCCGCCGTCCCGGCCGGCGGCCTGGCCGAGCTGGCGCGGGCCCGGCTCATCGCCCCGATCCGTCGCGCGCCCGCCCACCCCGCGACCTGGGCCGTGATGTCGCTGCTCCGCGATCCCGGCGCGACCCAGGCGATGCGCGAACGAGCGTCGTCGTTTGCGGCCGCGCACACCGCCCCGGCCGAGGCCGCGCGACTGATCGCTTACCTGCAGGTGTGGTTCCCCGAGCTCCCGTGGCGATAGCCTGATCTCGCCGGCGCCTGCTGCGGCATGGGTCAGGCGCATCTGTATCGGTATTGCTCCGTAGCAGCCCGCGAAAGCTGCTCGCCCTCGGGCGGCCGCCACGCGCGTCATACGCGGTCACCCCGTGAGTCTCGCCGGCGTCGTAGACGACCCAGACAGCCCACCGCCGACATGGCCCCACCCGCCAGATGGTTCCGCTTGAGTGGAACCATCTGACCCTTCGCCAACCCACGAGATCGTTCGAATGAAGCGGAACGATCTCGACGGAGGGGTGGCACCCACGGTCGGCTGTCTCGACCCCCCATGACGACACGCAACCGCGGTGGCGACCGCAGGAGACGACCCTGCGGCGCCCGGGAGCCGGCGGCCAATTTCGAGGCCCTCTCACACGGGATTACAGACGCGATTTGCAGACGCGTCTACGGTCAACCGTGACCGAGGCCGAGGCCGCACGGCTCTGTGGCGCCGCCGCCTGACGCCCGCCTCGAACGCGACGGCTAGCGCTCGGTCGCCGTCCCTACGTGGAGCGCCACCGCGCCGAGCCGGCGATGCGTCACGTCCACGAAGCCGACTGACCGCATCAGGTCGGCGAGCGTATCGGCGTGGGGGACGTTCCTGACGAGCGCGGCTAGCCGGCGATAGGCCTCGCGCCGACCCGCGACCGAGACGGCGAGCGGGGCGAGGCGGCGGGCGGTTCGGTGGTAGACGAGGCCCCACCAGCGAGGGCGTGGCATCGTCGGCTCCAGGCAGACGACCCGCCCACCGGGCCGGACAACACGGCGGAGCTCCCGCAGGCCCGCACCGAGGTCCGGCAGCGTGCCGAGACCGAAGGCGATCGTCGCCGCATCGAAGTGGCCGTCATCGAACGGCAGCGCCAGCGCATCCGCGAGGATGAACTCCAGCTGCACGAGGTCGTGCGTCTGGGCCGAGCCCCGCTCGACCATCGCCGGTGACAGGTCGACGGCCACGACGCGCCCGAACGGCCCGACCCGATCGGCGAGCACCGCGGCCAGCTTGCCGGTGCCGGCGGCGACGTCGATCACCGCATCGCCGGGCATGACGCCCGTGCTGGCGGCCGCGGCCGCGCGCCAGCGGCCGTCCAGCCCGAGCGACAGAATCGTTCCGAGCCGGTCGTGGACCGGCGCGATCTCGTCGAACATCGAGGCGACCTCGCCCGATGCCCGCGACGTGGCGGGCCGCGTCGCGGTGTCCGGGGTTGCCTCCGCCCCCTCGGGGACGACGTCTTCGTCGCGCGGTGCCGGCACTTCCTCGTCGGCCACCAGCTGACCGCCTTCAGGTCGCACCGGTACCGCCGATGACCCTACGTGTGGCCCAGGAGGACCGGATCAGTCGTAATCGATTCGCTCCCGGCCGGCACGAGCGACACGCCGAATTGGGTCCCGGGGCCGACTGCGCCGATCGCATCCACGTGGCCGACCCAGTAGGCCACGTCGCCGCCAAAGAACATCTGGCCGATCTTCCTCCGGCTGCCATCGATCTCGACCCAGCAACGGTACTGCATGCCCGATGGGGGCTGGGCGAGTCCCTGGGCAAGTACGACGAGTTCGCTCGTTCGTGGGGAGAACGCGAGCGTCCCGGCCAGATCGGCCTCGCCGTTCGTCGGGGCGAGTTCGACGTAGAGGGCATCCTTCTGGCCGTCGATCCGGAGGCTCCAGGTCGCGACCTTTGCAAGACCAGTCACGACGGACTGGGCCTGCGTGAGGGCGTCGTTGGACCGAATCGCAAGGACCGACGTTCCGACGATCGCGATCACGACGGCCCCGGCCATCGCCGCGGCCAGCAGGCTGAGTCGCAGCCCGCCCCGGCGGGTCGCCAGGGCATGATCCAGATCAATCGGGGCCGCTGACCCGGCGCGACTCGCAGCCGCACTCGACCAGCGCGGACGGCCGACCTCGGCGACAAACGCCAGCGTCCGATCCCTGAGATCGGCGGGTGGCGCATCACGCAACGCGCCCCGAATGACGTCCGATGCGCGACGCAACCGCTCCATCTCCGTGGCGCACTCGAGGCAGCCCGCAATATGGCCTGCCAGCGCCGACGCCTCGGGCGTGTCACCTGCCGTCAGGCGCTCGAAGCCATCGGGTTCGACCGCTGCTATTTCGAGGAGCTCGCGCGCCTCAACGTGTTCCATCGTCTCCTGCTACCGATCCTGACGATCGCCGATCGGAATACCGATCGGCGCCAATTCCGCTCCCGGGCCGAGCTCATCGGCCAGGACCTCGCGCAGCCGCAGCAGGGCACGCCGCGTGCGCGTCTTGACTGTCCCGAGCGGCCAGCCAAGCCGCTCCGCGATCTCCGACTGCGTCAACTCCGCGCTATATGCGAGCACGAGGGCCGTCCGCTCGTGTTCCGGGAGGTCGGCCAATGCGCCGCGGATCACGTCCCTGAGCTCCAGCGCCGCGAGCTCACCTTCCGGTCCCCGTCCGAGATCCGCCCCACCGAGTACCCGACCCGTCGCGACCACCCGCTCCAGCGCCGCGGTGTCGCTCTCGTCGGCGCCGCTCGCCGACGAGAGTGGTACGAGGTTGGGCCGCCGGCCGGCCGCACGCAGGCGGTCGACGGTGCGGTTGCGCGCGATGGTGTGGAGCCACGCGGCAAGCGAACCGGTCTCCGGGTTGAACAATTCGGCGCGATTCCAGAGCGCGAGGAACGTCTCCTGTACCACTTCTTCGGCGACCTGCCGATCGGATGTCAACCGGATCGACGCCGCAAAGACGGCGCCGACGTGTCGGTCATAGAGAGCGGCCAGCGCGTCTTGCGAACCAGCGGCTACCTCGCGAACGAGGCCCGCTTCGTCGCCCGGGGCGTGACGGTCGCCTGTCATGGTCTACGTCGTGCCGGGCTCGTCGGTTTCGGGCGCCAGCGGCAGGGGACGCCGTTCGAAGCCGCTCGAGAACACGACATCGGTCTCGGTCGTGAAGACGTGGCGGGTCGCTTGCACCTGCCTCAGGACTCGCTCGAGATCGCGGGTATCCCTGGCTCGAACCTTGATCAGGTAGTCCGCCTCGCCCGTGATGTGGTGGCACTCCTCGATCTCGGGGATTGCCGCGAGATCGTCGGTCAGGTCGGTGGCGGCCGTCCCGGGCGCCTGGGTGATCCAGGTGAAGGCGAGGATCCCGAAGCCGACCGCCGCCGGATCGAGGATCGCCGAGTAGCCGCGGATCGCGCCGCGCGCCTCGAGCTTCTTCACCCGTTCGTGCGCCGACGGGCCGCTCATCCCGACCTCCGCTCCAAGCTCCGCGTACGGCCGACGGCCGTCCCGCTGGAGGGCCCGGAGGATTCGGGCGTCATTCGTACTGAGTCGATCGATACCCGGCATGTAGTACCACTTCGTTAGGTAGATCGATTGACGACCACCGATACGTTAGGTAATATTCCCTCATCACCTAGGTTATCGACACTCGCACCCAGCGACGGACAGTTCGTCCACGATGACCACGCAGCGGAGGACCTTCGATGATTGCAATCGGATTTGGGTTCCTGGCGCTGTTCTCAATTCTCAGCATCTTGCTGGGACCTGAGGATCCGCGCCATGCCGATCCTCGAGATGACATCAAACTGTGGATGCGCTTTGGCATCCGCTGAGTCGACGCTCTCGATAGCCTAACGCACGAGGCCCCGCTAACCCCGGGGCCTCGTCGATTCATGCTCACCAGTCGCCGGCGGCGCGGCGGAGGACACCGGCAAGGGTGCCGGCCGCGACGTGGGCCTCGAGGCACCTCACACCGTCCGACCCGACGATCGCGTCATGCAACGTCCTGGCCGGCAGGTCGAGGCGGTCGCCAACCGCGAGGTCGACCGCCTCGCCGCGGTCCGGCAGGCCGAATCGGATCGAGCCGTTGGCGACGACGATCACCTTGTCGTAGCCGTGGTCGTGGGCGGCGTAGCGATCATTCGGCCCGTTCGACCAGCTCGCGGCGGCCAGGCCGGCGGCGCGCAGTCGCTCATCGAGTTCGGCCACTCAGGCGATGCCAACGCCGATGAGTGAGCCCACGGCGAACGTCACGCCGGCGGCGACCGCCCCGATGACGACCTGCCGGAGGCCTGAGAACAGGAAGCCCCGACCGGTCATGAGGCTGACGCCCGCGCCGACCGCGAAGAGGGCCGCGAGACTCAAGGCGAGCGCCGCCACGAATGAGCCGGCTCCACTCGCGACCGCATATGGCAGGACCGGGACCGCCGCCCCGAACCCGAAGGCGAGGAACGACGACCCGGCCGCCCCGAGCGGCGAACCGAGCTCGTCGGGGTCGAGACCGAGCTCCTCACGGACGAGCGTGTCGAGGGCCCGCTCCGGATCCTCGAACAGCCTCGCCGCGATGACCTCCGCCTCCCCCTGTGTGAAGCCCTTGGCCCGATAGAGCGTGGCCATCTCCGCCTGTTCTTCCTCCGGCATCGCCTCGAGCTCCGCGCGTTCGAGGGCGATCTGGCGCTCGAACAACTCGCGTTGAGACTGCATCGAGATGTACTCGCCCGCCGCCATGCTGAACGCGCCGGCGAGGAGCCCGGCGATCCCGGCGAGCAGGACGAAGCGGCCCTGGTCCCCGGCGGCACCGGCGACCCCCATCACGAGCGCGAGGTTGCTCACGAGTCCGTCGCTGACTCCGAAGATCACCGCCCGCAGGATCCCGGACCGCCCCGAGCGGTGCCATCGCTCGCGGGAAGCGATGTCGTCGGTCGCGCTGAGCGGCGCTTTGCCGTTCTTCAGCCGTCGCCAGATCTCGGCATGCTCGCGTTCGTCGGCGGCGATGTCGGCGACCTCCGGCGAGGACTGGCTCTCGTACATGTCCTCCTCGTCGCCTTCGAGGGCCGTGACCAGGTCGGAGACCGCGCGAGTCCCGAACAGACGAGCAAGGAGAACGATGACCGCGATCCGGATCCTTGGCCGTGTCGGCGCGGCAGGCACGTCGGCGCCGCGCTCTTCGAGCTTGCGAGCCCAGATGTCCGCGTGACGGCGCTCGTTGGTTGCGATCCTCCTGAACGCTGCCGCCCGGCCAGGTTCCTTCTCGATCGCCGCGAGCGCGTCGTAGAGGAGAATCGCGTCGCGTTCGAGCTTGAGGTTCTCCAGGCTCTGGAGGGTTTCCGGGGACATAGGCTGCATCCTACCCGCGAGAGCGGCGGCTATGCTCCCCGTGATGGCTGGTCCTGACGCACCCGCCCTGCGCTATCTCT
>JBBSCI010000082.1:0-13405 GCA_038250445.1 Candidatus Limnocylindrales bacterium | reverse complement strand
CGGGCTCGACGAGCTCCTTGCCACGAGCGAGGCGGTCGTCGTCGTGACCGCGCACCGGGCGATCGACTTCGCGACGGTGTACGGTCGCGCGGAGCTCGTGGTCGACGCGGTCAACAGCTCAGGCGGCCGTGACATCCGGCCCCGCCAGGTGCTGAGGCTCGGCGCCGGATGGAGTGGCGGCTGAGCGCGACGGCCGGCGAGGGACGCATCGAAGCGCCGGGTACAGCAAAACCGCCTGTCCGCCGGCCGGTCGCGATGCTCACTCATTCCTACTACGACGAGGATCCGCGCGTCCGTCGCGAGGCGGAGTCGCTCGTGGCGGCCGGTTGTCCGGTCGACGTCTACGCGCTCCGCCGGCCCGAAGACCCGGCCCGGAACGAGGTCGATGGCGTGTCCGTGCGCCGGCTCAACGTCCAGCGCCACCAGGGGGCCGGGCTCGTCACCTACCTCCTCGAATACCTCGCGTTCCTCCTCCGGGCTGGCTGGTCGGTGACCGCGGCGCACCGCCGACGCCGCTACGCCCTCATCCAGGTCCACACGCTGCCGGACTTCCTCGTGGCTGCGACGCTGCCGCTCCGGCTGGTGGGCGTCCCGGTCCTCCTCGACCTCCACGAGGCGATGCCGGAGTTCTTCCGGAGCCGCTTCCCGCGAGCGGCAAGCCCGCTTGCGCACCGGCTCCTGCTGATTCAGGAACGCGTTTCGATCGGGCTGGCGAGCGCCGTCGTCACCGTCAACCAGGCGATGCGCGAGCGGCTGGTCGGGCTCGGCGTCCGGCCCGACAAGGTGACGGTCGTCGCCAACAGCCCATCGCTGGCCCGCTTCGACCCGTCGCACCATGGCGCGCGGCCGTTCGCGGTCGACGGGACGGTCCGGCTCGTCTACGCCGGAGCGCTCACGCCGACGTACGAGCTCGACGTCCTCCTCGAGGCCGTCGCGGCGATCTGGCGGGCCCGACCGGAGCTCGCCGTCCATCTCGATGTGTTCGGCCGCGGCGATGCGGCGGAACGCCTTGTCGACCAGGCGTCCCGACTGGGACTCGAAGATCGGGTGACGTTCCATGGCCGAATCCCAATCGACGACGTGCCGGCGGCGGTGGCACGGGCCGACATCGGCGTCGCCCCCACCCGCCGCGATCCGTTCACCGACGTCAGCCTGTCGACCAAGGTCTTCGAGTACGCGGCGATGGGCAAGCCGGTTGTCGCCTCGCGGCTGCCGATGGTCGAGCGAACATTCCCGCCCGGTTCCGTCGCGACATACGACCCGGGCGATCCGGCCTCGATGGCCGCGGCGATCCTGTCCTTCGTCGACGACGCGGCCGGGCGCGAGACGGCCGTCGCCCGGAGCGCGGAGGTCGTTCAGGCGACCGCTTGGGAGCGCGAAGCGATCGGCTATATCGAGCTGGTCGAACGCCTGGCCGGCGGGCCCACGGGCAACGAGCGCGGGCGGGCGCGCGACGCCTCGTGAACAGCGACCGGCGATGAGGCGGAATCGGCCGGTACGGTACGATACCGGACCCGTCCGATCCTCCTGATCCACCCTCACCACAGGAACCGCATCACCCCATGACCTTCCGAGCCAAGCCCGTCGTCAATCGGCCGCATCGCCCGTCACGCGACAGCCAGAGCCGGCGGAACTTCTATCTCAACATCGGCTTCGGCGTCGCCGTCGTCATGGCCCTGATCATCCTCGTCGGCGTCGCGGTGGTGCGGTACTACAGCGACCACCTTGCGGCCGCAGCCTCCGTGAACGGCCAGACGATCACCCGGGACGATTTCGCGGAGCGAGGCGCGATCGAGATCTGGCGGATTCAGCAGGCGACCGCGCGGGTCAACGCCGCTCTCGCCGCCGGGCGGCTGACGAGCGCGGAGGCCGGCCAGCAGATCCAGCAGCTCACCCAGGCCGGCGGCACGCAGCAGCTCGCTCCCGTCGTCATCGAGCGGCTCATCGATGCGCGGATCCAGGCCGGCCTCGCAGCCGACGAGGGAATCACGGTGACGCCGGAGCAGATCGACGCCAAGATCATCGAGGAATCGACGACGCCGGAGCTGCGCCACGCCTGGGTCATCTCGGTGGCCCCGGAGATCAGCGAGGGCCAGACCGACCCGACCGATGCCCAGAAGGCTGCGGCCAAGAAGATCGCCGACCAGGCCCTGGCCGACATCACGTCGGGCGCAAAGAAATGGGAGGACGTTGCCAAGGCGATCTCGAGCGACAGCTCGAAGGCGACTGGCGGCGACCTCGGCTGGATCGGCAAGGACGCCGCGGAGGCGAAGGTCTACATCGATGCGATCTTCACCGCCGAGCCGGGCAAACCGACGTCGGTTCTCGTGACAGATGGCGGGACGTACCTCATCGGCCGGGTCACCGAGATCGCGCCCGCGGCAGTCGACGGTGCCTGGACGACGAAGCTGACCGACGCGGGCCTCAAGCTCGAGACATATCGCAAGGTCGTCCAATCCGAGGTGATCCGCCAGATGTTCGAGGACCGCGCGGTCGCCGACGCTTCCAAGGCAGACAAGCAGCGCCAGGTCCTCGAGCTCGAGATCCATGCGCCGAGCAGCCCGCCCTCGGACACGGCCGTCAAGGTCCGCCACATCCTCTTCTCGCCGAAGGACGATCCGCAGGGCGCCGCCGACCTCGCCCCGGACGACCCGGCGTGGACGGAAGCCAAGTTGGCCGCCACGGCCGCCTACGACGAGCTCAAGAAGGATCCATTGAAGTTCGACGCGATGGCGCGTGAAAAGAGCGATGAGGACTCGGCCAAGGGCGACACGGGGACCGGCGGCAAGCTGCCCTACGTCGACGACGACGGGACGTTCGTCCAAGAGTTCGTCGACGCCGTGATCAACAAGCCTGAGCTCAAGCCCGGCGACATCCTCGAACCGATCAAGACCGACTTCGGTTGGCACGTCATCCAGGTGATGTACCGCCCGCCCGACGCCGACGAGATGAAGCTCCTCCGCGACCAGGCGGTCGCTGGAACGGACTTCGCCACCCTTGCCCGTAACTACTCCGACGGCCCCGAGTCCGGCAAGGGCGGCAACAAGGGCTGGATCGCTCCGGGCCTGCTGGATGCGAGGCTCATCCGGGGGATCTACGACACGCCGGTCGGCCAGGTGAGCTCGGTCATCGACGTCAAGAGCTCGGGACTCTTCATCTACAAGGTCGTCGCGGAACGGACCCAGACCCCCGACGCGGACCAGCTCGCGACGATCAAGTCGCAGGCGTTCCAGAACTGGTACCAGGAGAAGAAGGACGCGGTGACCATCACCCGCGAGCTGCTCACAGAACTCGCACTGGGCCAGTAGCGGACGGTGCTCGACGCGCTGATCGCCGAAGCGCGGCTCCGCTGGGGGCTCGACCTGGCGGCCGGCCTGCAGGTGATCGCCGCCGAGCGCCTCCTCGCGATACCGCTCGAGCCGTCGCGACCGGCGCTGATCGTCCCAGCCGCGGTCCTTCGCATCATGATCGAGGGTGAGGCGCGGCCGTTGCCGGGCCGCCACGGGTCCGGCGCCGATCCGATCGCACTCCTCCGGCGGCTCTACCCGGCGGACCACCGGATCGGGAGGTTCGGTTCGGCCGAGGGCTCGACGATCGGCGCCATCGGGCCAGGCGACCTGGCGGCCCCCATCTATCTCCCGCCCGTCGCCCCTGAGCTGGCCGTCGCGAGTCCCTGGGCGATGCCGTGGATCTCGGCCCGGCTGCGACTGCCGGACGGCTGCCCGTGGGATCGCGAGCAGACCCACGAGTCGCTCCGCAACCATCTCCTGGAGGAGGCGTACGAGGTCTACGACGCGCTCGGGAACGGCCCGACCGCGGCGCTCGCCGGGGAGCTCGGAGACCTGCTCCTGCAGGTCGTGCTCCACGCCCAGCTGGCGGCCGAGGAGGGAGTCTTCGACCTGACCGACGTCAACGCCGCGATCGCGTCCAAGATCGTCCGCCGCCATCCCCACGTCTTTGGCGACGCCGAGGTCCGAACCTCGTCCGACGTCAACCGCCAGTGGGAGCGGATCAAGGCCGACGAACGCGCCGCAGAGTCGCCGCCCGAGGAGCGTGCCCCAAAGGGAGCGCTCGACGGGGTCAGCCGGATCCTGCCAGCCCTCGCCGCCAGCCAGGAGATGCAGGAGCGGGCGGCGAACATCGGCTACGAGTGGCCGTCGGTCGAGGGCGTGCTCGACAAGGTCACCGAGGAGCTCGCTGAGCTGCGCGAGGCCCCTACCCCCGCCGAACAGGCGGAAGAGTACGGCGACCTGTTGTTCGTCCTCGTCAACGTCGCCCGCTGGCACGGGATCGAGGCCGAGGCGGCGCTCCGGGCCGCGAACGACAAGTTCCGCCGCCGTTTCGCGAACGTCGAACGCCAGGCCGCCGAGCGCGGCGTCGCGCTTCGCGAACTCGACTTCGAGGCGCTCGACGCCCTCTGGAACATCGCCAAGACCGAGGAACGCGCCGCCGTGGCGGCAAGCAAGGAGAGCCAGCCATGACGATCGGCAACCGACCCGCCAGCCGTGCCGACGGCCGCGTTCCGACCCAGCTTCGCCCGGTCAGCTTCGAGCTCGGCGTCCAGAAGTGGGCCGAGGGCTCGTGCATCATCCGGGTCGGCGACACACAGGTCCTGTGTGCGGCCTCGATCGTCGATCGGGTCCCGCCGCACCTTCGCGGCAAGGGCACGGGCTGGGTCACTGCCGAGTACTCGATGCTGCCGCGTGCCACGGCGGAGCGGACTGACCGGGAGTCGGTCAAGGGCAAGCTCGGGGGCCGGACCCACGAGATCCAGCGACTGATTGGCCGCTCGCTCCGCGACGCGATCGATCTCACCCGTCTGGGCGAGCGGACGATCACGGTCGACTGCGACGTCCTCCAGGCAGACGGCGGGACCCGGACCGCCTCGATCACGGGCGGCTACGTCGCGCTCGCCGCCGCCCTCATCACCTACGGCATGGATCGCCACCTCGTGGCCCGGATCGCCGCGGTCAGCGTCGGGCTCGTCGACGGCCAGGCGCTCCTCGATCTCGACTACAGCGAGGACTCGCGCGCCGACGTCGACTTCAACGTCGTGGGGACGGATGCGGGCACGTTCGTCGAGGTCCAGGGGACGGCGGAGGGCAAGCCGTTCGACCGAACCGCGATGGAGGGGCTGATGGACCTCGCATCGTCGGGCCTGGAGCGACTCTTCGCCGCCCAAGCCGAGGTCCTTGCGACGGTGAAGCGCTGAGCGTGGCCAAGCCCAGGCCCCGGCTCCTCGTCGCGACGCGCTCCAGCCACAAGCTCGCCGAGCTGCGGGAGCTCCTTGCGGTGGACCACGCAGAGCTCGTCACGCTCGACGACGTCGGGGTCGAAGGCGACGTCGACGAGACCGGCGCGACCTTCGAGGCGAACGCCCGGCTGAAGGCCCGGTTCGGTGCGCGCGCGACCGGCCTGCCGACCCTCGCCGACGACTCCGGTCTCGAGGTCGAGGCGCTCGGCGGGGGGCCCGGCGTTCGGACCCGGCGCTATTCCGGTGAGGCGGCGACCGACGCCGCCAACAACGCGAAGCTGCTGGCAGCCCTTGCCGGTCTGCCCCCGGATCAACGGGCCGCTCGCTACGTGTGCGTCCTCGCACTCGCCCTGCCGGACGAGACGGGCCTGCACGGAGGCCTGCCGATCCGCACCGTGCGCGGGACGTGCCGCGGGCGGATCGCCACCGAGGCGCGCGGTACCGGCGGCTTCGGCTACGACCCGGTCTTCGAGCCGATCTCGGAGCCGCCCGGCGGCCGGACGCTCGGTCTATGGACGCCGCAGGAGAAGAACCGGATCTCGCATCGCGGGGCGGCGGCCCGGCGGATGTCGCCGATCCTCCGCGAGCTCGGGTTCTGACGGTGGGGGAGCTGCGCCGGATCTGCGTCTTCTGCGGGGCGAGCGTGGGACGTGATCCGCGCTATGTCGCGGTCGCTGCGGAGGTGGGCGGATCCCTCGCCCGACGGGGAATCGAGCTCGTCTACGGCGGCGGCCGGCTTGGGCTGATGGGCGCCGTCGCGGACGGGGCGCTGGCCGCCGGCGGCCGGGTGACCGGCGTGATCCCCGCCGGGCTCGTCGATCGCGAGCTGGCTCACCCCCGGATCAGTGCGATGCGGATCGTGACGACGCTCCACGAGCGAAAGGCCGTCATGGCCGAGATGTCGGATGCGTTCCTTGCCCTGCCCGGCGGCCTCGGGACGCTCGAGGAGCTCGCCGAGGTCCTCTCATGGGCACAGCTGGAGCTCCATGGCAAGCCGATCGGCGCCCTCGACGTCGGGGACTTCTTCCAGCCGCTCGTCGCCTACCTCGACCACCTGGCCGCGGAGGGGTTCGTCGCGACCGCCCACCGGAACCTGCTCATCGTCGAGGAAGACCTCGACCGCCTGCTCGGACGCTTCGAGGCGTGGCAGCCGCCGGGCGGCCGCTGGGGCGCGCCGAACGAGCGAGACGGGTTCCGCGATGGGTGAGCGAGCACGTTGGATCGAGCCGATCGCGATCGGTGCGTATCTCATCCTCGCAACGTGGAACCAGCAGGTCGGCGGCAACGGTCCGCCATACCCAGTGGCACTCCCGCTGCTGACGCTTCTCTTCCTCGCCGGCGCGGCGACGCGGGTCACCGTCGGCCCGCTTCTGGTCTCCGTCGCGCTCGTCTGCGCAGCCTCGGTCCTGACCGACATTTCATACCTGCTCAACATCGATTTCACCGACCTCGGCATCTATGTCACCGCGGGCCGCCACCTGCTCGACGGACAGCCGGTCTACCAGCTGACTCCGCTGACGGCGATGCCGGCCGACTACACGACGTTGCCGTACCTCTACCCGCCCCCGACGATCGCCCTGTTCGCGCTGCTTGCGGCACTTCCGGGCAATCTCGGCGGCCTCGTGTTCATCACCGTCTCCATAGGCCTCCTCGTCGCCGGGCTCCGCCGACTCGGGCTCGCCTGGGCGTGGTCGATCGGGATGCTCCTCTGGCCGCCGATCCTCAATGGGATCATGTCCGGCAACGTCTCGGTCGCGGCTTTCGCGCTGTTTGCCCTGGGTCCGGTGTTTGGTATCGGGCTGGTCATCGCCCCGCTGTTCAAACCGTACAACGCGATCGGTGCATTGTGGCTCCTGCGTGAACGCCGCATCCGCTCGTTCGTCGCCGGATGCTTGATCGTGGCCGTCATCTGCCTGGTGACCTTGCCGTTCACCGGCGGGCCACAGGCCTGGCTTGACTGGATTCAGGCGCTGACGACCTTCGCCCAGAGCGAGCACAACGTCCGGCGTCTGCATGGAATCAGTCTCGAGCGCTTCTTCGTGCCCGCGATCGCGGCCATCGCCCTCGGTGCAACCGTGACGATCCTGGCGCTCCGGACCAATGGGCGAGCGGGCCTTGCCCGCCTCGGAGTGGCTACCATCATCGCCCAGCCCACCCTCTACATCCACGGCTTCGTCGTCGCACTTCCTGCGCTTCTGGAGCTTCGCTCCCGGTGGTTCTGGCTGGCCGCCGCCGCCACGTCGATCGCGGCGTCGCCACCGTTCCTTCCCCGCTCCCTGGAGTGGCCTGGTCCCTGGATCGCGGTCGTCGTCGTCCTCGCCTCATGGGCACTGCCGGCGATGCGAAGGGTCTCGTCGGAGCCGGACGAGGGCTATCACCCGCTCGGCCGGACGGGCGAACCGTGGCCGGCGATCGACGAGACCGCCGCTTCGGCCTAGGGCGACGACGCCGGCGACTTCGTTGGCTTCGGGATTGGCCACGGGCCCGGCGGCGTCCCGGGCTTCGTGAAGACGATCGCGACCATCTGGGCGATCCGCTTCGGGACCGGGATCACGACCGAACCATACGGGTGATTCCTGCCGCCCGACTTGACCATCGGAGAGGTCATGACGACCTGGGTCGTTCGATCGCCGCCGATCTCCTCGGCCAATGCCGCGAACTCCGGCATGCGCTCCGGCGGCATGTCCGAGCGAACCGTGTCGCCGACCGCGCTCAGCAGTGTCGGTAGGGTGAACAGGAAGTTGCCACCAGCGACGGCCCGGTCGCGGAGCGCGATCAGGACCTCCTGCTGGCGTTCGGCCCGGGTGAAGTCGCTCTCGCCGGCCGATTTCCGGATCCGTGCGTACGCGAGCGCGTTCGCCCCGTCGAGGTGATGCCGGCCGACTTTGATGGACCAGCCCGGACCCACTCCGAACCCGCCGTAATTCGGGTCCGATAGCGGTTTGACCACGTTGATGTCGACCCCGCCCACCGCGTCGACCATCTTCACGAAGCCCCCCAGGTCGACCTTGGCGTAGTAGTGGATCGGGACCCCGAGGAGCGCGCCGATGGCGTCCTCGAGTGCCCGCGTGCCGCCCTGCGGAAACTCCGACTTGTGGCGGTTCGCATACCCCAGGAGCGAGTTGATCTTGGGAGCGAACTTGTTGCCGTCACCGAGCGGGACGTCGACGAGGTCGCGGGGGATCGAGACCATCGAGACCGTCCGCCCGACCGGATCGAGGGAGATGACGATCAGCGAGTCGGTCAGGGCCTGCGTGCGGGTCGGACCCGAATCGATCCCCATCAGGAGAACGTTCACCCGCTCCTGGGACCCCGGCGTCGGGCCGCCGGACGAGCCTGGGTCGTCGTCGGGCCCGCCGGTCGCCGCGCCTCCGAAGATCCGCCCGAAATTCGAGGAGGCGCTCACGCCGTACACGTGGGCCGCGAGGTGCGGCAGCACGACAAGAACGAGGACGATCGCCACACCAACCCCGCCGAGGCGGCCTGGCTTGCCCGGATACCGCCGATCGACAAACGCCTCGAACGTCGCGACCAACCGCCAGACGAGAACGAGCACGTTGAGAATCAGGAGCAGCTGGAGCGTCCCCGGCACGACGGCGCGGGCGAGGAGCATCGACGAGGTGTTCAGCTGCAGCAGCAACCAGCCGGCAGCGATCAGGATGAGAGACGGGATCAGGAAGACGGCAGCCAGTCGCTGACGGCGATTGAACGCCTGGCCGAGGCCCGGCACGACGGCCGACAGGATCGCAGCGAGGAGGCGGCGCGGGTCGGTGGTGGTGGTGTCGGGCCGGACCAGGCGGGCGTGCACGATGTCGGGGTGTCTCCAGGTGGGAAGCTGCGGTGCGTCGGCGTGGGCCGTCGCTCCGAGTCTAGCGCCGGAGCTGGATGCTCGGGCGTGGTGACGCCGGACGGTCGATCAGCCTGCCAGTGACCGCCCGGCGTCGTTCGTGTGACGCGCGACCGGGGCCCTCTGTTCCGCTGGATGGTGACGACCTGTGCCCTGCCTGGTCGGACTTGCGCGACCTTGGTAACCTGACCGCAGTCCACCGGACTCCACCGATGACCCCCAGCGATCGGTTCCGGGCCGGGCCCCGCTTCGTTCTGTCACCCAGGTGGTGCGGCGGGCAGACCGGTACGTGTTGTCACGTTGGATGCGCCACGAGGCTCGCCGAGGCAGGAGGCCGCCCGCATCCCGGGAGGTGCGGACCCTTCGCCGGTGGCATCGCGGCCGTCACCGCGCCCAACGGAGAGTGGAACATGACAGACACCCGATTCGGCGTCGACGGCGCCGCGCGCGCTCCACGTCGCCCTCGTCGCCTATCCCTCGTGCTCGCGATCGTGGCAACCGCGATCCTCCTCGTGCCGCCCATGGCAGCGTCTGCGGCGGTCGCGAAGCCTGCGCCGGCGCGTGCCACCGCCGCGTCCGTGGCTGGACCATGTACCAGGACCGTCAAGGGTTTCTCGGCGGCGGCCGTCGAGAGCGCGCGCAACGCGGCCGGGGCCGGTGGCATCGTCTGCTTCCCGGCCGGGACGTACTCAGGTAGCCTCCACGCAAGCGTACCGCGTCAGACCTGGAAGCTCGACGACGCCGCGAAGCTCACGGGTTCCGTGTACATCACTGGTGCCGGGGTGAAGCTGTTCAACGGGATCAGCATCCGAACAGGCGTGGATCGATGGACCGCATCGGTCGAGATCCGGGCCCACGACGTGACGGTCCAGTCGGTCAGGTTCCTCGGCGGCGGGACTGGGGTCGGCGTCTACGGCGTCGATCGCTCGCGAATCCTCTCGAACACGTTCAAATACATGCTCGGGAGCGCGGTCTCGATCTGGAGCGAAGGCGTGGGTGCGGATCGCACCCTGGTTCGGGGGAACAACATCGTCCAGACCAGGACCCACCAGGTATCTCCGATCACGTCGCGCGGCAACGAGGGCGGCGGCCACGGGGGTGTCCAGAACTACCGCCCGATCATCCGCAAGAACACGATCAACCAGGGCGCCGGCGACATCGGTTGGTTCGGGATCGAGCTCAAGCAGTCGAAGGGCGCGATCGTCGAGAGCAACAGGATCAAGGGCGGGATCGTGCTGATGAGCATCCCCGAGACGGACAACGCCCTGATCCGCTACAACACGTTCGACCTGCGTGGAACGCCGCACTGGGGCATCGAGGTCGGCAACGCCCACGACGCGATCATCGACAAGAACACGTTCTTCGGTGACGGCATGGGCGGCGTCGACTATGCGATCGCGCTCAACACCGGATCCCTGCGGACGCTCGCCCGGCAGAACAAGGCCACCGACATGCGGACGTTCTTCGCCATCGCGGGGGACGGCCACCGGGTGACCGACAACTGCCTCAAGACGAGAGTCCAATTCGTCCAGGAGTTCGCGTTGAACGGCGGCCCCAACATCGTCTTCGCCCGCAACCGCAGCTGCTGAGGCGCGCTCCGACGATGCCGGGATGATCGTCGTCGCGGGTGAAGCCCTCATCGATCGGATCGAGTCAGCCGACGGCCGGGTCGTCGACGTCCCCGGCGGCGGCCCGTACAACGTCGCCCGGACGATCGCCAGGCTCGGCGGTCTGGTCGCCTTCCTTGGCCGCTTGTCGAACGACGATCGGGGCGTCCTGCTCCGATCACGCCTCGTGGCCGACGGCGTCGATACAACGCTCGTCGTCCCGACCGACGATCCCACGCCGATCGCCCATGCGCTGGTCGATCGAGACGGCGTTGCCACGTACGAGTTCAACCTCGATGGTAGCGCTGCGGCCGGCCTGGTCCCGGCCGATCTCCCCGGCGGCCTGCCGGCCGATACCGTCGCCTTTCATGTCGGGACGCTCGGGCTCGTCGTCGAGCCGGTGGCCACGACGATCGAGACGATCGCTGTCTCGGCCGGACCGGATGTGCTCGTGATGCTCGACCTCAACTGCCGGCCGAGCGCGATCGCCGACCCAGCCGCGTACCGAGCCCGCATCGACCGCGTCCTCGTCAGGACCGACATCGTCAAGGCGAGCGTGGAGGACCTTGCGTATCTGCGGCCCCGCGTCTCGCCCCGCCGCGCCTCGCGCGACCTGCTGGCCGCTGGCCCGGGGGCAGTTCTCCTGACCGATGGTGGGCGCCCCGTCCGGATCGTGTCGGCGGACGCGATCGACAAGTTGGCGATCCCCCCGACCAGCGTCGTCGACACTGTCGGCGCCGGCGATGCGTTCGGCGGCGGCTTCCTATCGGCGTGGATTGGAGCCGGCCTGCGGCGCGACGATGCCGGCCAGCGCGAGTTGCTCATCACGGCCACGGTCATCGCGATCGCCGTCGCCGGCCTGACGACGACGCGGGCCGGGGCCGAGCCACCGGCGGCCTCCGAACTGAGCCAGCTGGCGAAACGCTGACGGGCCCGCGCGGCCTAGTGTCCCATGTGCGGCTGGGCCCGTCGCCGAATGAAGTCGACCACGCGCGGGTCGATCCAACCTGCCGCCGCGGTCCGCTCCTCCAGGTTCTCGACGGCCATCCAGTTGACCAGCGCTCCCTGCCAGTCGAGGTCCCAGCCATCGGGCAGGTCCCGGGCCGTCCCGATCGTCGGCCGCGGCTCGTCGGCCGTGCCGTCCCCCGACATCGGCTGGTAGGTCGCCCCGAGTGGACCGCTCGGAGCGGCGCCGAGCGACACCAGCAGCGTTCGGAGCTCCACCGCCAGCCGCGCATCGATCGGCACGAGATCCTCGACCGCCGGCCGGTCGAAATAGAGCCGTTGCAGGGCGAGGATGCGGCTGAGCTCGCCGATCGGATCGTCGTGATCGTCGATTCGGAGATCGATCCAGCGATCGTTGCCGCCGCCGTAGCCCCCGCCGGCCCGAACCACGAGCAGGGCGGCGGACTGGCGCCCGCGCCGGTCGCCACCGGCGAGATCCGCCTGGGCGAGGCAGGCAACGAGGAGCTCCGGGAACGGCAGCCCGCCAGCGACAAACCGGTCCGCGAGGCCGTCGACGACCGCGGCACTGGCGAGGATGTTTCCCTGCGCCGCGTAGTCCTGGCCGACCCGGCCGCCCGCCCAGCGGAAGCAGCGCTGACCGGTGTGGCTGGCGCCTCGACCGGACGCGTCCACGATGCCGACCTGCCGCTCGGCGCGGAACTCGTCGCCGGCGATCAGCCGCTCGAGGGCCTCGGGGGCCGCCGCGCCGGCGGCCAGTGCGGCGAGACCGTCTAACCCGAACGTGACGTTGGCGAATGCCTGGGTCGCGACGGCACCGATTCCCGCCTGCGCCCACGGTACGACGGCACCGACGGCCAGGAACTTGGACTGGACCGCGACGCCGAGGTCGCCGCTGGCGTTGTCACGGGCGACGATCGAGTAGGTCATCGATTGCCACTCCTAGCTCCTAGATCCGGATCCGTGGATCGATGATCGCGTTGGCGACATCGACGACGAGGTTCGCGAGCACGATGCAGAGCGTCGCGAAGAGGACCGTGCCCATGATCAGCGGGACGTCCGCCGTCCGGATCGAATCGACCGCCAGCTTGCCGATCCCGGGCCAGCTGAAGATCTGCTCGACGACGACGACGCCGCCGAGGAAGAACCCCAGGTCCAACCCGACCTGGGTGATGATCGGTCCGACCGCGTTCCGGAAGGCGTGCTTCCAGTTGACGCTCCGGTCCGGGAGGCCCTTCGCCCGGGCCGTGCGGACGTAGTCCCGGTGCAGCTCCTCGAGCATCGTCACCCGGGTCAGCCGGGTGTAGTAGGCGGCCCCCGCGAACCCGACGGTCAGTGCCGGCAGGAAGAGGTAGCGAAGGTCGAACGCCTTGTACCCGCCGATCGGGAACACGTCGATGCCGAGGACCGTGTGCGGCAAGAACCCGAGGTAGTGGATCAGCAGGAGGCCGACCCAGAACGACGGCGCCGAGACGAGGACGATCGAGATGATCGTCGCTCCCCGGTCGGCGAAACTGCCGCGCCGGGTGGCCGCGAGCAGGCCGAGCGGCACGCCGATGATCAGTTCGATGAACAGGCCCGCGAGTGCGAGCTGGAGAGTCGCCGGGAACCGCTGCAGGATCAGCGGCAGGACATCCGTGTTCTGGCTGAACGAGTGACCCAGGTCGCCGCGGATCGCTCGACCGACATAGGCGCCCAGTTGGACGATCAGCGGTTGGTCGAGGCCCAGCTGGT
>JBBSCI010000081.1:0-13428 GCA_038250445.1 Candidatus Limnocylindrales bacterium | reverse complement strand
GTCACAAGCAGGAGTCCCGCCTGTCCGTTCGCCCCGGCTTCCGGTCGACCGGCGGTCGCCCCGACAGCGAGCAGGATGAGCGCGAGGAGGCCAACGAGCAGACCGAACGTGATGTACGTGGCGGGCCTGCGGATCAGCTTGCGGATGCCGGCGACGAACAGCTTCATGCCGCGCCTCCGCCGGTGCCCGTACCGCCGGCGTTGCCCCACCCGGGCGGCACCCTCGCGATCGGAACGCCGAGGATCGGCTTCTCGCCGCCGCCACCGCCCGACGGCTCGTCGCGCGTCAGGTCGAGGAACAGCTCCTCGAGGTCGCTGCCAGTCTCGAGCCCGGAGGCGTAGATCCCGGCCGTGGCGAGCGCCCGGTTGACCTCGGCCGCGCGATCGGGCTCGATCCGGACCGTCAGCCAGCCGTCCTCGCCGGCGACCCGGGCAACGCCCTCACCGCCGGCCAGGCCGCGGACGACCGCGGTCGCCGCCTCGACCTCGGCGGGACCGACCCTCACCCGGACGATGCCTTCGCCCTGCAGGAGCTCCTCGATCGGGCCCTCGCGGACGAGTCGCCCGGCGGCGATGATCCCGATGACGTCGGCCAGTTGCTGCACCTCGCCGAGGACGTGGCTCGAGACGAACACGGTCTTGCCCGAGGCAGCCAGCTGCTTGAGCGTCTCGCGCATCCCGACGATCCCGGCCGGGTCGAGCCCGTTCGACGGCTCGTCGAGGAGCAGCAGGCGCGGGTCGCTGAGCAGGGCGGCGGCGATGCCGAGCCGCTGCTTCATCCCGAGCGAGTAGGTCTGGACGCGGTCACGAGCGCGATCGCGAAGGCCGACGAACTCGAGGAGCTCCTCGATCCGGTGCTTCGGCGTCGGCGCGCCGGTCGCGGCAAGGGCGCGAAGGTTCTCGCGCGCCGACAGGTAGGGGTAGAACGACGGCGACTCGATGAGCGCGCCGACCTCGTAGAGACGCCTGCGATCTCGCCTGCCGAACGGCCGTCCCAGGAGTTCGATCGTCCCGCCGTCGGGGTGGATCAGGCCGGTCAGCAGCCGCATCGTCGTTGTCTTGCCGGCGCCGTTGGGACCAAGAAATCCGTAGACGACGCCCGACGGCACCGATAGGTCGAGGCCCGCCAGCGCGGTCTGCTTTCCGTAATGCTTCTCAAGCCCGCGCGTTGCCAGGGCGAGGCCGTCCGTCGAAGTCATGGGGGAGTGGGCGCTCCTGTCAGCGCCGAGCTAGGCGCAGGCGAAGGATGCCACGAAACGTGGCGAGCCAGTCAGATGTCACCTCACGGGCAAATTGTGCGGTGGCGCACCGCTACCGGTCCGGCAAGTGCCAGCGGGCACCGATTCAAGGTTCACCGCAAGGTTCCGTACCTAGCGTCCTAGTACTAATGGGGGACCAGAACGCGGGCGCACCCCGTACTGTCTGCGGCCCCCCGTTTGGATCGATCGAACACCCGCGAGGGATGAGCCGCGCGGTCGATAAACGAGGGGGCAACGGTGCAGAAGGCGCACAAGGCTGAGCGCTCGCGCGGCCAGATCCTGATCCTGTTCGTCATGGCGCTGTTCGTCTTCGTGGGCATGGTCGCCCTCGTCATCGACGTGTCGTGGTACTGGGTCAGCTCGCTCCGAATTCAGCGCGCTGCCGACGCGGCCGCCATGGCCGGCGCAGTCCAGTTGCCGACGAACCCGGACGGGCCGGGTGGCGCCTACATCCTGGCCCTGGCCGAGGCGAAGAAGAACGGGTATCCGGACGGCGGGTCGATCACCATCACAACGGCCCAGGAGCCCACCGTGACCGGGCGTCGCCTCGCCGTCACGATCTCGGCACCGGTCGACACGTTCTTCATGCGACTGCTCGGCATCAACCAGATCATGTCGACCCGGAACGCGAAGGCGGAGTACGTCCTGCCCGTCCCGATGGGCAGTCCGGAGAACTACTACGGCGTCTTCGGCGAGGTCCGAGGCCTTACCGAGACCTCGACGGAGACCGTCGATGTCATTACGCATCCGGCGGGCGACTCCGGCTTCACGGTGGCAGCCTCATCGCTTGGCGTGGCTCCTGTTGCATGGACCTCCACGAGCGGGACGCTTGCCAATGCGGCCAATGGGAACGACAACGTCTACGCCGAGGCGGACGCCGACGGCGACAACCAGCAGTGGAGCAACTTCGACCTGCTGAACGCGTTGAATCCCGCCACGGATCGGGCCGACGACGTCAACGGGATCCTCGTCGAGCTGACGGACGCCCACGTCACGTCAGCCTGCGCGGGCGCCTCCATCCAGGTGGCCCTGTCGTACGACGCCGGAATCCACTGGACGACCGCCACGGCGAACAACCGGGCGCCGGCGACCGGCGATCTCGGGCCGTCGCCGTCGGCCGACTTCAACATCGGCAGCACCACGAGCATGAGTGCCTGGCCCCTCGCATCCCCGTCCCACATTTGGACCGGCGACGACCTGGGCAATACGAGGTTCCGGCTGCGGCTCACCGCGAACATCCCGTGCGGTTCGGGCCCGCAGGTTCGAGTCGACCGCATCCGCGTCCAGGCCCTATACGACGTCACGCGCACGACCCCGACCGTCCAGACCGTCACAAGGAACCTGCCAGACGCGGATCTCAAGGGCCCCGGTTTGCCCTGTCCCGGTGTCCTGGCCTGCAGCATGGCTGATGGCGTTGACCTGAACGCTCGCGGCTTCTGGGGAACGATGAACACCGAAGGCGCCGAGAATGTCAACGGCGACGCCTACCAGCCGTTCTACGACGACAACACATCGGACACCAATACGGCCTACAACGCCGACGACTACTACAACTACGCGGTCGAGATGCCGCCCAACTCGTCCGGCGGCTCCGTCTACGTCTTTGACCCGGTCTTCTGCGCGACATCCGTGAATAGGGGCACCGGCGACCGCTGGTTTGCCGGCGCTGGCGACCCAGTGAGCTCGTTCTTCGAGCTCTACGACACTAAGGGCACGCTCTACGACCGCGACGATGACGGCGACCCGATCGCGACGTCGGACGGCCTCTTCCGGAACACCGTCGCATCCGATACGACGATGGGCGGGACGACGAGCGGATCACCGGCCCAATGCCGTTACAACACCGACTCGACCTACGGCGATGGCCGCGACTTCCACAACAAGTGGTACCTGCTCGCGTCGGGTCTGAGCGGCGGACCGAACGGCACGATCTATCGCGTCCACACGACCTCGACTGATCCGGACAATGTCGACGCCCAGAAAGGGACAGACGGCGAGAACAGCTTCGCACTCTACGTCAACACTACCGGTGCCCGTATCTACGGCATCGGCGCCATGCAGGCATTCACCCCGCTGTCGGCGAACGGATCGACGGTCCAGTCGGAGTTCTATCTCGCCCAGATCGACGCCGTTCACGCCGGCAAGACCGTCGAGATCAAGCTCTGGGACCCGGGCGACACGAACCCGCTGAGGGCGTCGCTCGAGATCCTGGTTCCGAACTCCGGCGGATGGTCATCGGTACCCCTCGACTACACCGCCGCAAGGGGGACGACGAACGGTTCGGCCGCCAGCTGCAACAGCCTGCGAGGCGACGACGCTCCGTCCATCCAGACCAACGTCGGCGCCACCCCGGGCACCTACAACGGCTGCTGGCTGACGATCACGATTCCGATCCCTTCGGGCTACACCGCCGAGCAGGATGGCTGGTGGAAGATCCGCTACTCGATGAACGGAACGGGCACGTCCAACGACGTCACCACCTGGAAAGTCGCGATCCGCGGCAACCCCGTCCACCTCATCATCCCGTGACCCGGTCGGCCTAGAAGCTGCTGGGCGATTCCCGAGACTTCAGCGAGACGGCTCACGCCTACGATCGAACGCGGAGGTGCATCGAATGAGCCGCGTGAGCCGTCTTCGTTCGTTGACCGTCCGAGGCTTCAATCCGATCAGCGGGCACGTGCTGGCCTGGCTACCCGGATTCGCCCTGCTGTCGTACCGGGGACGATCCTCGGGTCGCCGCTACGAGATTCCGGTAAAGGTCTTCCGGCATGGTCGCGACCACGTCGTCGCCCAGATGTACGGGCCCGCCACGCAGGGGGTCAAGAACGTGAAGGCGGCCGGTGGGGCGGAACTACGGATAAGGCGTCGGCGCATCCGAGTGGCTGATCCTTACGTCGTCGAGGATCCCGGCCGAGCGCTGTTGCCGCGCTACGTGCGACCGATGATGGCGGCTTTGGGCGTCGACACCTTCGTCACGCTCACGCCGGTTGACAGCAAGTAGGGCATCGCCGGTCGGGGATGGCGGTCGATCCTGCCGATCCGAGCACGAGCGCCATTGGAAGGGAGAGGATGTGACGCCCGACAAGGCGACGGTCCTTGAGCCGACGCCCGCTGAGATGCGCGCGATCATGGAGGCCATCTCGACGTTTGCCGTGGAGGTGCGGGAAGGAATCCTGACCTCGAGGGCGTCGACGACGAAGGGGGCTGAAACCGTTGCTCGTGGCCTCGCCGAGACCTCACCGTCGCCGGCCGGCCTGGACGACCTGCTCGCGACCCTCCACGAGGCGGCCGGGGTGGGGTTCAACCAGCTCCATCCCGGGTTCTTTGGCTATGTCCCGCCCGTAGGCCTGCCGATAGCTGCCGTCGCGGACTTCCTCGGCGCAATCCTGAGCCGATACGTCGGGCTGTGGTGGCCGTCGCCGGCGCTGGTCCAGCTCGAGTGGAACGCGCTTCGATGGGTCGCAGACGCATTCGGCTACCCGGCGCAAGCACGCGGGACCTTCACGTCCGGTGGCTCGCTCGCATCGTTCGCGGGCGTCGTCGCGGCCCGCTACGCGATCCTCGGCTCGAACCACGCTCAGGGCCGGGTCTACCTCACGGATCAGACCCACCACTCCATCGAGCGAGCGCTCCACGTGGCTGGCTTCGAGCCAGCCAGTACTTCGGTCGTCCCGACGAACGATAGCTTGGAGATGAACGTGGGCGCCCTCGAGCGCCGGATCCGCGACGATCGTCAGGCGGGCGAGCGACCGTTCCTCGTAATCGCCAACGCCGGCACGATCAACACCGGCGCCGTCGACCCGATCGCCTCGATCGTCCACGTCGCCCACCGCGAGGGCCTCTGGGTCCACGTCGATGGGCATATGGTGGCTTCTTCTTCCTGACCGAACACGGTCGGGACGCGCTCGCGGGGATCTCGGACGCGGACTCGATCACGGTCGACCCGCATAAGGGGAATGTTCATGCCGCCGGGCACGGGCTGCATCCTCGTCCGGAATGGGCACCACCTCCGTGAGGCCCATGTTGCCGACGCCGCTTACCTCGACGATCTCCGACCGGACGACGAGGTTCCGGACTTCAGCGACTACTCGCTTGAGCTGACTCGACCGTGCCGCGGACTTCGGATCTGGATGGCCCTCAAGCTCTACGGCTGGGAGCCGTTCGTCGAAGCGCTTGATTTGTGTCGACGGCTCGCTCTTCGTCTCGATTCCGGCCTTCGAGCGAACCACCGTTTCGAGCTGCCGTGGCGGCCGGCGCTCTCAGCGGTGACTTTTCGGCTGCGTGGCAGAGACAATGACGCGAACGAGCGCCTGCTCGAGGCTGCCAACGAGTCCGGCAAAGTCTTCCTTTCGAGCACGTCGCTACAGCGCTCGGACGAGCCGGCGACGATCTGGCTGCGCGCCTGCATCCTGAGCCACCGGACGACCGAGTCGACGGTGGACGAAGCCCTCGTTGTCATCGCGGCTGCGGTAGCGCACATCTGACCTGTCAATACCCCCCGGGAGTCTTGACATAGTGGTGCTAGACTAGGCCGAGACGGCTTGTCAAGACTTGACAAGCCCCTATCCATGTCCGGGTGGTCGAGGCGGGCCGGGCACCCCGCAGCGCGTCAGGTCGGACGCGCAGGAAGCTCGGGGCGGAGTCCCCGGGCCGGGAGGTCGGTTTGGCGGTCGGCGTCGCAGCCGAGGTCAAGAACAAGCTCAGCGTCGTCGATGTCGTCGGTGAGTCGGTCCAGCTGAAGAAGGCCGGTACCACCTACAAGGGTCTCTGTCCCTTCCACGGCGAGAAGACGCCGTCGTTCACGGTCACCCCTGCTCGCGACTCATGGAAGTGCTTCGGCTGCGGCGAGGGCGGCGACATCTTCAGCTTCGTCATGAAGCGCGACGGCCTGTCATTCCCCGAGGCCCTGAAGGTTCTCGCGACGAAGGCCGGCGTCGAGCTCGACGAGCGGACGACTCGCGAGGATGCCCACAAGAAGCGCCTCCGCGACGTTCTCGAGAGCGCGATCGCCTTCTACCACGCGGTGCTCACAGGCTCGAAGACGGGCGCGCCGGCACTCGACTACCTCCGCGGCCGCGGCTTCACCGACGAGACGATCGCCAGGCACCAGCTCGGTTTCGCGCCGGGTGGTTGGGACACACTGTTCCGCCAGCTCGCCGCCAAGCGGAACGTGCGGGCCGATGAGCTCGTCGAGGTCGGGCTCGCCCAGCCCCGCCAGTCGAGCAGGGGAGGGGTCTACGACCGCTTCCGCGAGCGGGTCATCTTTCCGATCCGCGACACGAACGGGTCACCGGTCGGTCTGGGTGGCCGGATCCTCGCCGCGGCGACCAACGACGGCGCCGACCACGGCCCCAAGTACCTGAACTCCCCGGCCACACCGCTGTTCGACAAGAGCCGGACGCTCTATCTCATCGACAAGGCGAAGGGGCCGATCCGCAAGTCGAGCCAGGCGGTGATCGTTGAGGGCTACACCGACGCGCTCATGGCCCATCAGGCGGGGTTCGAGAACGTCGTTGCGTCGCTCGGGACGGCGCTGACAGCCGGCCAGGTCGGCCTCCTTACTCGCTATGCGAAGAAGATCGCCCTCGCCTACGACGTCGATGCCGCCGGCGAGAAGGCCGGGACCTTCGGCGTGAACACGCTCGAGGCACTCATCGGCCAGTTGGCCGCCACGGGCGACGGCGTCGAGCTTGACGAGGTTCGGGTGGTTCGCCTGCCCGACGGCAAGGACCCCGACGAGGTCGTCCGCGAGACGCCTGATCGGTGGCGCGAGGAGGTCCGGACGGCCGAGCCGATCGTCGACTACCTCATCGATTTCCACGCTCGGCAGGTGGACCTGAAGACGCCCGGTGGCAAGGCCCGCTTCGTCGATGCGATCGCGCCGACCCTTCGGGCGATCCCGAACCCGGTCATGCGCGACGCCTACCTCCAGAAGATCCACAACGTCTCGGGCGTGGAGGAGCGGTCCGTGCTCGAGGTCCTCCACCGGCGTCCCCCGCCGGGCGGCGCGTCTGTCGAGGGTCGGATCACCGCGGACGCGGTCCTCGCCTCGGCCGATGCGCTGCCGATCGACCGGATCCTCGCCGCGATCTCGCCGGTCGAGGAGGAGCTGCTCCGCCTTCTGCTCCTCGCTCCGGATCAGCAGGTGCGCGTCGTCGACGAGCTCGGCCCTGACCAGCTGCCGTCGACACCGGCCCGCGAGCTGTTCCGGGCGATCGTCCTCCAGCGCGCACCGAACGACCAGGGGATCCGGCCGCCGTTCTCGATGTCGGCGCTGATGGCGGCGCTCGACGACGAGACGAGGGCAACCGCCCAGGCGATTCTCGCGAAGCCGTCTCCCGACCTCGCGCTCGTGACGTCGGAGCGGATCATGTACGCCGTTGATCGGTGCCTGCTCCAGCTCGAGCGGCAGCGGCTCGACGAGCGCGCCGATTGGGTCGGTGGCGAGCTCCTGGCCGCCGAGGCGCGGGGCGATCGCGAAACCGTCGGTCAGCTCGTCACCTTTCAACTCCAGAACAACGAAGCCCGTCGATCGGTCGACCGCCAGATCGAGCAGGCCACCGTCCTAGTCCGAGCATGACCGGAGGTACCCGTGCCTGATCCGTTGGATAAGCAGCTCGTCGAAGCCGTTCTGACCCGTCCCCGGCGCGCCCGCGCCGATGTCGAAGAGGCCAAGCTCGCCACGCGCGGCCTGCGGGCGGCCAAGGTCGCCCTGCCGAAGGTCGAGGATGACGATGACGACGATCTCGAGCTCGGCGGAGACGAGTCCGATGGCGGAGACGTCGCCGTTGAGGTAGTCGGCGAGAACGGCGAGGTCGTCGACAACAAGATGCCGGTCGACGCGCCCGCGAAACTGGATCCGGTGGAGGTCGACGAGCCGACCGCCGAAGAGCTGGACGCGATCTCGGCCGACATGATCGGGATCGACGATCCCGTTCGGATGTACCTCAAGGAGATCGGCAAGGTCGCCCTGCTGACCGCCGAGGAAGAGGTCGTCCTGGCCAAGGCGATCGAGCTCGGGGAACAGCTGGTCGAGGCGCCGTGGAAGGGGATCGTCTCGCTCCACGAGTGGACGCTCCACGACACGGAACGCAAGACCCGGACGCTTAAGCAGCAGCACCGCCTGCCGTTCGGCGATGAGGCCCACACGCTGATCCGAGCCGCCGTCATGGACAAGGCGGCAGCCGACCTGCTCGTCCCAACACCGGACTTCCACCTGGTTCGGGCGGGCAAGGACGCCCAGTCCGACGGAACGAAGGAGCTGCTCAAGGAAGCGAAGAAGCGCGTCCACGCCTACAACGAGAAGCTCGATCCTGACTCGCTGCTGACGCTCCTCGACTGGGCCTACCTCGCCGTGCACAACGGCGATCTCGACTCGCGCGACAACGTCGGTCTCCAGGCGATCCACACCTGGTCTCGGGACGAAGTCGCGTACCCGGCGCTCGAGCGCTGGATCACGGCGAGCAAGGACGCCGAGTTGATGAAGCGGCTCGGGTTCGACCCGGAGGTGCCGCTCAACACGAAGCTGGCCCATCGCAAGGGCGAGCTGGTGCGGATCGGGCGGGACGCGCGCGAGCAGCTCACGTCGGCGAACCTCCGACTCGTCGTGTCGATCGCGAAGAAGTACATCGGGCGCGGGATGTCGTTCCTGGACCTCATCCAGGAAGGGAATATCGGCCTGATCCGGGCGGTCGAGAAGTTCGACTACGAGAAGGGCTTCAAGTTCTCGACCTATGCGACGTGGTGGATCCGCCAGGCAATCACCCGCGCGATCGCGGACCAGGCCCGGACGATCCGGATCCCGGTCCACATGGTGGAAACGATCAACCGCCTCATCCGCGTCTCGCGGCAGCTGCTCCAGGAGCTGGGTCGCGAGCCGACGGTCGAGGAGATCGCCGAGGCGATGTCCAAGGGCCAGGAGGTCCAGGTCACGCCCGAGAAGGTCCGCGAGATCATCAAGGTGTCGCAGGAACCCGTCTCGCTCGAGACGCCGATCGGCGAAGAAGAGGATTCGCACCTCGGCGACTTCATCGAGGATCGCGGGGCGCTGGCACCAGCCGAGGCCGCCTCGCACCAGCTGCTCAAGGAACAGGTCGAGGCGGTCCTCGACTCGCTGACCGGTCGCGAACGGCGTGTGCTCCAGCTCCGATTCGGCCTCGAGGACGGCCGTGCCCGAACCCTCGAGGAAGTCGGCAAGGAGTTCAACGTGACCCGCGAGAGGATCCGCCAGATCGAGGCGAAGGCGCTCCGCAAGCTCCGCCACCCATCCCGGAGCCGCAAGCTCAAGGACTACCTGGAGTAGCGGGAGCGGGTGGCCGCCGGCGGCGGCGCGGTGCCCAATCCCGCGGCGCGGTGCCCAGCCTCCGCGGCGCGGTGCGCGGTGCGGTGCCCAGCCCCCGGATTCCCGTGTGGCGGGAGTACGCGACATCGAACCGGGTGAATCTGTCTGCCCGTGTTGTAGCAGGGGATGAATCGACCGATTCAGCCGCCAAGTCGGTCGACTGTTCCTCTGTCGCGGGACGAACCTGCCGTGCACGACTTCTCGGCGTCCGATACTCCCGCGTGGCGGGGATCTTGCCCTAGAGGACAACGATGGAGTTGCCTCCTGGGTCCTCGCCCGCGACGAGCGCCCGCAGCGCCACCGCCGACGGGATCGGGTAGTTGGCTCGGAGATTCGGGCCGAACTCCCTCAGAGCCAGCCGATTGGATCGGGTGGCCGCGACGAGGATGAGGGCGCGATCGAACCCGGAGTCTCGGAGCTTCAGCATGATGCGGCGATCGACCGCTTGGACGTCGCGCAGCCTCGTTTCGGCATCGATCGCGATCCTGAGCATCGGCTTGAATAGCGCAGCATCCCAGGCGCGGAGGTCGCGTTCTATTGGCATCGGGACCTCGGTCCGCCAAACGAAGCCGGCGGATACCCGACTGCGGAGTCTGTCGATCAGAGCGACCTGCGCCGCATCGCGGATCCCGCCACCAACTGGATAGGCGCGAGCGGACAACTGCAGTCCGACGACACCGAGCAGTTGTGCGACAACGACGAACGGGACGTCCGGATGGCCTCCCCGCTCGATCCGACTGACCTGTGAATCCGAGAGTCCGATGGCCCTACCAACGAGCTGTTGGCTGAGATTCCGAGTGACGCGGCCTTCGTGTGCCTCGCGAAGCAGCTCGTCTCGAAGGCGCTCGCCGCGTCGTCGGCCGCGGTCTGCGGGTCGTTCCTTGGACGTCATCGTCCGATCGTCGCAGACGCGTCGTAGCTGCGACTTATCAGGGCCGCTAGAGTTTGCGCATGGACCTTGGACTCACGGACCGGCGATTCCTCGTGACGGGCGGCAGTCGCGGGCTGGGTGCGGCGATCGGACGGGCGCTCGCGAGCGATGGGGCGCAAGTGGCGCTGGCGGCGCGCGCCTCTGACGCGCTGAGCACCTCCGCGGAAGCGATCGGCGGCTACGCCATCGCGGCCGATGTCTCTGACCCGGATGGGCCGGCCAGGGCGGTCCGCGCCGCCGTCGGGGCCCTCGGTGGTCTCGACGGGGTCCTCGTCAACAGCGGCGGACCGCCGCCCGGCACATTCGCGGACGTCGATGACGCGGCCTGGGCCAAGGCGATCGAAGGGACGCTGATGAGCTCGATCCGGCTGATCCGCGAGGCGCTGCCGCACCTTCGCGAAGGGCGCGACCCGTCGATCCTCGTGATCCTGTCGTCGTCGGTGCGCGAGCCGATCGCGGGCCTCATCACGTCGAACGTCCTCCGGCCGGGACTCGCCGGCCTGATCAAGAGCCTGACGGCGGAGATCGCCCCGATCCGGATCAACGGTCTCGCTCCGGGCCGGTTCGGCACTGATCGAATGAAGACGCTGGACGCTCGCCGAGCCGAGGCGACGAACACGACGGTCGAGGAAGTCCAGCAGGCGACGATCGGACGGATCCCGCTCGGGCGATATGGCGATCCCGACGAGCTTGGGCGGGTCGGTGCATTCATGCTGTCGCCTGCCGCCTCGTACTTGACCGGGGTAATCCTGCCGGTCGACGGGGGCATGATTCGCAGCCTGCCGTAGGCAGCTGAGAGGATCGAATGGGTTCGTTCGCCCGATCACCACGCAGCCGGTCCCGTCGGTACGCGGCGTTCGTTGTTGCGGCCGCGGTCGCGGGTATGGCCGTCCTCACGACGGCGGCGCCGCGCGGAACTGGCCCGGCCGCCCTTGCCGCGGACGAGGATCCGTTGTTCCTCCTGATGCAGAGCCTCGCAAACGAGCACGGCACGGTGCTCGTCATGGGCGAGGCAATCGTCACCGACAAAGACGCCCTGCTGGATGTCACGGGCCGTAACGACCAGGTGAACGACATCTTCGGAGGCGGCTATGTCTGGCTCCCGACGGTGCCCGATTGGCTGCGGGACGACGTCCTCAGTTGCAACAACCCCGATGTCGCCTGCCCGAAGGCGGGGAGCGACGACGGCGCGTTCGCCGAAGGCGCCTACCTGTTCTATGAGCGGCTGGCCGCTCCACCAGGCTCGATCGCGGCGACGGAACGCGGTGAGTGGGGGCCGATTCTCGCCCTCAGGCAGTATCAAACCGCGCCGATTGCCCCCGGCGAGCCGTTCGGTGGAGCTTCGCATGCGGTGATCACCCGCAACGACCGAGGCGTGAAGGACGTTCTCTACTTCAGCTTCGTCAACGGGAAGTTCGAGATGTTCGCCACGAATGCTCGATCGTTCTGGCGAGACAACGACTTCATCACGCTCGTCCCGAAGGCAAAGGAGATCCAGACGGACCCGGTCGGTTGGGACGTCTATGCCTACTCGAGCGACGGGACCGCGGCCGGCACCGGGCGCGACACGCTTCGCGGCCTGGACGGAGCGCCGCTTCTCACCTTCGACCCCGCCCCGTCGGTCGACTTCGAGAATGCCCCTGCCGTCTCGGTCGCGCCGTCCACTTCGGCGGCTCCGAGCGGCCCGAGCGGGGCGGCGAGTGCGTCGGCCCCGGTGGCTGAATCGCCCGGTGCAGGTCCGACCGAGCCGACATCCGGGATCGGGACCCTGTGGGCGATCCTGGCAATTCTTGTCATCCTCGTCGTGGTGGCGATCGTGTTCTGGTTGCTCTTCGGTCGCCGTCGGAAACCGACTGCGTCCGCGCCGGCGGCGCCGGAGTCGCCGTTCCCCGAGCCCGCGTCCACGTCGGAGCCACCGACGCCCGAGCCGCCCGTCGGACCCCTCGGGTCCGTGGAGCCCGGAACCCCGGATCCAGAGCCGGTCCCGCCACCGATCCCACCGGTCGCGCCGCCGCCTCCACCGAGGCAGTGCGACGCCGGCGACGAGGAGTGGCGCGAGGAGCGCCCGGCCCAGTCGTTCGTGGTTCCGCCGCCCGGCGCCAAGGTCCACATCACGAGCGATCCGACGACGGCCGCGCTGGAAGCATGGCTCTTCACGTTCGGCTTCCCGCGCGGCGCACCAATCCCGGCGTTTGCCCTGCTGAGCAACGAGGACCGCGATCGCATGCTCACTGGGCTGCCGACTACGCCAACGGAGATCGACTGGACGATCGAGTTCCAGCTCGACGACTATCGGCTCGCCTGCCAGCGAAGATGGGTCTGCGATGCAGGTGCCTGGGTTCCGACCGACGAGTTGCGGCTGCTCGAGTCCGGGCCGGACCCGTACGCCGGCCGGTACGCCGTGGACGGTCCGGAACTGACCGAGGAAGACGTCCGAAGGATCTGGACGGACGCCCGGGACGTGCTCGTCGCCGCCGAAGCCGTCGCCAGCTCGATGGCGTCTTACCGAGCGGGCTGCGCCTCAGACGCCTCCGGCGGAGCCCCGGGCTCCGCGCCAATGGCGCCCGGATAGCCCGCCGTCGACCAGTCGCTCCACGAGCCGACATAGAGGATCGGGTCGGGGAGCCCCGCGACGCGCATCGCGAGCGCGTTATGGGTGGCGGCGACGCCGCTGCCGCACGACGTGATCACGTCGCCGTCGCGGCCGTCGGCGCCGAGGGCACGGAATCTCGCCGCGAGATCGTCGGCCGCCAGAAATCGACCGTCGGGCCGGAGGTTGCCGTCCGTCGGGGCGTTGCGGGCGGTCGGGATGTGGCCGGCGACCGGGTCGATCGGCTCGGTCTCGCCGCGGAAGCGCGGCGCGGCGCGGGCGTCGAGCAGAGCGACCTCGCCGAGGCG